>NZ_LR134338.1:1310000-1610000 GCF_900637055.1 Brevibacillus brevis
CGAAAGCCTAAGGTTTCCTGGGGAAGGCTCGTCCTCCCAGGGTTAGTCGGGACCTAAGCTGAGGCCGAAAGGCGTAGGCGATGGACAACAGGTTGATATTCCTGTACCACCTCTGTTCCGCTTGAGCAATGGCGTGACGCAGGAGGATAGGGTGAGCGGCCTACTGGATGGCCGTCCAAGCAGTGAGTGTGGTGTGTAGGCAAATCCGCACACCGTCAAGCATGAGCTGTGATGGCGAGGGAAATGTAAGTACCGAAGTCCCTGATTTCACACTGCCAAGAAAAGCGTCTAGCGAGGAACAAGGTGCCCGTACCGCAAACCGACACAGGTAGGCGAGGAGAGAATCCTAAGGTGCGCGGGATAACTCTTGCTAAGGAACTCGGCAAAATGGCCCCGTAACTTCGGGAGAAGGGGCGCCTCGGTAGGGTTAATAGCCCGAGGGGGCCGCAGTGAAAAGGCCCAAGCGACTGTTTAGCAAAAACACAGGTCTCTGCGAAGCCGCAAGGCGAAGTATAGGGGCTGACGCCTGCCCGGTGCTGGAAGGTTAAGGGGATGAGTTAGCGCAAGCGAAGCTTTGAACCGAAGCCCCAGTAAACGGCGGCCGTAACTATAACGGTCCTAAGGTAGCGAAATTCCTTGTCGGGTAAGTTCCGACCCGCACGAAAGGCGTAACGACTTGGGCGCTGTCTCGGCAAGAGACCCGGTGAAATCATAATACCTGTGAAGATGCAGGTTACCCGCGACAAGACGGAAAGACCCCATGGAGCTTTACTGTAGCCTGGTATTGGAACTTTGTGCATCATGTACAGGATAGGTGGGAAGCTGAGAAGCAGGGGCGCCAGCCTCTGTGGAGCTGTCGGTGGGATACCACCCTTGATGTACGGAGTTTCTAACTCGTCGCCCTTATCGGGCGAGAGGACCATGCCAGGTGGGCAGTTTGACTGGGGCGGTCGCCTCCTAAAAGGTAACGGAGGCGCCCAAAGGTTCCCTCAGAATGGTCGGAAATCATTCGTAGAGTGTAAAGGCAGAAGGGAGCTTGACTGCGAGACCTACAAGTCGAGCAGGGACGAAAGTCGGGCTTAGTGATCCGGTGGTTCCGCATGGAAGGGCCATCGCTCAACGGATAAAAGCTACCCTGGGGATAACAGGCTTATCTCCCCCAAGAGTCCACATCGACGGGGAGGTTTGGCACCTCGATGTCGGCTCATCGCATCCTGGGGCTGAAGTAGGTCCCAAGGGTTGGGCTGTTCGCCCATTAAAGCGGTACGCGAGCTGGGTTCAGAACGTCGTGAGACAGTTCGGTCCCTATCTGTCGCGGGCGTAGGAAGTTTGAGGAGAGCTGTCCTTAGTACGAGAGGACCGGGATGGACGCACCGCTGGTGCACCAGTTGTCACGCCAGTGGCACAGCTGGGTAGCTATGTGCGGACGGGATAAGCGCTGAAAGCATCTAAGCGTGAAGCCCCCTCCAAGATGAGACTTCCCACAGCGCAAGCTGGTAAGACCCCTCATAGACGATGAGGTTGATAGGTTCGGTGTGGAAGCGCGGTAACGCGTGGAGCTGACGAATACTAATCGGTCGAGGACTTATCCACACACTCTTAGCAATCATGCGTATTCAGTTTTGAAGGAATAACGAAGAGAGGAGTCAATCCACTGGATTGGCTCTTTTTCCTATAAGAGAAGGGGAGCACATGGAACCAAAAGCGGAGAAAAAATATGAAGCTGACATGTACGAACCGATTCGAAATTATTTTGTCGCGCAAGGATATGACGTTTTTGGCGAGGTTAAGCATTGCGATTTGACTGCCATCAAAGGTGAGGAACTGATTATTGTTGAGTTTAAGCGCAACCTAAGTGTGGAATTGCTCATACAGGCAACCAAGCGACAACGCTATACCGATTTTGTTTATATGGCAATCCCGAAGCCCAAATACAAATTGTTTTCGAAAAAATGGCAAGATATATGCTACTTGGTTAGACGTCTCGAGCTCGGTCTTATTCTCGTGTCCTTTCCAAAAAGAGGGGCCGCAGTCATGGAAGTGAATATTTCACCAGGACCGTTTGATCGGGTAAAAAGCAAGCAATTCAATCAAAAAAAGCGAAACCGCATCATTGAAGAGATGCGGGGAAGATACGGCGATTACAATGTTGGCGGCAGCTATCAAACCAAGCTCATGACAGCCTACAAGCAGAGCTGCATTCAAATTGCGACATTGCTTCAGCAGTATGGGCCGTTATCGCCCAAATTACTCAAGAGTAAAGGGACGGGGGAGAAAACCTCGTCGATTCTTATCCAAAATCATTATGGATGGTTTACCCGTGTGCAACGAGGGCTCTATGCGATCACTCCGACAGGAGAGAGAGAAATCGCGGAATACCCTGAGCTCATTGCTTACTATCGAGAACAGGCAGAGGAAATACACGATCCGCTTACTACGGACTCAGAGGTGCCGTCTTCATCAACTACCAAAGCACAAAACAGAAAGAAAAAACAGAGGCAGCCTATCGTGAAAGAATGACAGGCTGCCTTTTTCTATTGAAGGAATGAATTAGTGCGCGATCCATTCTGCTGTCATTTGTCCCACCAGTGCACGCCCAGCCACAATGTCTGGATGGAACTGAATCGTTGCGTTTTGACGGACGATTTTCACCTGTTGAATGGCATCCGATAACGGCTGTTCATTCGTCAGCTTCCCCCTAGCTTTTGCAATAGAAAGTCCAGCGACCGTGCCTTGAGCCATTGCCACTTTGGCACTTTCAATTCCCGTGATATTGCCAGCAACATAGAGTCCAGGGACTGGCGTTCGCATGCTTTCATTGTGTAAGGGGACATGCCCGCCCAAGGAGGGAACATAAGCAAAAGGACACCCAGCAATCGCTGCCAATTCCGCGAGAGGACTTAATCCGCCTGCGATACAAACGAAATCAGCTGGAATGACTTGTTCGGTTCCAGCTATGGGTGAACCATCAACGGCAACTTGGGCGATACGGACACCCTCGACTTGTTCGGTTCCGACGATTTCCAGTGCTGCTGTTCGCAGTTGTATCGGGATGTCCCACATAGAAAACCCGTTTGAGGGGTAGAGGGATACTGCCAGCTTTTGCATCCATGAACTTCTCATCAGTTTGCTCCCCAGCCGAATTATCAGAGAAGGGGCAAGATGGGCGACGCGCAATAAGGATTGCATCACTGCTTGTGGTTGCCCCGCAGTGCCACTGACAGTCGTACTAGGTGGGAGAATCATTCGATCCACCGTAATTCCAGCCAACTGCAATTCTCGGGATATCGCCACCGATAGGATATTGATTCCAATGACGACCCCGCGTTGTCCTACTCGCACGCGCTGCACATTCGTCATGACTTGAGCAGCTCCGATGGACATCACGCCAGGTAACGTCCACCCTGACACGGGCACGGCTGCTTCAGAAGCCCCCGTAGCCATCAGGAGCAATGGGGCTATTATTTCCCCTTCTGTGGTAGAAACAACCCAGCCATTTTGAGATTGGGTCAAATGGAACACGGAAACGCCGCAACGGATCTCTACGCCAAGCCCAATCGCTTCTTGGGTGAGACGAGCAGCTTCATCCAGTCCATTCCACCACACACCGTCCGGCTCTTCGTGAAGCTGTCCGAGCAAGCGGCCCCCAGGACGATAAAACTCATCGACTACAAGAACAGCCAATCCCTGCCTGGCACTTGCAATTGCGGCGGATAAGCCCGCGGGTCCAGCCCCGATAATGATAAGGTCGATCATGCACCATGCCCTCCTTTTTTCAAGGGAGTAGGAAGGAGAGAACCCGCATTCACTTGCATGCCTTCCTGCACAAGCGTCATACAAGCACGCACGGTAGGAACACCGTCTACATGGACACGACATTCATAGCAGTGACCGATATTGCAGTAAATTCCTCGGGGTGTTCCTTTTTCCTCATGCACCCGAAGTGTACGGACCCCTGCGGCCAATAGAGCTCCTGCAATCGTCTCGCCTTCGTAAGCCGTATAGACAGAGCCGTTATAATAAAAAGGAAGCTGCTTTCTGTCACCGAGTGAACCAAGGACCGGATGGTGATCAATTCGTTGACTCATGCCCGTTGCCCCCCAAGCGTTTGAAATGAGACAGGACGGATAGGCGGTTGGTATCCAAGAGGTACAGTATGAGAAGGCGCTTGGCCAGTTACTTGCTGAATGACCTGATCGATCAATGTGCGGCAGGTTCTCCCACCGCAGCAGCCCATGCCGGCTCTGGTCCGCAGTTTCAGCTCGCGTGCAGTACATGGATAGGTTTGGGCGGTCTCTACCAATTCAGCGAGAGTTACTTCTTCACAACGGCAGATAATCAATGGATGCGATTCCATGATGAAGCCTCCTTTCATTCTTGCTTGATGAAAAATGCAAGTGTCGTGCCATGGAGAAGCGAGTGAAATCGACTTGGCTGGCACAATACTTGCTGAATATTCTCAAAGAATGAGCCCAATCACGACAAGCAAAAGAGGGATGACAGAGATGGAAAAAGTAAAAAGACTGCGTGAGCAATTCGATTCACTTGGGATTGACGGAATTTTGATCACCAATGGACAAAACCGACGATACCTCACAGGCTTTACAGGTACATACGGGGTTGTCCTCATTTCAAGGGACCAGGCCAAGCTCTTTACAGATTTCCGTTACACAGCCCAAGCGCAAGCACAAGCAACAGGCTTTGAGATCGTTTATTTGCCTACAAAAGAATCCATATACAGTGAGGTAGCGTGCCAGGCGGAAGCGATGGGGATCAAGCATCTCGGCTTTGAAGAAGAGAATGTCACGTTTGCTTTGCATCGTAAATACAGCGAGTCGGTTAAAACAGCCTTCATTCCGACGTCAGGTGTCATTGAGGGATTGCGAATGATTAAGACAAAGGAAGAATTGGCGATCATCCGAACGGCTGCACAAATTGCTGATGCGGCATTCTCCCATATTGCTTCCTTCCTGCGTCCTGGTATCACAGAGCTTGCGGTGTCTAATGAATTGGAAATGTTCATGCGAAAAGAAGGAGCTTCGGGCTCTGCTTTTGACATCATTATTGCTTCTGGCTATCGTTCCGCACTTCCTCATGGCGTAGCGAGTGAAAAGATGATTGAAGCAGGAGATATGGTCACGATGGATTTCGGCGCATTGTACCAAGGGTATCGCTCTGATATTACCCGTACGGTTGCTGTTGGCACTCCTGATGAACAGCTCAAAACCATCTACGAGATCGTTCTGGAAGCACGCAATCGTGCTGTCGCAGGCATTCGCCCTGGCATTACCGGGAAAGAGGCAGACTCCTTCGCACGAGACTACATCACGGAGCACGGGTATGGCGAGCGATTTGGACATGGGATGGGGCATGGAGTGGGCCTGGACATTCATGAGGAGCCATTTATGTCTACACGTTGCACGGCCGTTCTCCAAGAAGGCATGATTTTGACCGTGGAGCCGGGGATTTATATCCCAGAGCTTGGTGGAGTCCGAATCGAAGACGATCTGGTTGTCACAGATAGTGGCAATGAGGTGCTTACACATTCACCGCGCGAATTGATCATTTTGTAAATCGAGAGACAGGAGCTTTGGCCGAGTAAGTGGGCTGAGGCTTTTTTTGTCTAACAGTGGTGTCTAAGATTTGAAACACAGCAAGTAATACAGTGTACAAAAAAATTTACAACAATCACCCCTAGAACGAAGCCACTGCCCTCTTCATTTTTGGCACACCTCTTGCATTCTGATAATTCTGAAAACCAACACATAACGACTGAGTAATGGGGGGTTGATCGAATGAAAAAAAGTATGTTCGCGGTAATGAGTAGCCTAGCAGTAATGGGATTAGCTTTAGCAGGATGTGGGGGAGGACAGCCAGCAGCGAACCCAGCCGAGCAAGCATCACAGAGTGGACAGCCAAGCACGCAGCCAGCACCTGCCACCACGGCTAAAGAACCAGCAAAAGCACAAGTCCTCCGCTGGAATCTTCACTCTGAACCACCCACAGGTGATCCTGGAATTGCGGAAGATACGACCTCTGCTGCCATCGTCAAAGCAGTATTTGATGGACTGACACGCATCGGGCCTTCGGGCAAGCCAGAGGAAGCAGTAGCCGAGAAGATTGAAGTATCGAGTGATATGAAAACATACACCTTCAAGCTGAGAGACTCCAAGTGGAGCAACGGAGAACCAGTAACAGCGCATGATTTCGAATACGCATGGAAGCGAGCTCTCGATCCGAAGACAGCGTCCAATTACGCCTACCAGCTCTATTACATCAAGAATGCGGAGAAGGCGAACAAAGGGAATGGCAGCTTGGATGATGTCGGCGTAAAAGCATTGGATGACAAGACTCTCCAAGTAGAGTTGACGAATCCAACCCCGTTTTTTCTGGAGCTGACCGCCTTCCAAACTTATTTCCCGGTAAATAAAAAGGTAGTCGAAGCAGATGAAAAATGGGCTGGAGATGCCAAAACCCACGTAGGAAATGGCCCATTCAAAATGGAGTCTTGGGAACACAAAAGCAAAATGGTACTCGTAAAAAACGACAACTACTGGGACAAAGATAGTGTCAAGCTGGACAAGATCGAGTTCTCGATGGTGGAGGATGAAAATACAGAGCTGTCCATGTTCGAAAATGGCGAGATTGACTGGGCAGGCAGTCCGTTAAGCTCGCTGCCAACAGATGCGATGCCAGCGCTTAAAGACAGCGGAAAGCTGCAAGTGAAGCCTGTCGGTGCTACCTACTGGTACAAGTTCAATACAGAGAAACCTCCGTTCAATAACGTGAAGATCCGTAAAGCTTTTGCCTACGCCATTAACCGTCAAATCTTGATCGACAACGTACTCCAAGCGAATCAGCAGCCAGCGATGGCAGCAGTTCCTCCAACAATGGGACTCAATACGGGCGGTTATTTCAAAGACAATGATCAAGAAACGGCAAAAAAGCTGTTAGAAGAAGGAATGAAAGAGCTGGGTATCTCTAAACTGCCGCCGATCAAGCTCAGCTACAACACGTCGGAAGGGCATAAAAAGATCGCAGAAGCGATTCAAGACCAATGGCGTCAAAACCTTGGTGCAGAAGTGAAGCTGGAAAATCAGGAATGGAAGGTGTACCTCGAGACCATGCACGAGGGCAACTACCAGGTCGGGCGTCTCGGCTGGTCGGGTGACTTCAACGATCCGATCAACTTCCTGGAGCTGTTTAAGGATAAGGATGGGGGCAATAACGATACGCGTTGGGAGAATCCGAGATTCAAAGAGCTGCTGAATCAGTCCGCCACCGAGAGTGATCCGGAAAAACGCAAGGCGATTCTGCGTGAAGCCGAGCAAATCATGATGGACGAAATGCCGATTATGCCGATCTACTTCTATACGCATACATGGGTGAAGAATGACAAGGTAACAGGAATCTTCCAGGATGGTCTAGGCGCAATCGACTGGAAATGGGCATCAATCGAATAATATTCGAATGGGGGATGGGCTATGAAAAAATGGGGAAGCGTGATAGGCGCGGCGATGTTGACTTTTTCACTGGCAGTAGCGGGATGTGCTAGTCAAGGAGTTTCTACTGGAGGTACAGACGCTAGCGAGATACTCGTGGGTGTGATTTTGCCAGTAACTGGTAACAATGCAACGGATGGAAAAGACATGCAAAACGCCATCGAAATGGCTGTCAAAAAAATAAACGACAGCGGTGGAGTTATTGGGAAAAAATTGAAGATCGAGGTAGCTGATGATGGCTGCGATCCACAAATGGCGACGACAGCAGCCAATAAGCTGGTCTCCCAAAACGTAGTGGCTGTCGTCGGTGGCTACTGCTCAGGTGCGACACTCCCCTCATCAGGTGTATTCAAAAATGCCAACATTCCCATGATCGTTCCCGCAGCCAACTCAGCCAAATTACCCGCTCAAGGTTATGACACCCTCTTTTTGATCAATGGCCTAACCCCAGATCAAGCACAAACTGCAGCAGATTACATGGCAGCCAACCAGGCGAAAAAAGTCGTGCTCATCCATGACAATTCTGCCTATGCCAAAGACTTGGCCGATTTTGCCAAAGCGTCCGTTGAAAAATCCGGAGGCACGGTCATCGCGTATGAAGCGATCAACCCCGAAGAAAAAGATTTCAGTGCGTTGGTAACAAAAATAAAAGGCCTCGAGCCGGACGCGACGTATTTTACTGGCTATTATGCGGCTGGAGGACTCATGGTCAAGCAATTCAAGCAAAAAGGCGTATCCGGTCTGTTCCTCGCAGGCGATGGCTCATTCAGTGAGGACGTTATCAAGATTGCAGGCGCAGACAATGCGGAAGGGCTTTTGATTACCGCGACACCTACAGCCGAATTCATCGAGGGGGCAGAAGCGTTCACTTCTGCGTACAAGCAGACGTACAACAACTTGGCACCGGGGCCTTTCTCAGCGTTGAGCTACAATGCGGTCAATCTGCTGGCAGATGCGATCGGGCGAGCGAACTCGACTGATCGTGACGCCATCAAAAAAGCAATCAAAGAAACGAAAGCTTTCAAGGCACTTGGTCAAACGATCTCGTTCAACGCCCAAAATACGCTGGATACCTCCAACTTCGCCGTTTTGAAAGTGACGAGTGGCAAGTTCACGTTAGCGAAGTAGGGCATACGTCAAAGTAAGGATGGTGGAGGAATGGATATTCTCGTCCAAACACTGGCGGACGGACTGGTCATCGGTGCTTTTTACAGCTTGATCGCTTTGGGCTACACGATGGTTTTTGGCATTATCAAGCTGCTCAACTTCGCGCATGGCGATTTGTACATGCTTGGTGCATTTGTCGGCTATACCTTGCTCAGCGTGCTTGGCGGAGACTCTTCCGGAGCAGGCTTGATGGGAATATTGATTGTCTTATTGCTGACGATGGTGATTGTCGGCGTCATCGGGATGGGGATTGAGAGGGTGGCTTATCGGCCGCTCCTGTTGGCTCCACGACTCTCTATCCTGATTACGGCTATCGGTGTCTCTCTCTTTTTGGAGAACGGCTCGATGATTGTTTGGGGGGCGCAGTATCAAGTGTATCCCTTGCAGCTTTCTCACGACGGCATTAGCCTCTTAGGGGCCAAAATTACGTATGTCCAAATCGGGCTTGTCATCATCTCTGCGCTTTTAATGCTGGGCTTGCATCTATTCATCAATCGTTCGCTGTACGGCAAGGCGATGCGGGCGATTGCGCTCGATCAGACGGCTTGTCATTTAATGGGCATTCATGTGCATAAAGTCATTGGCTTGACCTTTTTAATTGGTGCTTCGCTGGCAGCAGGGGCAGGCACGATGGCAGGTGCTTACTACGGAACCGTCAATTTCATGATGGGCTTTATCATTGGGCTCAAGGCGTTTACGGCGGCGGTTTTGGGGGGAATTGGCAGCATACCGGGAGCGATGCTGGGCGGGCTGTTGCTCGGGATGATGGAGACAGCCGGAACATTTATGTTCGGCGGTTCATGGAAGGACGTTGTGGCGTTTTCCCTGTTGATCTTGATTCTCGTATTGAAGCCAACGGGCATCATGGGTGAGAAAGTGACAGAGAGGATGTAGCGGATGAATCCATCTCGAAAAAAAATCGCTGTTGTCCTGTTGCTCGCAGTCGCGTGTGTACTGCCGTTTCTGTCCAATAACTACTGGCTGGATGTTGCGACACTTGCCTTGTTCTACGTTGTCTTGGCCCAGGGGCTGAATGTGGTAGTCGGCTTTGCCGGATTACTTGACCTGGGCTACGCCGCCTTTTTTGCCGTAGGCGCTTATACGACAGGCATTCTGATGACGGTCTATCAATGGTCGTTTTGGCTGACCTTGCCTGTGTCCATGTTATTTGCGGCTATGGTGGGTGTGATTATCGGAGCACCGACACTTCGGCTGCGCAGTGACTACCTGGCCATCGTCACCCTCGGCTTTGGGGAAATCATTCGTATTTTAGCGATTAATCTAACGATTACCGGATCAGCATCTGGCATTTACGGAATCCCGCGTCCTTCTATTGGGGGCTATGTTCTTGGCGGACAGATCGACTTTTACTATTTGATCTTGATCATTGCTGTTTTGGCGGTCGTGGCTGTCAAACGGTTGGGCACATCACGCATCGGCAGGGCGTGGATGTATATCCGCGAGGACGAGGATGCTGCCGAGGCGATGGGCATTAACCGGATCAATATGAAGCTGTTGGCGTATTCGATCGGAGCTGTCATCGGGAGTCTGGCTGGATCTGTTTTTGCTGTCAAAATGAGTGCAATTGCGCCGCTCAGCTTTAGCTTTACCCAGTCCATCATGATTCTTCTGGCAGTGGTACTCGGGGGCTTGGGCAGCATTCCCGGCGTCGTCTTGGGCGCCGTGCTGGTCATTGCCTTGCCGGAGCTGCTGCGCTCAGTGGAAGATTGGCGGTATTTGATCTTCGGTGCCGCGCTGGTCGCGATGATGCTGTTTCGCCCCCAAGGACTGTGGCCTGCCCTCTATGAGATGAAACGAGACGATAGACGTGGCGAACCCGAGGAGGCTACGGAAGGGGGCAGCGGTAATGACGTCAAGCTTGACAGTGAAAAATGTAACGCTTAAATTCGGCGGTCTGACTGCCGTAAGCGATTTGTCTTTTGATATCAGCCCAGGCTCGATCAGCAGTATCATTGGCCCGAATGGAGCGGGGAAAACATCCGTTTTCAATATGATCACCGGATTTTACCGTCCGACTGCGGGGCAGATCATCCTTGCCGGCAACCAGCTCGTGGGAAAAAAGCCAAGCCAAATCACACGGCTCGGCATGGCGCGAACGTTTCAAAACTTGCGGCTGTTTCCGAATTTGACGGTCTTGGATAATGTCAAATCGGGCATGCACAGCCGCACGAGCCAAACCGTCTGGGGAGCATTATGGCAGACAAGGGCACAGCGACGAGAGGAAGAGTTGATCGAGGATACGGCAAGGGACTGTCTTCGCTTCGTGGGGATGGAAGACAGCTGCTGGCGCATTGCCAAAAACTTGCCGTATGGTGCTCAGCGCTATTTGGAGATCGCGCGGGCTTTAGCTACCAAGCCGCGAGTGTTGCTTCTTGATGAGCCTGCTGCGGGGCTGAATTATGATTGCTTTGATCAAGCGAATCCGCACCCATTACGAGTTAACCGTGCTGATCATCGAGCACGATATGGGTTTGATCAAAAAAATATCGGAAAAAGTAATCGTCCTCGACTACGGACAGAAGATCGCTGAGGGAACTCCCGAGGATGTACTCAGCAATCCGCTTGTTGTAGAAGCCTACCTGGGAAAGGAGGAGGAGGCGATATGACACCACTTTTGAGGATCAGCGGCATTCGTTCGTTTTACGGAAAAATTGAAGCGCTTAAAGGCATTGACCTGCACGTGTATGAAGGCGAGATTGTCGCACTGCTAGGCAGCAATGGGGCAGGCAAGAGCACGACACTCCAAACGATTTCTGGAATCGTTCGACCAAGCAGTGGAGATGTCTTGCTTCATGGACAGAGTCTCGTAGGTTGGGCTCCTCACCAAATTGTCGAAGCAGGCATCATCCATGTACCAGAGGGCAGGCGGATTTTTGCTGGCTTGACTGTGCGTGAAAACTTGGAGTTAGGCGGTTTTACACAGAGAAAAGAAAAGGCGGCCATCGCAGAGGGGATTGAGCAGGCTTTCGCGCTGTTCCCTCGATTGAAGGAGCGGAGTGAACAAATGGGAGGAACGCTGAGCGGAGGTGAGCAGCAAATGCTCGCAATCTGCCGCGGTCTCATGGCACGTCCAAAGCTCTTGATGCTAGATGAGCCGTCGATGGGGCTTGCCCCGATAATTGTGGTTGAGATCATGAATATAATCAGAGAAATAAACAGGCAGGGCACGACGATCCTTTTGATCGAACAAAATGCGAAGGCAGCGTTGAAGCTTGCTCATCGCGGCTATGTAATGGAGACAGGGCGCATCGTCATGGAAAATAAGGCAGACGTTCTCAGGGCAGATGATTCGATCGTCAAGGCGTATTTGGGCGCGTAGGCCGCGTGCACTGCTTACGTGCCCGACGACAAAGGAGGAATCAACCATGGAATTGATCCGTATTTTGTCTGAGGTGTTGCCGCCAAAAGCGGGGCGAAGGTTTCCAGATTTTTGTTTGCGTTGGTGTGCGGTGTTTAAAAAGAAGCTGTAGTGGAGGGAAGAAGCGTATTTCCAGTCTACGCTTCGGCCTACGCCCCGCAAGGGGGGATTGACTGTCCGCTTCGGAAAAAATGGCGGGAGCGCTTCAAACCAGAAAACGCTAGAGCGTTTTTGTATGTGAAAAAAGCTGAAATTCCCCGCCATTTTTTCCTGCGCTGAGGTGGGCTCCAGAGGCGCTTGGACTGGAAATCCGCTTCTTCTTACGCGGCTTTTGTAAAACATGATTGCAAGTCGATCCAAGAAGGAAGATGAACAACTCGCGAGCATTGAGTCTTCAAAACGAACCCAAAATGCTTCACGATCATGATTCGATAACTCAAGATGGTCAGCTAGCACAAGAAATCTACCTTGATCAACCCCAAAAACGGTTTGAAAGCCAGATGAACACCTAACAGCTCGAAAGCCCTGTCACATGTTTGGAAGGAGACCGCCCGAACGAAGAGAGGATACAGGCGACTGGAAAACATGTGGCAGGGCTTCCCCGTGCACAACCGTTGAAGGACAGCGTTTTTACTTTCCCAATTTGTTATAGAGTGTGGCCCGCGATATGCCGAGTCTTTTCGCAGCGGCTTGCTTGTTGCCGTTTTCCAGCTCAATGGCTCGCAAAATGACACGGCGCTCATGTGCTTCGATTTCTTCTTGCAGCGAAAAGAGATCGGGAGGGAGCTCCATCGGTACCTGTTTCGTCTGACCTTGCAAGGAATACGGCAAATCCTCTTCTTTGATAATACCGTCTGTCGCAAATACCACCAATCGTTCAATGGCATTTCGCAGCTCGCGAATGTTGCCTGGCCAGTCGTATTGGAGCAGGTTTTGCATGACATTTTGCGAGATGGCATGAATGGGACGGTTGTAACGTAAAGAGAATTCATAGAGAAAGAAGTGGGCGAGTTCAATCGTATCTTCAATACGTTCTCGAAGCGGAGGAATTTTCAAGGTCACGACATTGAGCCGATAGAACAGGTCTTGGCGAAATTTCCCTTCCTTCACCAACTCCTCCAAATTTTTATTCGTAGCGGCAACCACGCGGAAGTCTGCCTCAATTTGCTTGGTCCCTCCGACGGAATAATACTTTTTCTCTTGAAGCACGCGAAGCAGCTTCACTTGCATATCGAGCGGCATTTCTCCTACCTCGTCGAGAAACAGCGTTCCTCCACGTGCCAGCTCAATCATTCCTTTTTTCCCTTTTTGATCCGCACCAGAAAAGGCACCTTTTTCGTACCCGAACAGCTCGCTTTCAAACAAAGTAGGCGAAATCGCACCGCAGTTGATGGCGATAAAGGGCGCATTGGAGCCTTCCCGCACATCATGCACGGCTTTGGCGAAAAGCTCCTTGCCGACGCCGCTTTCCCCTGTGATCAAGACGGTTGCTTGTGTAGCGCTGAGCTTCTGGATCATGGACTTGATATGGCGAATGGGGAGACTCGTTCCCTTGATCTGTGCAAATGGATCAGGCGTCGGACTGAGCTTCGCCATTTCCTGCTGCAAGTGATTCACTTTTTTATTGGCGTTCAACAGCTCCTGGTTCAGTCGGACTTGGCTCGTAA
The DNA here is from genome assembly GCF_900637055.1 of Brevibacillus brevis. Taxonomy (NCBI): domain Bacteria; kingdom Bacillati; phylum Bacillota; class Bacilli; order Caryophanales; family Paenibacillaceae; genus Brevibacillus; species Brevibacillus brevis. The sequence continues at coordinate 1,323,716 of NZ_LR134338.1, forward strand.
TATCGGTTTCCGCCGCAACAGCACCGATGATTTTGTCATGCAAATAGATCGGATTGGTATTGATGAGCACGACGAGATCCTCCCGAGGCTGATGCTGATGGCGGTAGAGAGACTGTCCACTTTGCAGAGATTTGAGTGTTTCGAGCATTTCGAGCGGGAAAAATTCGGTGATCGGGCGACCCATCGTTTCTTTTGCTTTCAAGGAAAAGATTCGTTCAGCCCCTTCTGTCCAAACCATCACACGCGCTTTTTCATCGATGACGGATATGGAAGCGTCCATGGTTTTGATCATCGTCTCGAAATACGCTTCCAAAATCTCATACGAGGAAAAAATGGCTTGTATGACTGCACCTCGATGAAGGTAGCCGACAGGGACTCCGGGCTGTTTTTCGATCAGGAGATAGTTGTGTGTAGCCAGCAGGTGGATGGCGTCGGCCAATGTTGAATCCAGTGTCATTACAGCAGCTGGTTCCCAAGGGGCTTGTGTGCAATCGGTCGTCAAGTTGGCGGTTAAATGGGAGGAATCGGTGACATGCCAGCTGGTTTGACGCTGGGCAAATACAGGAATGGTTTCGTCCAACTGAGAAGGGAGAAGCTCGTGATCGTTGAAAATCTGCATATTTGTCTGTATCAACTCGGGTAAGGCAGGAAGTTTGTGATTCAACTCGATCATCCCTTTTGAAAGAGGTCGTTCAAGTGTATAAAATTTTGAACAATTTCTCATTTATTATACATTTGCTCTTTTTGTTGTCAAAGAATTTAGACGAAATATTTTGGAAATCGCACTTGGAACGATTGGCATGGCTTTTGCAAAAAAGAGAAAGTGAGTAGCAGAATACGCATTTGAGGAGAATCAGCATGACAGTACAAACCCATGCGCAGATTGCGGTAATCGGTGGTGGCATCATCGGCGCGGCGATTGCGTATTACGCTGCGAAGGCTGGATTGGATGTCGTTGTCCTGGAAAAAGGCGAGCTGGCATCCGGGACGTCCTCGCGCTGTGACGGGAATATTTTGGCAATCGACAAGGACCCCGGCTTTGACAGTCAGATGTCCCTGAAAAGCCAGATGCTCGTTGATCAGCTTAGCCGGGAGCTGGACCATACGTTTGAATATCGGGCACCGGGGAGCATTCTCGTCTGCGAATCAGAGGCCGAGATGGAAGCCGCCAATGAATGGGTGCGACGACAAAAGGAAGCCGGACTGCCGTTTCGGATGCTGGACCGAGCGGATATTCGGCAGGAGTCGCCTTACTTTGCCGACGATTTGCTGGGAGGCTTGGAGTGCGCCACCGATTCTACCGTCAATCCGTACATGCTGACCTTTGCCCTGTTTGAAGGAGCGAAAAAGCATGGAGCGAGGAGCATGCGCCGTACAGAGGTCAAGTCGATTAGACGTGATCAGGCGACGGGTACGTTCCACATCGGGCTTGGTACAGGCAGCATGACAGCCAAGCAGGTCGTCAATGCCGCAGGGGTGTGGGCGCCAGTCATTGGCAAAATGGTTGGGGTGGATATTCCGATCGTTCCGCGCAAAGGGCATTTGATCGTCGCCTCGCGACAGATGCCAGTCGGCGTGCGAAAGGTGATGGAGTTCGGCTATCTCATCTCAAAGTTTGGTGGAGTCCGACAAGTAGACGAGGAGACAGAGAAGTACGGAGTCGCGCTCGTTTTTGAGCCGACAGAGAGCCAGAACTTCTTAATTGGCTCTAGTCGTCAGTTTGCAGGCTTCGATACGCGGATTGATCTGAATGTCGTCAGGTGCATGGCGAGAAGAGCACTGCGCTTTTATCCGAAGATCGCCGACTTCGCGATCATCCGCACGTATTGCGGTTTGCGCCCGTGGACAGAGGATCACTTACCGATTATTTCTCGCGTAGAAGAAGTTCCCGGTTACTTTATCGCAGCTGGTCATGAAGGAGATGGAATCAGTCTGGCTGCCGTCACAGGCAAGCTGGTGTCCGAGATGCTAGTCGATCAGCCAGACACCATCATTCCGACAGAGCCGCTGCGCTTGGAACGGTTTACGAAAAAAGGAGTGTTGCATCCATGAAAGCAACGAGGGTGTTTACCACCATTGACACGCATACCGGGGGAAATCCTACCCGTACGGTAATCAGTGGTCTGCCAAAGCTTACCGGAACCACGATGGGAGAAAAAATGCTCCAGATGAAGGCCGAGTACGACTGGATTCGCACGTTTTTGATGTATGAGCCGCGCGGGCATGATGTGATGTCCGGGGCCTTGATCGTTGACCCATGCCATCCGGATGCGGATGTAGGCGTGATTTATATCGAGACAGGCGGATACTTGCCGATGTGCGGTCACGATACGATCGGTCTATGCACCGCGCTGGTGGAGACAGGCATGATCCCTGTGACCGAGCCGGTGACAAAGCTTACGCTCGATACGCCAGCAGGACTGGTCGAGGTAGATATACAGGTAGAGGGAGGAAAAGCCAAGGAAGTATCGTTTGTGAACATTCCAGCCTTCCTCTATCAGCAAGATGTGACTGTAGAAGTAGAAGGGATTGGAGCAGTAACCTGCGATATTGCCTACGGTGGAAACTTTTATGCCATCACGGATGCACGCAAGCTCCATCTCGAACTGACACCAGCGAATGCATCCACCATCGTCGATACGGCCGTCACGATTCGAAAAGCGATTAATCAGGCCATGGAGATCGTTCATCCAGAGAAGCCGTTTATTCGCGGACTGACCCATGTGGAGTTCTATACGGCCCCTGACAATCCGGGAGCGGATGTGAAAAATACTGTCGTCGTACCACCGGGCGGAATAGACCGATCGCCATGTGGAACGGGCACTTCCGCGAAGCTGGCGACCTTGTTTGCCAAGGGGAAGATCGGGATAGACGAACCGTTTGTGCATGAGAGCATCGTCGGTTCTCTGTTTACAGGAAGAGTGCTCCATGAGACGGAGGAAGGAGGGCTGCCTGCTGTCATCACCCGAATTGCAGGATCGGCCTGGCTGATGGGCAAGCATACGATTTTTTACAATCCGGAAGACGAGCTGGCGAATGGCTTTTTGCTCATCCCAGCCGCAACTGATCATTAAAACACAACACAAATGTGAGAGGAGAATGAGAAATGGCAAGATTTGAAGGAGTGTACGTGGCGATTGTCACGCCGTTTACAAACGAGTATGAGGTGGATTACAAACGTTTGACGGAATTGTGTGACTGGCTGATTCAGGAGGGCGTAGACGGACTGGTTCCGTCTGGTTCGCTGGGGGAATACGCGACAATGACAGGAGAAGAGCGGGCAAAAGTCATTCATACCGTGATCGCTGCGGCAAAAGGTCGGGTTCCCGTGGTCGTAGGCTCTGCTGCTCCGTCTACTCGTCAAGCAGTGGAATGGGTGCAATTCTCCAAGGATGCGGGAGCAGCAGGCGTGATGGCCTTGCCTCCGATTAACTACAAGCCATTGGAAAATGAAGTGTTTGCCCACTACGAGGCGCTGAACACTGTCGGGCTGCCGATTATTGCCTATAACAATCCACACGACTACAAAATCGACCTGACACCGGACATTTTGGCAAGACTGGCGAAGTTCGAGAATATCGTCGCTGTGAAAGAATTCTCCGGTGATGTGCGCCGCATGCAGGACATTCTCGCGCAGACGGACTTGGAAGTCATGGTCGGTGTAGACGATCTCGTTATGGAGGGCGGCTTGATCGGGGCGACTGGTTGGATTTCGGGTGTGCCGAATGCGCTGCCAAAAGAAGGAGTGGAGCTGTTCCGTCTGGCACGGGCAGGCAAGCTCGGCGAAGCACAAGCGCTTTATCGTCGTTTGTTGCCACTGTTCCACTATGATGCGAGCCCACAATTGGTACAGTCGATCAAATACATGATGGAGCTGGCAAATTTCCCAGTAGGACCGACTCGTCCGCCGCGTCTGCCGCTGTCTGAAGAATACTACGCAGGCATTAAAAAGGCGTTTGACTACGCTGTCGGCGCTGCAAGTGGACGATAAGGGGGACGGGCATGATGCACAGCAAAAACTGGATTGGCGGCGAATGGATGACGCCGTCAGGGAAGGAACTAACGGTCAAAAACCCGTCACGTATCACAGAAGAAGTCGGCGTTCTGCATCTGTCTGATCGGTCACAAGTTTTTGCTGCTGAACAGGCAGCTCGTGCGGCACAGATCGGCTGGGCAAAACAAACAGGTGCGGCTCGTGGCGATATTCTTTTTCAAATGGCTGCCGCATTAGAGGCAAATGCAGACAGCTTGGCACAGCTGGCAAGCCGGGAAATGGGCAAACAGCTTGGCGAGATGCGCGGAGAAGTGGCGCGCGGGGTCAGTCTGTTGCGCTATTATGCCGGAGAAGGGATGCGTTCCAACGGCAACCTGATTCCTTCTTCAGATACGAACGTCCTGCAATACAGCCGTCGCGTCCCGCTCGGAGTCGTGGCGGTTATCACACCATGGAACTTCCCCGTTGCGATCCCTATCTGGAAGATCGCCCCTGCACTCATTTGCGGGAACACGGTCATTTGGAAGCCAGCGGAAAACGGCTCGCTCACAGCGACACGATTAGCCGAAATATTTGCGGAAACGAAGCTGCCAGCGGGTGTGCTGAATCTGGTGATTGGCAAGGGCCGAGAGATCGGCCATACACTTACGAATGAAGCCGAAGTCGATGCGGTCAGCTTTACTGGCTCATCGGAAACAGGCAGACAGATTGCCATCGCGTGCGCGGGTCGCAATATCAAATATCAAACCGAAATGGGCGGAAAAAATGCAGCAGTTGTTTTGGCAGATGCTGATCTGGATAAAACGGTTCCGATTTTGCTCAGCGGCGCGTTTCGATCGGCTGGTCAAAAATGTACGGCTACCAGCAGGATCATTGTAGAGAAGGCGATCTACCAGCCACTTGTCGAGCGGTTGCAATCGGCTATGGAGACGTGCCGGGTAGGGGATGCCAGCGATCTGGAAGCGTATTTGGGGCCTGTTGCCTCGGCTGCACAGTATGAGACGGTTGGGCAATACATCGCATTGGCGAGCGATGAAGCAACAGTCATTGCCCAAAGCCCTGCTTATGCAAAAGAGGAGCAAGGCTATTACATCCGTCCCCAAATTGTCGAGGGTGTCGCTGCCAATCATCGCCTCGTTCAGGAGGAAGTGTTTGGACCATTGGCTGTGCTATTGACAGCGGACGGTTTTGACGAGGCTGTGGAGCTGTGCAACCAGTCTGTATACGGACTGAGCGCTTCGCTGTTTACCCGAGATTTGGCGAGTGCCCATCGCTTCTTGGATGTGGCGCAGGCGGGGATGGTTCGGGTCAATCAGGAGACGGCAGGTGTGGAATATCAGGCTCCATTTGGCGGCATGAAGCTATCCAGCTCGCATACACGGGAGCAGGGGCAAGCGGCACTTGATTTTTACAGTACGACGAAAACATGCGCGATCAAATACGCATGGTGATCCATCGAGCTTTTCGCCAATCGCATAAAAAGGTGAGGATGTCATGAACATCAATCAGTTGTTTACGACGATCGAGGCCCATACTGGAGGGGAGCCGCTGCGCATCATAACAGGCGGCATTCCACCGCTCGCGGGCGAGACGATTCTGGAGAAGCGACGTTACTTTCGGGAGGAGCTGGACCATATCCGGCGGGTGCTTATGTATGAACCGCGCGGACATCATGGTATGTACGGGTGTGTCATGACAGAGCCCGTCAGCCCAGATGCGGCATTTGGCGTGCTGTTCATGCATAACGAGGGCTACAGTACCATGTGCGGGCATGGAATTATTGCGGTAGTGACGGCTGCCATTGAGACTGGAATCCTTCGGCTGGAAGATCCGACAGAGCGTATTGTGATTGACAGTCCGGCAGGAAGAATCATTGCGCACGCCAAGGTGGAAGAATCGCTGGTCCATTCCGTCTCGTTTGAAAATGTCCCCTCCTTTGTTTTGGCACAAGACGTTCCCATTGAGTGGGGAGGACGTTCCTTTCCTGTGGACATTTCTTTTGGCGGAGCATTCTATGCAGTTGTACAGGCGGAAGATATCGGGGTTCAGGCAGAAATGGAGCAATTGGCAGAGCTGCAAGAGTGGGGAAGGCGAATCAAGGAACAAATCGAGGCGAAAATGGAGGTCGTTCATCCGTTGGAGCCTGAGCTCAAAGGCATTTACGGGGTGATTATCTCGGATAAGCCGAGAGTGGAAGGATCAGACCTGCGCAACGTGACGATTTTCGCCGACAAGCAGGTCGATCGTTCACCATGTGGTACAGGTACTGCGGCTCGCGTAGCCACCTTGCATGCGCGAGGCAAGCTGGCTGCTGGAGAATCGTTTGTCCATGAAGGAATTGTCGGGAGCCAGTTTATCGGCAAGGTGGCAGCAACCACGCAGGTGGGTAGTTATCCGGCTGTCATTCCGAGCATAGAAGGAAAGGCGTATATCACAGGTTTGCATCAATTTGTCGTGGACCCTACGGACCCGCTGAAAGACGGATTTTTACTGCGATAGGATCGTTTGCTAGAAAAAGGAGGTTGCCGATGACAGGCAGCCTCTTTTTCATCCCCAAAAAAGCCTGGTCACAATACTGCCACGCATTGGGACATCAGCATTTTTCCCCTTCTTCTGTTATAATGGACAAGATTGAATTTAGGAGTAAAGGGGTTGAATATTTTGCCGTACAAAGCGTTAATTGAAGCGCATGTGGGTAGCTGGGAAGTCGCATTCGTGCTCTTGATCGTTGCCTACATCCTGTATCGCGTGGGTAAAGCAAAAGCAGGAAAGATCGTACATATGCTGCTCAGACTCATGATGGTCATTATTCTTGTATCGGGAGCTTGGATGCTTTTCGTGGGTCACGCATCAGATTTCTATTACTACGTGAAGGGCATTATCGCGGTTATCGCCTTTGGTTTGATGGAAATGTCCTTGGGCAAAGCAAAGCGACAAGAAGGCAGCATCGGCTTCTTCATCGGCTGTATTGTCGTTTTGGTGCTGGTTATTCTGCTTGGCTATCGCGTATTTATGTAAGATAGGTAATACGGAGGGAAAGGGTTTCCTCGCAAGAAATATTTGCGGGCGAAAGCCCTTTTTTCTGTGAAAAACGTCTCGACGTTTTTCATAAAAGTGGATGTGACCGCTTGCGGTCAACAAAACGGTCATGACCGTTTTGTTGGGACGGGCACGGACAAGCCAATTAGCAAAGAGAGGGCGGGGGCCATATCACTCTATGTACATATGTTAGAGGGGAGAGGTGAGGAAAAATGGCCTATCCTTCTGACAGTCAATTCATCCCGTTTATGCTCGGGGGAAGTCCATTCGGAGACGTCCCGAACGATGAAAATCCCGGCTCTATCGACTTGGTAGGAAACGCTACGTTTCCTGTTGCTTTTTCTGCGTTTGATGGAACGTATCTCTACTTTCGGATGAGAGTCAATGAAGATCCAAGAAATTCGCAAAAAACAGGTTTCCAAAACTTTGGTTGGGGTTATCTGATCAATACAAACGGAGTGGCTGGCACCTATCAATGGATGTTAAGTGTGCAAGGCTTACGCAATCGTATTGCCCTGATTCAAAACACGGTCGTAGAATTCAACTCTTGGAACGATCCGGCAGAGGGCACAAACGGCAGTGGAGCACCAAACTGGCAAGCGCCGATTATCAATTTTGACACAGCTCGTGTGCGGCTGACGAATGACGGCTCTAATTTTAGCGGCACTCCTGATTACTTCATTGATCTCGTCATGCCGGCTGCTACTTTTTTTTCAACGATTGGTGTTACCTCTCTTACTTCCCTTCGTTTCCTTCCGTTTACTTCCACGAATGAAAATAACTACAACAAGGACTCTCTGCGAATCAGTGAAGGCTACACTTTTGAAAATTCCCAGAGTAATAACACCACGATATCTGCGGGAGATGTACGGGCGAAACTCGCGATCGACAAGCAGGTAACAGCAGGACCAGCCGTCGTTACCACAGGACAGCTGTCACAATGGACGGGATCGATCACTGTCACCAATACTGGGAAGAGCCAGGCAACGACTGTCGTTGTCAATGATTTGATCGAGCTGGATCAGGTAACAGCTTTTGCGGTAAATGCAACAAGCACCGGCTCTGTCAGTTACAATCCGCTCACCAAGGTGCTCAGCTGGACGATCGGCAATTTGGCCGCTGGTTCTACTGCCAGCTTGACATTTACGGTCGGTGGGGTTTTTGCGGTCTCTCCTGGTGGAACAAGGCGGTTAAATACAGCGACAGTCACTGGTGTAGACAGCTTTTCTGGCGGGACACTTTCTCCTGTTCAGGATCATATTGTCATCACGGTTAACTTGGCTGGAAGTGTTGCTGGCGTGGTGCTTGACCAGTCCACGAACTTGCCTGTAGCAGGTGCACAGGTCGAGTTGTATGATTCGATTCCTGTGCTAATCGGAACGACGACAACAGACACAGATGGTGCCTATTCGTTTACTGGATTGGCTCCTGGTCTGTATTCTGTGTCGGTGACCGCGCCGACTTATGACCCCAAAATCCAATTCGTGAGCGTTCTAGCAGGGCAGACTACAAGAGCAGACATTTTGCTTCCTCCGAGTCCAGGTCAGGTGAATGGGACGATAACAGATACCGGATTGGCACCCATCTCAGGTGCGGTGGTAAAGCTCATTAATACGACAGGCGTGACGATAAACCAGACAATGACAGGCGCAGGGGGAACCTATCAGTTTACCAATGTCGTGCCGGGTGCCTATACCCTTGCAGTCAGTGCGGATACATTCCAGCCAGCAACAGTCGCAATCAACGTCATTCGTGCCCAGTCTACTACACAAAATGTAGTGCTCCAGACGTCAGTTGCGCAGCTCTCCGGTTTGGTGACAGGTCCGGGTAGCATACCGATTCCCGGGGCATTGGTGGAAGTGCTGAACCAGGCAGGTATTACGCTGACGGAAACGACAACAGACGGTGCAGGCACGTATCTGCTGACCAAGCTCGCAGAAGGCGGTTACCAAATCCGTGTCAGTGCCGCAGGCTTTTCCACACAGTTAGCTGGAATCAGTCTGCAAGCGGGAGATGCCAAGGTACTTCATTTTGAATTGACTACAGCATTTGGAACAGTAAGCGGAACCATTTCTGATGCGCAAACGGGCGAGGGAATCCCAAATGCGAGCATCAAGGTTGTCACTCGTTCGGGAATTGCTGTAGGTGAGACGTTAACCGATGCGAATGGAGACTACTCCTTGTCCTTGCTTGGTCCAGAAACTTATGTCCTGACGGTTACAGCAGAAGGGTATGCTGGTCAAACCGTAGGCGTCGAAATCAATGCGGGAGCTACTACAGCGGTTGACCTCCAGTTGGAAAAACAGGCAGGGATATTAAATGGGACTGTCACGGACACAGGCATGAATCCGCTAGCTGACGCCATCGTCGTTGTTTTGAAGGGAACTGTTCCTGTGGCGCAGACCATTACCGACAGCGCTGGCACCTTTTCCTTCCCGCACTTGGCACCGGACACCTATACCGTAACAGCTACAGCTTCTGGTTATTCCACCGTTGTGTTGGGGGCAACAGTGCTGCCTCAGGAAATATCGTCCCTTGCTTTTGTCCTGCAAGCTTCTCCGGGATCAATCGCAGGACAGGTGGTAGACAGCGGCAATCAGCCGATTCAGGGTGCCACTGTCATCATTAGGGAAAATACGGCAGCAGGGGCTGTAATTGCTACTGTATTGACGGATGGGAACGGACAGTATGTGGTACCTGATTTGCTGCCGCAGGCGTACGTCGTCATCGTGTCTGCTCCGGACAAAACGACTGTATTCACAGGGGCAAGCGTCGCTTCCCTGACGACAACAACGGTGAATGTACAGCTTGCAGATTTGCCGGGGAGCATTTCGGGTTCGATCCTCGATGCTACGTCCGGTCTACCGATATCTGGTGCTTCGGTAGAGGTTAGCGTGTTGAACCAAGCGGGGGCAGTCGTGGCCCATGCGAGCAGCGATCTAGCTGGCAATTACGAGATCACAGGGCTGGCACCCGGGGTTTATACCGTTACGGTACGTGCAACGAATTACGAAGCGAGCAGTGCTACCGCCACTGTGCTGGCGAATACAAATACGCCAGTCTCCTTTTCTCTTTTTGCAAGTCCGGGTGATATTCAGGGACAGGTACTTGCTGCAGGGACGTTGCAGCCGATTGCTGGTGCCCAAATTAATGCGCTTGACTCCAACGGCTCTGTGGTGAATTCAGTATACAGTGATAGTCAAGGAAGCTTTGTCATCACGGGCTTGGCTGCGGGACAATACGTCATCGCTGCCTCAGCAAGTGGCTTTCAGTCCAATCATGTCGGGGCCATTGTGCTCGCGAATACAACTACTCCTGTCCAGCTTCAGCTCAATCAGGATTTCGGTTTTATTAGCGGTACAGTAGCACCTATCGTACCGGGAACCACCATTCAATTGTTTGATATCAATAACCTGTTGATCGGTACTGTCGTCGCAGATGGGAATGGGGCGTTTTCATTTTCAGGAGTCGCACCAGGCTCTTATGTCCTTGCAGCTACCACTCCCGGCTACGCTGTTCAATCTTTTGGGGCGATCGTACAGCCTGGGCAGACGGCCAACGTTTCCTTTACGCTTACCCCGAATCCGGCCAGTATTTCTGGAACTGTACGAGACACGGGTTTGCAGCCGATTGTCAATACCGTTGTCCGTATTCTGGATTTGAATGAGACGACAATAGGCTTTGGCTATACGGATTCAAACGGGTCCTATACAATTGCCAACCTGCCTGCGGGCTCATTTGTCGTGGTGGCAAGTGCCCCTGAATATGTTATAGGTTCGATTGGTGCTACACTTGGACCCGGTGAAAATAAAACCGGAGTAGACTTTACTCTTGGGGCGAATGCAGGCGGGATTAGTGGACAGGTGACGGACGCGACAAATCCCGCGATATTCATTTCAGGGGCAGTTGTCCTGGTTCGTTCCATAAGTGACGGAAATGTAGTGGCTACAGCTAGTACCGACCAGACGGGCAGCTATTTGATTGAACATCTGTTGCCGGGTGCTTATACCGTCACGGTAAGCGCACCTAGCTATGCTAATCAATCAGCAGGGGCCAATGTAGTCGGTGGAGAAACGACGGGGGCTAGCGTGGCGCTCTTTTCTTTGCCTGGTTCCATTGTGGGAAGTGTCATAAACAGCTTGGGTGTACCTGTTACGGGAAGCGAAATCAACGTCAAGCTGATGGATAGCAATCAGGCCGTCATACAGAGCTTACTGGCGAATGAATCGGGCGTGTTTTTCTTTGCGAGTGTCGCTCCCGGCGTTTACACCGTTATCGCGTCAGCACCTGGCTATGTCGTAGGAAGTATCGGTGTGATCGTGGCGGCCAATACCGCAACTTCAACGACCGTTACGTTACCTGACTTGCCTGCGGCTATCTCGGGTGTAGTGACCAATCAGATGACGGGATTCGGGATTCCGAGAAGCACAGTGCTCATTACGGATGACCATGGTGTTGTGCTTGCTCAATTATTGACAGACGAGCAAGGCAATTTTTTGGCAGAGAAGCTTCCACCGGGTGTCGTAAATGTAACCGTTTCTGCCCCGAATTTTGTATCTGTCTCGCAAGCTGTTATTTTGCAAGGGGGCATTACTACCAACTTTCAGCAGGCATTGACTCCCAATCCCGGCAGTTTATCCGGCGTTGTGACTGATCTGGAGACGGGCTTGCCGATTACTGGCGCAACGGTAACCGTCTACGACAACACCCGTGCAGCGGTAGGATCTGTCCTGACAGGTGCTGCAGGGAACTATTCGTTTGACAGGCTGGCTCCCGGAGGGTATACCGTCAATGTAAATGCATCTGGGTATGCAAGCGATGTAGCGGGTGCACAAATTCAAGCCGGGGCAATGTCCACCTTAAGCTTTGCACTACAAGGGTTGCCCGGTGCGATTGTAGGTACAGTGCGAGAGCAAGGTACGGCTTTGCCGATTGACGGCGCTGTCATTACGGTTCGGCAGGGAAGTCCATCTGGAACGATCATTGCCATTGTTCAGGCTGATGAGCAAGGACAATATATGGTAAGCGGACTTCCCCCGGGGAGTTATACACTGATCGCTACTGCCTCAGGACATGCAGCTGAGGCCTCGACCATTATGGTCGGATTGGGAGCGACTACAGGTCTCGATTTTTCCTTGCCGAGTCTTCCTGCGAGCGTCACGGGAGAAATTACGGACGCCCTTCTCAACACACCCTTGCCGAACACGCTCGTCCGCTTGTTAGGCAACAATAATACGATTCTCTATTCTACTCAAACAGACGCTCAGGGGATATACTTCATCGATGGATTTGCGGCAGGAAACTACACCATTTTGGCAAGAAACGATAACTATCAGAGAGAAAACGTATCCTTTGATGTAGCGCCAGGGGGAATCGCTACTGTCAATATTCCGCTAAATCCAAACCCAGGCATTTTGCAGGGGACCGTCAGAGATGAGTTTGATGGGACACCGCTGGTAGGAGCGGAGGTTCTGATCTTTTTCCCGGGAACAAACAACCTGCTGTCTCGGGCAATTACAGACGGTCTCGGCCAGTTTACAATCGACGGCTTGGCACCTTTAACCTATACGCTGGCGATCAGTGCTCTCAACTATGCTACCCAGCCAGTTGGCGCGACAATTTTTTCTGGTCAGACGACGGTCATCGATGTGGGTCTTCCCCCGTTTCCAGCTACGGTCGCAGGTCAGGTTCAGTCTGAGGGTTGCGGTGTTGTTTCCAACGCGTTGATACAGGTGAAGGATTCACACGGAACATTGTTCGGTAGTGCGATTACGGATGACCTCGGCAATTTCTCTGTCGGTAACCTGCCGCCTGGAACGTATGTGATAAGCGCAAGTGAAGACAGCTATGCAGCGGCAACCAGTAACATAACCGTGACTGCTGGACAGACACTTAACGGAGTCATTCTCACGATGTCTCCTCTTCCAGGCAATATCTTCGGACAGGTGACCAATCAGTTGACAGGACTTCCGATCACAGGAGCGGCCGTTGCGATTCAGCTGTTTGCCAATGGCTTGTTTGTTGCCAACACCGTAACCAATCAGAGCGGGCAATTCCAGGTGAATAGCTTGACGGCTGGAGAGTACAATGTCATTGCAAGCGCAGAGGGTTTCGGTACGCATTACATTACCGTTTCGGTCGCAAGCGGGCAGACGACGGTTACGACTGTCGAGCTATTGCCATTCGTCGGAACGATATCCGGGATTGTCCTCTTGCCAAACGGAATCCAAGCCAGCGGAAACAATATTCAATTGTCGCTATTCAACTCAGACCAGATTCGTCTGCAAAATATCCTGGCCGAGCCGGATGGAACATTTCATTTTGTCAATGTGGCTCCGGGGACTTATACCGTTATCGGGACCATCCCGGGCATTGGTACCGGTCAGGCAGAAGCAGTCGTTTTGCCGAACCAAACAACCTTTATCATCATTCGCCTTTCTCAAACGGGTACGATACAAGGAACAGTTCGATCCGGTTTGACAGGTTTGCCGGTTGCTGGGGCAACCGTGTATGTGCAAAAGGTGAATCAGCCAAACATAATCACTGTCATTGTCCAAACAGACAGCTTCGGCAGGTACAAGGTGACTGATCTTGCTCCTGGCACCTACTTGGTTGTAGCCAATGCGATGGGGGTTGGAGAAGCGAGAGGGACAGTGACTCTAGGCACAGGGGAAATCGTGACGCTCGATCTGGTTTTGCTTCCGGCAGCAATGAGCGGATCTTTTCGGGTCGCAATATGTCCGACCATTTTGTTTACCCCATTTTGATGTTTTGGAGAATTGCTCCACTAAAAATAATAAAGATGGCGGATAACTCCTTTTTTGATATAATAGCTGTAGAAATACAGCTTTTTTGTTTTGGATGAATACAGCTGTGAAAATCCTGACTTTTATTCAAGGGGGAGCGAGCTATATGGCAAAACAGCAAGAGGAGCTGTCCCATCCATTGACAGCTACCATCACGAAGACAAATACGCTTTTACATATTCAGAGTCTCCTTCCCTCCTTTACGAAATCGGAGCAAAAGGTTGCCCATATTGTCTTGCAGCAGACAGACAGCGTGATTTATTCATCGGTGATTGACCTTGCCGAAAAGGCGGGAGTGGGTGAGACGACCGTTTTGCGATTTTGCAGGAAAATAGGGTTCCATGGCTATCAGGAATTCAAGCTGGCATTGGCACAGGAAATGGTCAATCCAGTCAAAAACTTGCATGGCGAAGTAGGAGAAGACGATTCGCTGGACATCATTACGCACAAAGTAACAGCCGCCAATCAACAGGCGATTGGGGATACTTCGGCTTTGTTTCAGATCGAACAGCTGGAGCGCTGTGTAGACCTTTTGCAAAAAGCAAGCACAATCCATTTTTACGGGGTAGGTACGTCAGCGGTAACAGCCCAGGATGCCAAGTACACGTTTTTGCGGATCGGGCTTCGAGTGGACGCTTTTAATGAATCGCATCTGCAAGCGATGGCTGCAGCGACTCTGGGACCGGGGGATGTCGCGATCGGTTTGTCTGTATCAGGCAGTACGAAAGACACCATCGATTCATTGAAAGTCGCCAAGCAGGCAGGCGCAACTTGCATTTGCCTGACGCACTATCGACGCTCACCAATTACGAATGTAGCGGACATTACGCTTCTGACAGCAGCGCAAGAAGGGCCGTTGCAGGGAGGCTCGCTCGCAGCCAAAATTGCACAGCTGCATGTACTGGATGTCATCAGTACGACAATAACGATGCGCAACAAGGAAAAGGCCCTTTTATATAAAGAGAGAACAGCGAAGGCTGTCCTAGAGAGAAAATATTAAGAGGTATCTTATATTGAATAGGAGTGGTTGGAAATGAAGCTGGTGATCGTGAAAGATTACGCGGAGCTCAGCAGAAAAGCTGCTGAAATGCTCGTAAGCGAAGTAAAAGCAAATCCGAAGACCGTCTTTGGTCTCGCAACCGGAGGCACGCCAGTAGGGATGTACCGTGAGCTGATCAAGCTGTCGCAGGCAAAGAGCATCGATTTTTCGCAAGCGAGCAGCTTTAATCTGGATGAATACGTCGGTCTTTCCTCGACTCATCCGCAAAGCTATCGCGCGTATATGCAAGAAAACTTGTTCAATCACATCAACATTCCTGCGGAGAAGACACATGTGCCAGTTGGCAATACGACAAATCATTTGGCAGAGTGTGCACGCTACGAGGAAGCGATTCGTTTGGCAGGCGGGATCGACATCCAGGTGTTGGGGATCGGCAATAACGGCCATATTGGCTTCAACGAGCCAGGATCTCCTGCCGACTCAGTGACACGCGTGGTCCAGCTCACTGACAGCACCATCGAAGCAAACGCCCGCTATTTTGATAGTGTGGACCAGGTTCCGACTCAGGCAGTTTCCATGGGAATCAAGACGATTCTTGGCGCGAAAAAAGTCGTGCTTCTCGCAAGTGGAGAGGCAAAAGCAGAAGCAGTGCGATTGATGCTGGAGGAAGAGCCTACGGCAGATGTACCAGCTTCCTTATTGCAATCGCATCCGGATGTAACAGTTATTGTGGATCAGGGAGCAGCGAGCAAGCTGACAACCTCTGTGCTGGCAGGAACGAAACCAAGCGGCAGTTAATGCTCCGCTTGGTTTTCATTTTTCTTGTTCACCAATCTGTTCCGAATACGCACTTGTTCCTTATGCTATACTGGGAATGTTGCAAGAAGGTCACCAGATTTTTCAAAGGAGCTGATTTAGAATGAGCGCAAACGAAGCGTTGCTTACATTAGAAGGTTGGTATACGTATCATAATTTCCGCACCATCAATTGGGAAAAGTGGAAAGCAGCGTCCGCAGCAGAACGCCAAGAAGCGTTGGACGAGCTGAATGCATTGATCCGCACATGGGAAGCGAATGAGGGCGAGAACCAAGGAAGCACGGCTGTCTACTCCATCCTCGGACACAAAGCAGACCTCGTGTTCATGTTCCTGCGTCCAACCATGCAAGAACTCGATGAGATCAAAACAGCGTTCAACAAAACTCGCTTTGCTGCCTATACAGAAGCTCCTTATTCGTATGTATCCGTAGTAGAGCTGAGCAACTATGTACATAATCCAGGTGAAGATCCAAAAGCGAATCCGCACGTGCGTGACCGCCTCTATCCGATCTTGCCAAAATGGGAGCACATTTGCTTCTATCCAATGAACAAAAAGCGTGATCTGCAAGACAACTGGTACATGCTATCCATGCAGGAGCGCCAAGAAATGATGCGCTCCCACGGCTTGATCGGCCGCTCCTACGCTGGCCGCGTGAAGCAAATCATCGGTGGCTCTGTTGGTTTCGACGATTGGGAGTGGGGCGTTACCCTCTTTGCCAACGATCCGCTGGAATTCAAGCATATCGTTTACGAAATGCGCTTTGATGAAGTAAGCGCACGCTTCGGTGAATTCGGCAACTTCCTCGTAGGAAACGTATTGAACGTAGAAACACTGGCGAAAAAGCTGGAAGTATAAGCAATGCCCCCAAAAGATCTGCTTTGCGAGAAAATCGCATCGGCAGATCTTTTTTTGGACTACATATCCTCTCTTTAATGGTAAAATAAGGTGATATTTTGATAATAGAGAGGAGAGGTTGATCCGTGTTGAGACGTACAACGTCGTGGGGGCTCTCACTCGGCGTGTCATCCACTATTCTGGTGACGACTGTATTCGCTACAGCAAGTGTCGAGGGTCTTGTCCCAATCGTACATGCAGCCGAGAAAACGCTGTCGCAGGAAGAGGCAATTAAACAAGCCCAGAAGTGGGTGACAATTCCGGAAGACTACAAGCTGAGAGGTGCCAGAATCACAGAGCCGGACGAGGAATACAATGTTACAGGTCGAACATATTGGAATATCTCTTGGGAAAAAGGCAAGGCTGGACGCATTAATGTGACGATTGACGCTGTTTCTGGTGCATTATCCCGATATTCTAACCGTTTGGAGGACGATCAACCAGGAAGCACTAAAAACAAGCTTACGGAAGAGCAGGCAATAGAAGTAGCGACGAAGTTTCTGGAAAAAGTGACAACCGAAGAGGAGCGGGGGCGTTTATCCAAGCCCAATGAATATGCGGACCAGAACGGTTACTATTTCAGAAATCAGGGAGAATTTGTAAATTTCACTCGCATGGTGGGCGAAATCCCGTTTTTGGGAAATGGTATTCAAATAATCGTGGACAGGAATGGGGACGTCGTCAACTTTAACCGGGAGTGGTATGACGGC
Source organism: Brevibacillus brevis (assembly GCF_900637055.1). Taxonomy (NCBI): domain Bacteria; kingdom Bacillati; phylum Bacillota; class Bacilli; order Caryophanales; family Paenibacillaceae; genus Brevibacillus; species Brevibacillus brevis. Next base: position 1,340,976 of record NZ_LR134338.1, read on the forward strand.
AAGCTCCCGGAAGCTACGAAAGTGATTGAGACAGCCGAAGCAGAGAAAAAATGGGAGGAGAAAGCAAGCCCGTCCCTTATGTACAAGGATATGGCAGGGATGACGAATAGATATCAGCAGGCACCTGGCTCCTACGAGCTGGTCTACGAGTTCCAGGATGAGGACCCGCAACTGGTCGATGCTACGACTGGAGAAGTCATTAATTTATTTGGAAAAGTAGCAAGTGAGAAAAAAATCAAGCCGTTGGGGAATATGATATCCTCAGAAACGTCAGAAAAGCGGTTGATTACAAAAGAAGAGGCACAAAAAATTGCGGAACAATATGTGAAAAGACTGCCTGGCAACTATCGTTTTGACGGCAGCAGCGGAGGGGGTTCGAGCTCAGGACCAGGTGGAATCTCTGAACGCCATTGGAGTTTTGATTTCTCCCCTCAAAATGGAGGAGGCAAAAAGTCAGAGCAAGTAGAAGTGGATATTAACGACCGGGGAGAGTTGGTCGGTTATCAAGTGAATCCAAACGGTCGATTTGAAGAAACTCCCAAAAAGATGGTCATCACTTGGGAACAGGCCGAAGAAAGTGCTACGAAACTTGTAAACACTCTCTTGTCCGACCAGCTGGGAGAAATTTATCAGATAGAACAGGAGCCTTCGAAGGAAACACTCCAAAGTTATGCGGATAATGGCGAACCATATGAAATTCAATTTGGCATGCTGATCAATGGTATTCCGGTCGAGGATGAAACCTTTCGAGTCGAGGTCAATCCGGAGACGGGGATGGCTGAGTCATTGAGCCAAAGGTCACGCTCGGAAGTGAAGCTGCTTTCCAAGCCAACTAACAAGCAAATCGAACGGCAAAGTGCGAAAGAAGTAATCAAGAAGCAGCAGAAGCTTCAGCTTGCCTACCTCCAGCCTGTGCCAGAGTGGGTACCGATAAAGCCGTCTGAACCGATTCTCGTCTATCGTTATGTTGGAGATAATGGGGTTGTGAAAGCAGATACCGGAGAATGGTACAGCTTTGTTGAGGCACAAAAAAAGCAATCCCCGACTGATATCGATGAGCATCCGCAACAGGCAGTGCTTGATTTTGCGGTCCGTAAGGGATGGATGACGGTCGCAGACGGCCAGTTAGGACCCGAAAAAGAGGTTACTCGTGGGGAAATGGCCATGATGATGGCGCAGATGGCAGATGAGGGCGAATTCCGATATCTGCGTCCTTACTTCGACAGCGATGAAGAACGGCTTATTCATAACTTTGCTGACGTACCTTCTTCCCATCCAAACTACGCTGCCATTCAAAGAAACGTAGAATACAAATTGATTCCAAAAACAGGAAATAACTTTGAGCCAGATCGGTTGATTACACGTGCCGAAGTAGCGGATATGGTGGCAAGACTGCTCGGTTATGGTGACCTCCTGGAAAAGCCCGAACTATTCAAGTCGCCATATCAGGACGTGCAAAGCAAGCATGTTCCTGCTGTTACCCTCATCTCAGCAAATGGCTTGCTCAAGGGAAAATCAGCAACGAATTTTGATCCGGATGCAACAGTTACGCGTGCACAAGCCGCTGAACTGCTGAAATTGATTTACGACCAGCAGCAAGAGCGGAATTGATTTGCAAGATCGTGAAAAAGCTTGACGTATAATCAACATCCCAAAAGATCTGTTGTGCGAGATTTCGCATCGGCGGATCTTTTTTTTTGGTCTATTTTCTCTCATAAATGGTAAAATGAGGTTGTTTGTAGATGGAGAGGAGAGGTTATTCGTGTTGAGACGTACTATATCGAGGGGACTTTCACTCGGCGTGACATTTTCCATTTTGATGACAACTGTGTTCGCTACAGCAGGGGCCGGAAGTTTGGCACCAGTCGTACATGCAGCCGAGAAGGCACTTTCGGAGGAAGAGGCAATTGCGCTTGCCAAGAAGCAATTGACGATTCTGGGTGAGTACAAGCTGGCAAGAGTCGAATTTGTCGACGGTATTGAAATGCTATGGGGAAAACCCATATGGTCTAGCAGTTGGAATAAAGAAAATAGTGGGAGTATTGAATTGCGAATAGATGCATTATCAGGGGGAATTTTGAAATATGAACGTCGTGGGGAAGAGCGGGACTTGGACGCAATTCAAAAGAAGCTTCCGGAAGATCAGGCGATCCAAGTGGCAACCGAATTTCTTAAGCAAGTAACGACGGAAGAAGAACGGAGCCGTTTATCCAAGCCGAATGAATATCCTGATCCATATGTTAACTATAACTCTACTAGCAAAGGAACCATTATAAACTTTACCCGTATCGAAAACGAGATTCCTTTTCTGGAAAATGGGTTTCGATTCAGAGTGGGCAGCAATGGGGAAGTGATCAGGTTTGAGCGACATTGGACAGAGGAGGAACTTCCAGATACTTCGAAAGTTATAGATATAAAGAAAGCTGAAAAGAAATGGGATAAAGAGGCGATTCTGTCATCCATGTACAAGGATACTGCTGAAATAGACCAGCCTGTTTATGATTTCAAGAGTGAAGACCCGCAAATTGTCAATGCCATTACAGGGGAAATGCTTGATTCGTACGGACAGACTGTCAATGAAAAGAAGATAAGGCTGTTAGGGAAAACCGTTCCTCCTTCTACCACTGAACAAAAGATCATTACACAAGACGAAGCGTTAAAAATAGCAGAGCAACAGATTAAAAAGCTACCTAGTACTTACCGATGGAATGGTAGAAGCTATGAGTCACGCTCAGTACTTGATAGAAAGAACTGGAATTTTGAGTTTGTTTCGCAACCAAGGGATGGAAGTGAGTCAGATACTGTAAAAATAGGGATTAACAACCGTGGTTATTTCGTCGAATTCAGTATGAATGAAAAAAGCAGGTTCTTAGAAGAGAAAAAGAAAATAGAAAAGAGTATTACTTGGGCACAAGCACAAGAAAGTGCAGAAAAGTTCTTACAAACATTCTACCCTGATCAGTTAGGAATAATTTATGCGGTCGATTACGTTCCGAATGAGAAAAGGATCAAAGAAATCTTGGAAAATGGTGAACCGTATCATATCCAATTTGGCTATATGATCAAAGGCATACCAGAAGAGGATACCATCTTTCACGTCGATATCAACCCTGCGACCGGGGAAGTATGGCAAATGTATAACAACGGACTTCAGGAATATTTACTACCACGTCCCTCTCAAAAAAATATTGGTATCGATCTGAATACGGCGAAAAAAGTCATGAAAGAGAACAAGAAGCTCATGCTCACTTACTTTCAGCCAAAAGTTGATGGAATTTATGGAAGAAAGAAAATGCTTGAACAACCACTCCTCGTCTATCGTTATGTGGGAGAAAAAGGGCTCGTCAAAGCAGATGGCAAGTGGCACAGTTATGCAGAGAAGCACAAACAGGAATAGATGCTTTGAAAATTTACGAACTCTTTCCTTTGGTTCCCCGATACTTTTTGTTAAAGTAAACAGGAAAGCATTTTTGACAGCGGAGGGGAACAAGACTGGGCTTTCTCAAGTTTAAAATTGGTTATCGCACATTAAAAACAGCCATCGGAACGGCTATCTCGATTCTGATCGCCCAGCAACTGGGCTTGATGTATGCTTCTTCGGCTGGGATCATTACGATCTTGTGTATTCAGGTGACGGTCAAGCAATCGTTTCGAACAGCGTGGAATCGGATTCTGGCCAGCTTGTTGGGGCTGGGAATCGGTGTCTGCCTGTTTTCCCTCATGGGCTATACGCCGATTGCCATTCTCCTTTTCATTTTGCTTTTCTTGCCGCTGGCGGTGCGTTTTGGCATTCAGGAAGGCTTCGTCAACAGCATGGTTGTGCTCATGCACCTGTATTCTTCAAAGAGAATCGACGGAATGCTATTGCTGAATGAGGTCGCTTTGCTCGTTATCGGTGTGGGCGTAGCCCTACTGGTCAATCTGTACATGCCGAGTCTCGATAAAGAGCTAAAAGGGATGCAAGTAAAGGTGGAGAAGCTGTTCAGCAAAATCTTGCGGGAGTTCTGCTATTACTTGCGTCACGGAGAAAGTGATTGGGACGGGAAAGAATTAATTGAAACAACAGGTGTCTTGGAAACGGCGATTCGTTTAGCTTCGCGAGATGTTGACAATCGATTGGGCCGCCGAAACGATTCGTACTATGAGTATTTTGTCATGCGGCAAAAGCAGTTCGAGCTATTGGAACGCATGATGCCGATTGTCTCTTCCTTGGATCATCAGGTGACAGAGAGCCATCGGATCGCAGATTTTCTTGCGCGAATCAGCGACTCGGTACATCCGGGCAATACTGCCTACCGCTTTATCGACCAACTGCGTGTGATGCAAGAGGAGATCAAGGCAGCAGAGTTGCCGCGAACGCGAGAGGAATTTGAGACGCGTGCCTCGCTGTTTTATCTCCTTCGAGAAATTGAGAGTTATTTGTTCATCAAGCATGAGCTAGGCAAGAACAGGGACGAAAAGGCACAGGTGGCAAAGAGTTAGACAAAACAGTACGTAACAATGAAAGAGTTGTAGAATACGAAGGAAGGCTGCGAATACTTTTCGCAGTCTTTTTTTGTTTTTCGGTAAAAATCCCGTGAACTTTTCATTAAAATCAAAAAAATACACCGTTGTCCTAGTACGTTTTTCAGCTTACTTGTATACCGTGTACAAGCGGCGAAAAAAAATCAAAAGAATAGGATTAAGGAGATGAGAGTGACCAAATGAAATTAATTGTGAATGAACAAGAGTTGAAAGAGTATTTTCGAGGGCTGCGGAGTCTCGTCTGGGGTAAGGAGCAAACAGACGAAGGACTCGGAAATGACAAGGAAGAAGCGATTCGTAGTTCGCTACGCAAAGAACTGTACGCAGAAGAATTCGCCGCATTTCTGCAAGAAAGCCACAGTGATTTGCATAGTGATTCTTTTCGCAAAGTACTGCTGCGCTATTTGCATGAAACCGTTGAGCTGGGAACAGATGCTGGGAGTGTCACAGGGGTCCTGAATGAGGTTGGCCGGGACTATGCTGAAATCATAGAGCCAAGCGGTACACGTGTGCTGATTCGTTTTGCGCAAATTAATTATGTTCATGAGGTGTAAGGAGGAGAAGACAAATGAACTATGTACAGAAATTGAGAACGTTTATAGGCGATAGTGTACAAGTCGTAACCGGGTTGAATGTGATTACCGGTGAGTTGCTCGGCGTGACCAATTCGACATTAACCTTGCTTGCAGCAAGTGAGCCAGGCTATGGCGGTGGCGAAACAGTGGTATTTCAACTCGACCGCATCACGTATGTGCGCGTTCTCTAATGGTAGGGCGGCAAGGGAGAAGGGGCCACGTGCCCCTATCCATTCTAATTCCTGCCATGTTTGGGACAGCTCATCTGCCAAAGCTGATCGCCGCATGCAAACAGCTTGCACCTCTGGAAATCATCGTGATTTCGAAAGGGGCCTTGGAACTTGGCTCCGGTATTCGCGTCGTTCTTGCAGAGGGTGTTGAGAGTCTGTTCTCATGGCGGACAGAGGCTGCCAAGCATGCAAGAGGGAATGTCCTGCTTTTTCTCGGCGAAGAGCAAATCGATTCGTTGTCTGGATTGCAGCGCTTCTTGTTCCCGATTTTATATGGAAATGCGCAGGTCGTTTTGCCTCAGCAGGATATGCGACACAGGAGGATGACAAAACCAAGTCCTATCCACAGTTTTTCCCTGCTGGTAAATAACCTCTTCGGTCGCTCTGACCTGCGTGAAGCTTCCTTGCTGGACACACCTCACGCGATGACCAGAGAAGCACTTTCCAAAATCGGAGTGGAACAGTTGGCACAGCCTGCTCAAGCGCACAAGCGGGCGGTCGAAAGCGGTCTGTCCATTACCACGCAAGCTATTGGAACGGGAACGGAAGAACGGATGTTTTTGCCACAGCTTCATGGTTCGTTGCTCAAAGAGCTCTCTTTGTATGAAAAGCTGGTGATTGCCGAACAGCTTGATCTCGTCTCGCGTCTTCCCTTTCGCGGCGGACTGTCCGATGGAGGTAGGCGAAGAGATATAGCAGAGAATGTGAGCGGTAAAAACAGTGGTATCCCTGTTACGCAGGTAGGGAAATGGCCTTTGAGACAAACAACTCTTTACAGCGGCAAAACGGTATCCGTTATCATTCCAGCCCTCAACGAGGCAGCGACGATCCAGCAAGTGATCCGTGAAGTTCTTCGGCTGGAGCCAGTTGAAATTATCGTGGTCGTCAATGGCTCGAGTGATCAAACAGCGCAGCTTGCCCGTGAATGCGGCGCGACGACCGTAGAGTTCCCATATGCATTAGGCGTAGACACAGGACGGGCAATTGGGGCAAGCCTGTCGAAAGGCGACATCCTGCTGTTTGTCGATGCGGATGTTGTCATGACCGCGCATGATCTGTACCCATTTGTTCTCGCGTGCGAGTGCGGCGTGGATGTTGCCCTGAATGATGTTGCTGTATTTTTGAATCAGCCTTTCGCAGACAACGTTTTTGTAGCTTGTCGCCAAGCTCTCAACTTGGCGTTGAATCGTAAGGATTTGGGGATCGGGTCTATGGTGACCGTCCCCTTTGCCTTACGCAAGGAAGCGGTTGCTCCGTTCGGGTGGCCCATATTGCTCTGCCCGCCAAAAGCGCAAGCAGCATACGCACAGGCAGGTGTAAGGATGGAATTGGTTCATCAAGTGAACAGCTTCACCTCCAACCGATTCCGGCCAGACAAACACTTCGCCAGCTCCGGAATGCCCCCTGCCGTCGAGCAGATTGCGGGTGACCATGTGGAAGCCTTGCAGTTTCTGGCGAAAGGAAGGTAGCGGGGATGCCATATGAAAACAAAAAGGCTGGAAGGAGGAATTGAAATTGGCAAGAGAGCGAATAGAAGGTCTGGTAAGTGTCGTCATTACCAATTTCAACAGGGCTGCTTATATACGTGAATGCTTGGACAGCATCCTCCAGCAAACCTATGAAAATTGGGAGATTATCCTGATCGATGATGCATCGACAGATCATTCCGTAGAAGTGGCCAGAGAGTGGCTTGAAGAGAGTAAAAGGTTTTTTCCAGGGGAGAATCAGGTGCTGATTCATGAGCTCCCTCGCAATATTGGCTTTGCGGGTGCCATCAACGTCGGGTATTACCTGAGCAGAGGCGAGTTCATCGCGATTCAGGACTCGGATGATTTCTCCCATATCCTGCGTCTTTCGCGGCAGGTTGAATACTTGAAAAATCATCCCCAGATCGATTTGGTCGGTACGAATTACTATGCGTTTTCATCCGATAATCCGGAAAAAAAGCAGCTCGCTGGATGGATCAAGTACGACGATGACATTCGCAAAGTATACGGAAACGGGGGACACTGCGTCTGTCATGGAACCTGCATGTTTCGAGGACGATTGTTTGACCAGATTGGTGGCCCGACACGCCGGATTGAGGGTGCGGAAGACTACGAATTTATCGCCAAAGCTTTGAATGCGAGAGCAGGCGTGAACAATATAGCAGAAGCATTGTATTATTACCGTACCCACGCTGAGCAGCGTTCGGCCCACTATTATCGGAAGAAGGGAGGGTAAAAAGTTGACTAGCAGTAATGATCGGATATTGATGGTGCTGGACAGTTTGAGGACAGGCGGAACGGAGACGCATGTTCTTAGCATGGGTAAAGCATTGAGGAAAAAAGGCGTCCAACTGTTTTATGCAGGTGGGAATGGCCCCCTCTATCAAGAATTTGTTGATGCAGGCTTTTTGGTTGAACCGATAGAATCCGCACGTGAACCGCTCTCGGCACGCAGACAGCATCTGATCGAGTGTTACCGTGCATGTATGAAGAAGCATCGTATTACCATCGTCCATGTGCATCAGACTCCTTCAGGCTTTCTTGCCGCTACGGCAGCCAATGAGCTCGGCATTCCTGTCGTGTTCACCTTGCATGGAACGTACTACCCAAAGGATGAGGCGATAAAAGTAGCCCAGCTCTGCTCCGCAGTGATCAGTGTGAGCAAACCTGTCCAACTATTCTGGCAAAAACGAGGGGTAAAAAGCACACTCATTTCCAATGGGGTTGATGTGGAAGAGTTCCAGTCTGGCTTTGCAAGTAGGGCTGATGTACCGTCATTGCCGCCTGACGCTATGGTGGTTACGTACGTGAGCCGGCTGGCTTGGCAAAAAGCATCGGTGTGCAACATGGTATTGCGAGCAACCAAAACGCTGCGGAGTGACATCCCCAACCTGCATATCGTGGTGGTGGGGTCGGGTGCCCAGGCCATTCATGTTCATGAGCTGGCAAAAGCGCTGAATAAAGCCGCAGGGAAGCCCTATATTCACATTGTGGGGGAGCAAACCGATGTCCGGCCGTATTACGAAATCAGTGATTTGGTGATCGGAACAGGCAGGGTCGCACTCGAAGCGATGGCGTGCGGAAAGCCTGTGCTTGCAATCGGGAATCATGGCTACGTCGGTTTGGTCGAACCTTCCTCTTACGATTTGGCTTGGGACTGTTACTTCGGTGACCACTCCTCTGTGCAGAAGCCGTCTCCTCCGTTGATCGACAGTGCTTTGCGTCAAGCATGCCGCGACCGGAGTCAATTGAAGGAAATAGGAGGTCAAGGAAGAACGTGGGTCCAAAATCATTTTCATATCACGCAAAAATGTGCCTCCTTGCTCACTATTTATGCACAAATAAAGAGTGGAGGGGGGACGACAAGTATGAAAAAAATATTGTACGTTGGCTGGCTAGGCTTCAACAATTTGGGTGACGAGCTGATGTGGCATGCCTTTTACAATTTGTCATGCAAATACCTCGACCCTACACAATACAAGGTAATACCTTCTCTGCCCGGGGTTGATCTGAAGGATTTAAGTGCGTACGATACCGTCGTTTTGGGGGGAGGATCGCTTCTCATTCCGGGGTATGTGGATGTAGCTTATCGTGCTGTTGAACAGAAAAAAAATCTATGGGTCTGGGGAAGCGGATTTGACTCGCAAGATCAAGTCAATCTAGATTCTTCCGGCAGATTGACGAACAAGCTGATAACTGGCCAAGATAAAATGAGCCACATGCTGCAAAAAATCGCCGAGCACGCCACGTTTTTTGGTGTACGCGGACCAATTACACTTCAATACCTTCAGCAAGCGGGAGTGGGAGAAAGGGCAGCGATTAGCGGAGACCCGGGGATGCTGCTTCTCCCAGCATCATTGCCAACAGTGGTAGACAAAAGCAAGCGATTCACGATTGGCATCAACTGGGGTACGTCCTATAACCGGATTTATGGGAAAAACGAGCTCGCAGTAGAGGATGCGCTGGCGCATGCAGCCAAGAGGCTGATCGAGGCAGGCTACGATATCCACTTGCTTACCATGTGGGGACCGGATCGGGAAGCCATTAAAAGACTGTACAAAAAAATCGACGATCCAGCGCATACGATCCTGGATCTGGAGCTGCACGATCATACACGAATGCTGCAGCTGATGAAAGGCTTTCAGGCGACGATCAATTTTAAGCTGCATGCCAATGTGCTGAGTGCCGCTGCCGGTGTTCCCTTCGTTTGTTTGGCGTATCGCATCAAGGGCATCGACTTTGCTTATTCACTGGATTTGCCGGAGCTCCTCGTCCCAACAGATGAGCCACAATTAGGCGAACGAATTGTTTCTTGCACGTGGGAGGCAATCGCGCGCAGGGAGCAGATCGCAGCAAAATTAGCGGCGAGTCAGAAAAAAATGATCGAGAATTTGGAGCTGCCATTCATCCAAGGCTTGCTGTAAGGCCATTTGTACAATGAAAAAGAAGAAAACGAGGGGACCTGCGGATTCGCTACAGGTCCCCTCATTCGTGTTGTGGCGAAAATCAGTACTCACCGTGCTCCCGCAAGCTGGCTACGGGAACGCTCATCTCCTGATCAGGCTGGTCGAGCGGGTAAATCCTTGCCATGTCGTTGTTATCATCGATGTGCTGGATGTATACGGGTATTCCGTCGCAGGTGACGTTCGCCATCACGGGCGAAGCTGCGATTTCTTTCGCGCGCTGTTTATTCACGTTGACTCCTCCTGTCATTCGTAACAGCTATAATATGTACGTCAGTCCAGCATGGTATACTTTTAACGCCTGTTGACATTCCCTAAAATATGTAATAAATTGAAGAGGAAATTACTACGAAATCGTACTAAAAGGAGTCACCGGTATGCAGCAACTATACGACCTATTTCTGAAAACCGGTTTGCGTCCGTTCGCCTTTATGTCCGATACGATGCAGCTTGAAGAAAAACTGACTCGCTCTGATTTGTCGACACTCCTCATATTGCTGTTCCGCGGAGATTTGACCATGTCAGAGCTGGCGCAAGAGATGGGGGCGCCGCTTAGTTCAATGACCAGCATCGCAAAACGGCTTGAACGCAAAGGATACATCGCGAGGGCGACCTCTGTAGAGGATCAACGGGTGAAGCTCGTCACTCTGACACAACCAGGCAAACAGCTCGCAAAAGAATCCGAGCAAATGATGCTAACGATGCTGGGCAGGCTTCAGGAGGCGTTTACTCCGGAAGAAATGGAGCAATTCACCACCCTTTTACTCAAAGCCGCCAAGGTATTTCAGGAAGGAGGACCTGTCAAGCCTCGTGAATCAAAGGTTCGTTCCATCAAGATCAACATTGAGGAATAGTCCGTTCGAGCCTGCTTCTTTTTTTGTCTAATTACTACGAAATCGTATTAAATGGATCATGAAGGAGAGAGTCGAGATGAGAATCATCATTTACACCGGCAAAGGTGGAGTTGGGAAGACGAGTGTTGCAGCAGCAACGGCTGTTAAGCTGGCAAAGCAGGGAAAAAGGACGCTCGTACTCAGCACGGATGCCGCACACAGTTTGGCAGATTCATTGGGGACCGTGATCGGACCAGACCCCGTACCAATCAGTGAAAATTTATGGGGCCAGGAAGTAAACAGCTTGCGGGAAACCGAGCGCAACTGGGGGGCAGTTCAGGGATGGCTGACCACATTGCTCGACAAAGCACAGCTGACTGATATTACAACAGAGGAAATGCTCGTTTTTCCTGGCATGGAGGAATTATTCAGTTTGCTGCAGATCAAGGAACACGCCGTGAGCGGGCAATTCGACGTCCTGGTAGTCGATTGTGCCCCAACAGGAGAAACACTCCGTCTGCTCAGTTATCCAAACGTATTGAATTGGTGGCTGGAGAAAATTTTTCCGACCGAGCGCAAGCTGATCAAACTCGTTCGCCCAGTAGCCAAGATCGTCAACAAAGTGGAGCTTCCATCCGATGATGTGCTAGACAGCGTAGAGCACCTCGCTCGAGGGCTGGAGGAAATGCAACGAATTGTTCTGGACCCGGAGATCACATCAGTGAGGATCGTAGTAAACCCGGAAAAAATGGTGCTTGCGGAAGCAAAGCGCTCGTTCACTTACTTGAATCTGTTCGGGTTCAATACGGACGCCATCGTCGTGAATCGGGTGCTTCCGGATGAAGCGGGAGAGGGATTTTTTGCCCACTGGCGAGAGCTGCAACGGAAGTATGAGAACGAAATCGTGGAAAACTTTCAGCCGCTCCCGATTTTGAAAGCACCGATGATGCCAAAAGAAGTGATTGGGCTTCCCGTTCTAGAAGAATTGGCTGATATCGTTTTTGGAACAGAAGACCCATTCGCCAAGTTGTATCAGGGCAGAACGGAACTGATTCGAGAAGTGGACGGAGAGCTGCATTTGGAGCTGATGATTCCTTTTGTGGATAAAGCAGCGCTGGATTTAACGCAAACAGGAGATGAATTGACCGTAAATGCAGGTGACTACAAGCGAAAAGTCATCTTGCCACGCGTATTAATGGGACGACAGGTAACGGGAGCGAAATATGCGGAGGATCGGCTGATCATTCGTTTTAGCGCAAGGGAAGGGGCTGCCCAGCATTGAGACGTACTGGATTGAATCGGGTGCTGACCATTCTCGGGAACATGGACCAGCATGGAACCGAGCGACATATGAAAAATGCCTGCAAAGAATGGCTGCTCGCATCGCGGTCAGTGATCGACAGCATGATTGATGCGTTACAGCATGAAGAGGAACGTCCGAGAGCTCATAAAATCAACATTTCCAAGGAATAAGCCAACTTGAGAGGAGAGAATTGACATGGTAAGTGGGATCAAGCGCCAAATGGGTTTCACTCTCATCATTACAGGACTGCTGCATACGGTTGTCGGTCTGTTTTTATACGCGGAGCCTCTTCAGCAGATCGTCGCAAACGGTTTTTGGAATGCGGTAGGGAGAGAGGAAGTTGCTGCTTTCTGGTTTATGATGTTTGGCTTTTTGTTGATGTTGCTCGGATATATGGCGGATTGGCTAATGAAAAAGAAGGGAATGGAGACGCCAGCTGCCTTTGGGTGGACGATACTCGGGATATGCGTGGTCGGGGCGATTGCCATGCCTGCATCGGGCTTCTGGCTCGGCATACCACAGGCTGGCATCCTGCTTCGCAAGTGATGTAAGAAATTTGCGGATAGGTAGATGGTTCAGATAAAATGAATGTAACCATAGGCTGCCGCCAGAAATGCCATACCCACAGGATGAAGAAGGGAACGACTACTTGTTTCTCGCACAAATCAACTGGGCGCAAATGCCGCAGCTCGATGGCTACCCCGCTAGTGGATTGACCAGTTTTTTTGTCAAGGAGGATGATACATTCGGATTGATGGACCAATCCTTTCGAGTGCTTCATTTTGAAGAGGTCATGGACATACAGGAAATAGACCCCTTTCAACCAGAGGACCCTGACGTGTACAGTCCGGTTTTAGGCGGACCATACAAGCTGACAGGAAAACGAGAGTCACAGTACGTCCCTCATCGAGATCCACAGGCGGTGAATTTTCAGCTTCCTACGGATGAGGATCAAGTGGCCTATTCGAAATATTGGGACCTCGCCGATGCAAGCGGATCACGGATCGGTGGATATCCTTACTTTACCCAAGCGTATGTGAATCAGGATGGGTGGGAGCTGCTCCTTCAACTAGATATGGAGGGCGACAACTACGATTACTATGTGTCGTGGGGAGATAGCGGAGTGGGCAACTTCTTCATTCGCAGGGAGGATCTGCTTCGTCTGGATTTTTCAAAGGTTTTTTATACTTGGGATTGTTTATAAAAGAAAGACGGGGATAACACGATGGAGCGTATACATGACGTCCAAACCTTAATTAAAGAATCGCAAAAGAGCAGAGTGAAATACTTGTTCTTTTGGGGACATACACAGAAGGAGCCAGGCACTATCGATAAATCCTGCTTCAGCCAATGGTATCCGGCCGCTTTTGTAGAGGATGGCATCACGTACCTGACCGCAGAGCATTACATGATGGCGAAAAAGGCAGAACTGTTCGACGATCTTGCCATCCGTGATGAAATACTCAGGAAAAGCCATCCAAAACAAGCGAAGGAATTGGGACGAAAGGTTCATGCCTTTGACGAGGCGGTGTGGAATGCGAACAAGACGGCGATCGTTCACCAGGCAAACCTATTAAAATTCAGCCAGCATGCCGATTTGAAAGCATACCTCTTGGACACAGGTGACCGCATTATTGTCGAAGCGAGTCCGTATGATCGGATTTGGGGAATCGGAATGGCCCAAGATCATCCACATGCGGAACAGCCCGAAAAGTGGCGGGGAGAAAATTTGCTCGGTTTTGCATTGATGGCAGTCAGGGAGCAACTTCGTTCGTGATCCGGATTGCCAAAATCGGAGAAGAACCCGTCGAGCAGGTTCCCTATCTAGCAGCGGGTACTAATGGCAAAGGTGTTGTTCTGAACAGGCTGCCCATCTTTTTTGGGGAAATGGAGAATATTCCTGATGCTTATGATGCGATGATCATTACTTCCGATCTGCAAGGGGTGATAGAGTCTGTGAACGGGCAGCAGGTACTGCTTGGCGAAGCGTTGCCAGAGATGGTTTCACTGTTACTCCAAATCGAAAAGCCATCTATTCGACGGGAACGCGTTCTGGTCTTGCTATGCGGAGACTTGTATGCCGACCCATGGAAACGAGGAAGCAGCGGTGATCCCTCACCCGTATGGCAGGCTTTTCGACGCGAGTTTGGAATTGTGGTCGGGGTTGTTGGCAATCACGATTTGTTTGACTCGGGTTCAATCGTACAGCTTCAAGGAATGACAGGTATCACCATCATCAATGATCCTGAAATGGTGCAAGTCTGTCAGCTCCGTATTGCGGGCTTGGGCGGAATCGTCGGACGTGCGGATAAACCGAATCGCAGGGAAAGGAAGGAGTTCCTGAAAGGATTGCGGGAGCTGCTTCAGAAGCAGCCTGACATTTTGTTGCTCCATCAAGGACCGGATGAGCCTTCATTGGACCTGCAAGGCTTGTCTGAAATTCGTGAATGCTTGCAGCAGCATCCTCCCGTACTCGTCTGCTGTGGGCATGTACACTGGGAGCGGTCTTGGATTGAGCTTGCCCAAGGAACACAAGTGTTGAACGCGGATGGGAAGCTATTTGTCTTTACACGAAAAAGTGGTTGAGCAGACGTTGCGCTGCTAACCACTTTTTTTCTATCTACTGAACGGAAAACGCACGTTTCACCTGATCAAGCGACATGACCATTTACTCATACAGCTTGCCCTCCAGCGGCTGTTGGCGAGGGGGACGCTTCGTCGTCGATGAGAACTCCTCTACGATGTAATTTCCTGTCCAAGAGGGAGGAATGGTAAAGGTAAATGTCTCGATGATCGGGATCGGCACCGTGAACTGATTGTTTATGGTTCGACCTTTGATCTCATCGGTTGTCGGTCTTTTGACTTCCGGATCAGGGTCAGATGGAGTTGTTTGCTGTCGCGGTGGTGCCGCTTGTGGACCTGGGAGCGAACAGGCGGAGAGCAGAAAAATGAGGATGAGTCCTACATAGAAGTACGTTGCTACTTTCATCACGGTCCTCCTTGATGTATAAAACACTCCCGTATATTCATTCCACGCAAGGAGGAAAACTATTCCATAGTCCTATCGTGAATATTTATTCAATAAAACATATTTTTCTTGAATATCAGAAAATATATAATTATAATTTAAATCAGAAATCATTTCCGGTATTCGGAAAAACTAATACGCAATTCATCCGGGAGATAAATGGGGGATAGCAGGATGATTGAGGTTAAGCAGCTTGTCAAATCTTTTGGCCCGTTAACCGTGTTGAAGGGCGTTACGCTCACGGTGGAAGAAAAGGAAGTTGTCGTCTTGCTTGGAGCCAGTGGTTCAGGCAAAAGTACTTTGCTTCGATGTTTGAATTTTCTGGAATTTTATGACAGCGGAGAGATTCGAATCGGCGGTCAGCAGATTGATCCACACAAGACGAATCTGAATCAGTTCCGCGCCGAAGTCGGCATGGTTTTTCAGCACTTCAATCTGTTTCCGCACAAGACCGTTTTGGAAAACTTGATCGAGGCCCCTGTTCACGTCAAAGGGATGAATGCAGCAGAAGCCAAACAATTGGCGTACGAGCTCCTGAAAAAAGTGAATATGCAGGATAAGGCCGATGTCTACCCGGACATGCTCTCCGGTGGACAAAAGCAGCGGGTTGCCATCGCCCGGGCGCTTGCAATGAAACCGAAAATCATGCTATTTGATGAGCCTACCTCTGCACTCGATCCCGAGCTCGTCGGTGAAGTGCTACAGGTCATGAAGCAGCTCGCCAAAGAAGGAATGACGATGATTGTCGTGACACATGAAATGGGATTCGCTCGTGAAGTAGCAGATCGGGCGGTGTTCATGCACGATGGGCAAATCCTGGAGCAAGGACCGCCGAGTGAATTCTTTGAAAACCCGCAGCATGAGCGCACCAAGCAGTTTTTAGGCAGCATCCGCTAAACCATTCACTATATAAAGAGAATAAAACAGGGGGAATCACCAATGAAAAAACGTGCAAAATGGTCCGGAATTTTGTTGTCCACTGTTCTAGTAGGCTCGTTGTTGCTCTCTGCTTGTGGATCACAGGAAAGTGCACCGGCAGCAGGTGGACAAGCTTCTGGGGATAGTGGAAAGAAAGATTTTACGTACGCGATGAGTGGCGTGTACAAGCCGTTTAGCTTCAAGGAAAACGGACAACTGACTGGCTTTGATGTAGAGATCGGACAAGCGCTGGCAGAAAAAATGGGCATGAACGCAGTACCGATCACCAACCCATTCGAAACAATCATCCCCGGTCTGGACGCGAAAAAATACGACGCTGTCATCGGGAGCTTGACTGTCACACCTGAACGTCAAAAAGCAGTTTTGTTCACCAATCCCTATTACCGATCCGGTTCGCAAATTTTCGTGCAAGAGGGCAATACAGCGATCAAGAGCAAAGAAGATTTGAAGGGCAAGAAGATCGGCGTCGTGAAAGCATCCAACTACTTGGATTGGGCGAAAAAGCTGACCGATGAAGACAAAATCACGCAGTATGATAGCGATATCACCGCTTTGCTCGACCTGCCGACAGGACGACTCGATGCAGTGATTACGGATCAGGTAGTAGGCTTGCGGTTCATTAAAGAAGGCGGCGGAAAAGTGATTGATGTAGGCGAACCGCTCAGCTTTGACGAGCAAGCAATCGCTGTGCGCTTGGGTGACCAGGAGGCTGTTGATCGGATCAACAAGGCGCTGGACGAGATCGTCAAGGACGGCACGTATGAGAAGATCAGCCAAAAATGGTTTGGTCGCAATATCCTGCAAAAACAGTGAGTGGGCAACGGGGTGTCCGTGATGGACGCCCCACTTTTAACGCTTCATGTGAGGAGGATTGAACGTGATTGTTGATATTTTTTTATCCAGTTATCCCCTTTTTCTAAAAGCGACATGGCTCACGGTTCAATTGACCGCAGTTGCTCTGATGCTCGGTTGTGTGGTAGGTCTTGTCATTGCCTTTTTCCGGATATCCGATTCTAAAGTATTGAACTACATCGCACACGTGTACATTACCGTCATTCGCGGAACGCCATTGATCGTACAAATTTGTATTCTGTACTTCGGCTTGGCGAATATGGTCACGCTGTCACAGTTTTGGGCAGGGGCCATCGCGCTGGCCGTTCATAACGGCGCGTATATTGCAGAAATCTTCCGAGGCGCCATCCAGTCAATCGATCGCGGGCAGATGGAGGCTTCCCGATCACTCGGCATGTCGTATCCGTTGGCGATGCGCAGAATTATTTTGCCGCAGGCGTTCCGGCGGGCAATCCCATCGCTTGGCAATCAGTTTATTATCGGGTTGAAGGATTCATCGCTGGTCGCTTACGTAGGGATGCAGGATTTATGGGGAACGGGTCTCGGTGAAGCAGCTTCCAATTACAAGCAGCTGGAGACGTACATGGTGGTAGGTTTGTACTATCTCGTGCTGATCATGATCTTCTCGTATTTCGTGAACAAGCTGGAAGCAAGGCTTGCCAGAGGAAAAGCCCCCAATAAACAAACGAAAGATAACACGAGTGTTGCAGCGTAACTTTTTGTCATGGAGGACGAAAGAAGGATGGTTCAATCAGTCGAACGGGCGATGAAAATTATTCGGGTACTGATTTCAGACGAAAAACATGCTTGGCCGATTTCGGAGCTGGCGAGCGCAACGGGTCTACCAATCAGTACGCTCCACCGTTTTCTCGAATCCATGATCCAGTTCGGATTGGTTGAGCAAGACCCAGTCACCAAGCATTACAAGCCGGGATATACATGGATGGAAATCGGTTTTATCCTGCATGAAAAGTTAAACCTGCGAGCTGTGGCGCGACCTTTCATGGAGGAGCTGGCGAACGAAGTCGAGGAGAGCATTTTCCTTAACGTCTTGGCTGGTGCGGATTCGATGCCGATCGAAAAAGTAGAAAGTCCACTGAAAATACGCATAGACGAGAACCTGGGGGAGCGGATTCCTCTCACAATCGGCGCCCCTAGCAAAATCATTCTCGCGTATTTGAAGAAAGATGCGATTACGAAAGTCGTTTCCGCCCAGCTTGCGCGAGACAAGCAGCCGTCATTTTTGGAGCAGCTGAGTGAAGCCAAGAAAAGTGGCTATGCGATCAGCTACGAGGAGAAGACGGAAGGCACCATGGCAGTCGCCGCTCCGATCATCGGCTACGGAAATCAACTCGTCGGAGCGCTCTCGATCAATGCCCCGTGCTTTCGGGTGACAGAGAATCGATTGCCCCTACTCATCGAAAAAGTAAAGCGCCAAGCCGCGACGATTTCGGCAAGAATCGGCGGAGCATAAGCAAACCCTCCATTCCAGCATCTGTTGGTGGAGGGTTTGCTTTTTTTAATATTAACCATTGGATCTTTCAATTTTTTCGCCCTGAAAAACTGTGTTAGTGTAATAGAAACAGTGGGGAGGGAAGATAGACATGTTTCCATTTCGCGTCATTAATCAGGAAACCACGGAAGATGTGCTGGATATGGCCAGCGTGATTGAAGTGGTTGAGCAAGCCTATCAAATGAAATCGAGTCAGCAGGCGACGTTGTTTCCGCTCATTTTTCATGAGTTCGTAGAGGGTAGAGCCGACATGGATATCAAATCTGGTCATTTGCCGCAAGCCGATATATTTGGACTCAAGCTCGTCTCGTGGTTCGGTGACAATGAGAAGAAAGGTCTGCCACAGTTAGTCGGAACTGTGATGGTCTTGGACAGCCAAACCGGCGTACCACAGGGAATTTTGAGTGGAGAGCACATTACTTGCATGCGAACGGGAGCCGCAGGCGGAATCGGTGCTAAATATTTGGCTCGCCCTGAATCAGAGAACCTGCTGATTGTAGGGACGGGGCATCAGGCTCCTTTTCAAATCATGGCGACCTTGATGACGATGAAGCAGATCAAGCAGGTTTACATTTGCAATCCGCGGTCCGCAGAAAAGGCGCAAAGCTTTGCCGCCCAAATCAAAGATAAGTTGATAACCAAATTCGTCTCCAAGTATGCAGGAGAAGAGTACGAGCGGTATGCCAGCCGTTGTGACGTGGAGTTCATCGCGGTGGACAATCTCGAAGTAGCAACAAGGCAAGCAGACATCATCATCACGGCAACCCCTTCACGCGAACCGATGATCCAAGCGGAGTGGGTGAAACCGGGTACGCATATCACCTGCATCGGGGCAGACATGGAAGGAAAACAGGAAATCGATGAACGGCTTTTTGCAAAAGCGCGCGTCTTTGTGGATGATATCGGGCAGGCAGTACGCGTGGGAGAGACAAAGGTAGCTGTAAAAAAAGGTTTGATAGCAGAGAGCGATATTGAAGCGGAAATCGGCAATGTTATCCTCGGACTTGCAGATGGAAGACAGAGCATCGAAGAGATTACGATTTTTGATAGTACGGGTATTGCGATCCAGGATTTGCTGACGGCTAACCACATTTTGAAAGAAGCAGATAAGCGCGGCGTAGGTACGATTGTCGATCTGTAGGAAAGAAAAACTAGAACAAAGGAGAGGAACGACCCGTGAGAATTGCACCTTTTAAAGTAGAGGAATGGATGAATGCCTACGAGATGGAGGCTGTTTACAATATTGCCGAAACATGCGTCGATTCGCTGACGGTAGAAGAGTTGATCCGCCTTTCCGATGAGCCGGAAGACTTTTTCCGCGAGATGGCCCAAAAGAAGCTGACGTACGGTCATATCGAGGGTTCGCCGGAATTCCGCAGCCTTGTCGCGAGTATGTATCAAACGATGCAGCCGGAAAACATTTTGGCGATGAACGGGGCGATCGGAGCAAATTTTCTCACCTTGTTCTCGCTCGTCGCGCCTGGAGACGAAGTGATTGCCGTTCATCCGACGTATCAGCAAATTTATTCAGTTCCGGAGTCGTTCGGAGCGCGGGTCAAGCTGCTCAAACTTTTGCCGGAAAATGATTTTCTGCCTGATCTGGATGAGCTGCGCTCGCTCGTTACAGACAAGACTAAGCTGATCTGTATCAACAATCCGAACAATCCATCTGGAGCTTTGATGGGGGAAGGGTTGCTGCGAGAAATCGTAGAGATTGCCCGCTCCGTTGATGCCTACTTGCTGTGTGACGAGGTGTATCGAAATTTGCACCAAGACCCGGAGGTGGTGGTACCATCTATAGTCGACTTGTACGAAAAAGGGATTGCGACAAGCAGCATGTCCAAAGTGTTTTCATTGGCGGGCTTGCGTCTGGGATGGATTGCAGCGCCTCAGGATGTGATCAAAAGCTGCTTCCAGCACCGCGATTACACCACGATCAGCTGCGGAATGCTGGATGACATGCTGGCTGTCCATGCACTGAAAAACCGCGACAAGATTATGGAGCGCAATCTGAAGATCGTGCGGGACAATCTGGAGATTCTCGATGAGTGGGTGGCGAAGGAGCCGTTGGTCTCTTACGTCAAGCCGCAGGCAGGAACAACCGCGATGCTTAAGTACGAGCTGGATATCCCTTCGGAAGCGTTTTGTATCGACTTGTTTAAAACAACGGGGGCGTTTTTGACACCTGGCAGCTGCTTTGACATGGAAGGGTGGGTACGAATCGGGTACGCC
The DNA here is from genome assembly GCF_900637055.1 of Brevibacillus brevis. Taxonomy (NCBI): domain Bacteria; kingdom Bacillati; phylum Bacillota; class Bacilli; order Caryophanales; family Paenibacillaceae; genus Brevibacillus; species Brevibacillus brevis. The sequence goes on from NZ_LR134338.1 coordinate 1,361,455, forward strand.
TGCTCGACAGACGTGCTTCAAGCTGGTCTGGCAAAAGTATCGGAGTTTTTGGAGTCACGCAAATAACGAATGAAGCAGGGGAGGGAGACTCTCTTCAATGAGAGCAGAGGGAGACTCCCCCTAGGCTTCTGGCATTTCTTATCACGATACCGAACTGGGGGGATATCATGAGTCAGCCTAATGTAGATTGGCAGCCGAAAAAACAGAAGAAGCTGTGGGAAGTCAATGTGTTTGCGTTACTTTTTGCCGTGATTGCGATCGCAGTCATCCTGACGTATATTTTGCCTGCCGGAGAATACGGACGGGTCGAGGTAAACGGTAGAAGCGTCATTGATCCGGGGTCGTTTCAGTGGATCGAATCCTCTCCAGTCAAGCCGCTCGGGCTGGTCAACAGCGTGCATACCGGTTTGGTGGAAGCCTCAGGCATTATCTTTTTTGTATTGATAATTGGCGGAACATTCGGTATTTTAACGGCGACTGGCGCGATTGAAGCGCTCATAGTCACACTATCCCGTCTACTCAGGAATCAAGAGAAGTGGCTGATTCCCATCATGATGCTGTTTTTTGCGGCAGGAGGCTCGCTCATGGGCATGGCTGAAGAAACATTGCCCTACATCGCAATCATGATTCCGCTGGCGATTGCCCTTGGTTTTGATGCAATGACTGGCGCTGCCATTGTGCTGGTAGGAGCGTCGGTCGGATTTACATCTGCACTAATGAATCCGTTTACAGTGGGGGTTGCCCAAGGCATCGCCGAGCTTCCCACTTTTTCGGGAATGGGTTATCGAATTGCTGTTTTTGTCGTGATGTACTTCGTATCGACTGCATTCGTCCTGCGGTATGCGTCGAAAGTCAAAAAAGACCGTTCGCTGGGCTTCTTCGGATTGTTCGAAGGGAAAAACACGGCTGAGCTTTTGCGTGAAGATTTGAAGTTGACGGCGAGGCATAAAGGAATTTTGGCTTGCTTTGTTCTCAACTTTGTCGTGTTGGTCTTTGGTGTCATTCAATATGGCTGGTATCTAACCGAGCTATCCGGAATCTTTCTGCTGCTGGGAATCATCATCGCAATCGTGGGAAGACTCGGCATCAACGAAATGGTAGACAACTTCATGAAAGGTGCTGCTGGCCTGATAGCCGGGGCCTTGGTCATTGGAGTTGCACGGGCGGTTGTTGTAGTGCTTAATGACGGCCATATTCTCGATACGATTCTTTACTATTCGGCTGGCCTCTTGAATCAATTGCCTGGTGCTCTTACAGCGTTTGGCATGATCGTCCTCCAAACCGTGATCAGCTTTATTGTTCCGTCCGGAAGTGGAATGGCTGCATTGACCATGCCAATCATGGCGCCTTTGGCAGAATTAGTTGGCGTCACGCGTCAAACCGCGGTTCTTGCCTATCAGTTCGGGGATGGCATATCCAATATCTTCATTCCGACCTCCGGCTATTTCATGGCTGGTTTGGCTTTGGCTGGCATCCCGTGGTTGCGCTGGATGAAATGGATTATGCCGCTGATTCTGATGCAGTACGTGATTGCGACAGTCGCAGTCGTCGTCGCGCATCTGATTGGTTATGGACCATATTGACGGGAGGAGATTATGAATGGCACTTTGCACACCAACGCTTGCCCAATGGGCCATCAGTGAAAGGCGATACTTGCATCAATACCCAGAGCTGTCTGGTCAGGAGTATCAGACAGCGGCCTATGTTCGGAAGTATTTGCAGGAATGGAAAATGGAACTGCTCCCATGTGAGCCGCCGAATGTGGTCGGCATTTTGCGGGGGACGGATGGCAAGAAAACCATTGCGTTACGGGCGGATATGGATGCACTACCGATCGTTGAAGAGGGAGAGAAGCCTTATCTCTCGAAAAATGAAGGTGTCGCTCATGTATGCGGTCACGATGGACATACGGCCATTTTGCTAGCAGCAGCCAAATGGCTCTCGGAAAACCGCGCAGACGTAGCACCAAATGTGCTTTTTCTATTTCAATCCTCAGAAGAAATGCTTCCTAGTGGAGCGCAAGCTATCGTCCGTCAAGGTGTGATTGATGATGTGGACGCTGTCTTTGGGCTGCATCTCTGGCAGCCTCTTGAGAAAGGAAAGATCGGAATCAGTACAGGCGCGATGATGGCGTCTGCTGATGACCTGCGCATCGTCATAACCGGACGTGGAGGACACGGCTCGATGCCGCACGAAACCGTCGATCCGATCTATGTGGCAAGTCAGGTGATTAACGCGATCCAAGCAATCGTGGGTCGCTGCGTCAACCCAATCGAACCTGCGGTCATTTCCATCTGTCGGATGGAAGCTGGCTCGACCTATAACATCATTCCGAATCAGGCTGTATTATACGGAACGCTACGGGCGCAGTCGGAAAAGACAAGGCAGCTCTTGGCTCGCGAGCTGAAGCAGAAGATTGAGGCATTGTGTTCGGCATGGGGCGCGGATGGTGAAGTCATCGTGGATTGGGGGACACCACCTGTTGTCAACGATGAGTCTATGAGCCGATTCGTTGCTGACGTTGTAACTGATATATTTGGTGAGAGTTCTCTTGCTTATGTGGAGCCGGTTATGGGGGGCGAGGACTTTTCTTACTATTTGGAACGCAAGCCTGGCAGTTTTATTTTTATAGGAATGCATGGAGAAAAGAGCAGCTATCCCCACCATCATCCGCGTTTTGACATTGATGAGGATGTCATTCCGACCGCTGTTGAACTATTGATTCAATTAGTGAAAAGATTTTAACAAGGAGGAGTAGTTCATGTCGTTGTCCGTATCCTTTCTCGATATTGTAAAAGCTCACAAGAATCTAAAGGGGCAGGTTATTCATACCCCGTTACTATCATCACCCGCGCTGTCTGCCATCGCAAATGCAGATGTCTGGATGAAGCTGGAGTGCCATCAGAAAACAGGCTCATTCAAGGCGCGCGGCGCGCTTAATAAAATCGCATCCTTGACGAATGAGGAGCTAGCTCGGGGCGTTATTACGGCTTCAGCAGGCAACCATGCGCAAGGGGTCGCATATGCGGCTTCGCTTCGAGGTGTGTCGGCCTTGATTGTCGTGCCAAAAACGGCGCCGGAGACCAAAAAAGCGGGGATCAAGCGCTACGGTGCGGAGTTGGTCGTGTATGGAGACAGCTATGATGACGCAGAAAGTCACGCCTATGAACTGGCGAAAGAAACTGGGCGCACATTCGTCCATGCCTTTGAAGACAACGAGATCATAGCAGGGCAGGGAACGGCAGCCCTGGAAGCTCTTTTGGAAGAGCCGGATTTTGACGTCATTCTCGTACCTGCTGGTGGTGGCGGGTTAATTTGCGGGGTGGCCCTCGCAGCAAAGGCAATCAATCCGGATGTACAGGTGATTGGGATTCAGACACATGCGTCTCCGCCATGGTACTACTCGTTCCGTGAAAAGCGGTTGGCTGATGTGGTATACAGTGATTCGCTCGCAGACGGTCTTCATGGGGGAATTACACAAGGGAATCTGGACTTGGCCCTGCTGATCGTCGATGACTTCCTGATCGTAGAGGAAGAACATGTTGCCCAAGCCATGAGCTGGCTGGCAAAGGAGCATCATCTGATGGTGGAAGGCTCAGGCGCGGTCGGTGTTGCTGCTCTCATGCAAGGAACTGTACCCGAACTGGCAGGGAAAAAGGTGCTGACGATTGTAAGCGGCAGTAATGTAGATGCTGGCAAGCTGGCGGGGATCATAGGGAAGCACGCATAGGATATCGGTTGAACATAGAGCCACTCTCGGCTACACTTTTTCTAACAAAGGTTGTTCAAAAAGCCGACTTTTTGAACACGCACTTGCACGAAGAAATGGTGTCGTTCGGTGAGGAGTGGAAAATCAACCATGGAGTTACGCAATCTGAAGACATTTCAGGTCGTTGCCGAGCATTTGAACTTGACGAAGGCTGCGGAGCAACTCGGATACAGCCAGCCTACGATTACGCTCCAGATTCAAGCGTTGGAGCGGGAGCTGGGTCATCCTTTGCTCAATCGGGTAGGCAAGCGCACGTTTTTGACACCGGCCGGAAAAATAGTGAAGCAGCATACGGATCAGCTTTTCTACGTTTTGCAGCACATGGCGGAAGGGCTCAATCACTTAGACATGCCTGTAGGTCCGCTGATTGTGGCGGCTCCAGAGTTTTATTGCATCCAATACATGCCCCAAATTTTGAAAGCGTACGTGGAGACTCATCCGCAGGTCAATCTGCAGGTGATTTCTTGCACCAGTCAGGAGGCATTGAAAAAAATCCAAGCCCACGAAGCGGATATTGGGATCATTGCGGGCACCACCGCACAACCAGGTATTCATTCCAGCGTCGTGGACTTGGAACAATTCACCTTGATCGCTTCTCCTGATTTGATGAAGGAAAAAACACTGGCAGACGCACTCGTGACCTTCCCTTTTTTGTCCTATCAGGAGGGGTGCAATCTCGATGAATTTATTACCCAATGCCTGTTGGAGTTAAACTACATCCCGCCCTCTGTCATAAAATGCAGCAGCGAAGAAACAATCAAACGATCCGTCCTGAATCAAACGGGTATAGCATTGCTCAGTAAGGTTCTGGTGGAAAAAGAGCTGCGAACAGGCGAACTGATCGAGCTGTACCGCTTTTCCAAGAAAGCTGAAACATCGCTGGTCAGTCTGGAGCGCCGACGAGAAGAACCTGCAATCCAAAGCTTCATGGAACTGGTCAAAGACGTATGGTTATCCGTAAGAGAAGAGTAAGAGTAATGGCAAGGGGCTGTCTAAGAAGTCCCTCAAAAGTAAAGAAGCTGGGAAAAAGGTTTCGTTTTTATTGGTTCACAGAAAGTGGCTAGGCGGATGCCCGCTACTTTCAACAAGTTATGTGCGATTACCAGAATTCCGAACTCGACATGGGGGCAAATTATCTCTTGGAGACAATAGTTTTCTTCTTGCACCTCTAGAGCAAAACGGTTTTTTTGTGCTTACTTTTTGGACAGCCCCCCTTCCCATTTCGTTTTTGTGTGGAACGGATATGATATTGTAAAATGACAGAAGGTAAGAGAAATAGGAGATGACAACAAATGAGTAAGCAAGTAAACGAAAACGAACTCGTTTTGCATGTAGCTACCAAAACAAAAGTAGACCCGCAAAAAATCATGATCGTACTCAAGCATGAGCAAGCGTACATGAACAGTGCGAAGGCAGATGCAAAAGGTGATGTCGACGTTGATTTTGATGATCTCGTGGATTACGTCATGGGTAAGTCAGATGTGAAACTGGATGAGATCACCGTCGAGAAGATCCTGGATGTAGAGATGGAATACTTGATTAAAAAAGGAGTCGCTGGATACATAGACTAATAGAGGACGTCTGGTTATCAGGAAAAGAAGAGTAGTGTTCCAAGCACATTTCCCCTGTAGAGGGTGATGTGCTTTTTTTATTCTTTTTGAAAAACCACAACACAAAAGGGTAATCAGTGGCTGCGGTGGGGAGAAGAATATTTCCAGTCTAGGCTCAGTGCTCCGTCCCTCGGGGAAGCATGGACTGCACGCTCCGAAGAGATTCGCGGGGAAACGCAAAAGTGGTAGCCGCTACGTCGCATGAGCACGGTTGCGTTTCTTTTACCCGCTAATCCCTATTCCGCTCGGTAGGACTCCACAAGTCGCTACGTCTGGAAATATTCTTCTCTGGCGTATCTGATTACGTACTTCGTTCTTTTCAAGCTTTTAAAAAACGAATAACTTTAACAGCTCGTAGAGGAAACAGGAGAAATAAGCGAAGATCTTTGGTACACCGACCGAGACGGAATGCAAAAAGCGAAACACGCTCTTAAGCGTCCACCTCTGAAACACATCCTGAATGGACCACTTTGGACGCGGTTTCGCTTTTTGCATGGAGTCGGGCAGTGAATCCCCCAGCGGGTGGGACAAGAAGCTGAGCGTTTTCTCCTGTTTCCTCCCCACCACAACAGCTTAACGACTGCGTTTTTAGTATTTTTTAACAAGGTATATACATACTAAAAATCCAAAAAATATCTGAAAGACAAATGTAAATTGTTTGACTATTGGTAGTTGCCGTGTCTATAATTTGGTTATCTTTGTTAGTAATGTTAACTAACTGTGTGGCGGTGATCGATGAAGCGTGCAAGCTCCCAAAAAAACAGGTAACAGCAAACTCGTGAAAAAACTGAATAAAGAAGAAGTATTGCAGCAGGTCGTCTTGCACGGGCAGATTTCCCGCGCGGATATCTCCAAACAGACACAGCTCAGCCGACCATGTGTTTCCGCTCTCGTAGATGAAATGATCCAGGAAGGACTCCTGCAAGAAGTAGGAATGGGCGATTCCAAAGGCGGCCGCAAGCCGATTTTGTTGGAGTACAACTATCAGGCGTACGCCATTGCCGGAGCAATTTTTGAAGGATCTACCCTGGATATGGCCATCGCGGATATGAAAGGCGAGTTCTTGGCTCGCTGTCGAAAACGGCTGGCACAACCAGCGAATGGCGAAACCGTCATCGAAGATTTGGCAGCTGGACTGGATCGCTTGCTGCGTGAAAGTGGCATCCCGCGAGAGCGCCTGCTCGGCATGGGCGTCGGCTTGCAGGGGGTCACACAGCGTGGCAGTGGAACCGTCAGCTTTTCACCCAGCACGGGGTGGATGGGTTCACCGATTCAGCAGACCATCGAAGTGCGACTCGGACTGCCCGTCATTATCGACAATGACGTGAATATGATGACACTGGGCGAGTACGTCCGTGGAGCAGGGGTCGGCCATACCAACGTCGTCTACATGTACGTAGGAACGGGGATTGGGGCCGGGATCATTTTGGATGGACAGTTTTATCGGGGGAGTCGTGAGGCAGCAGGAGAAATCGGCTTCATGATGATCGGCCCGGTACATAATCGCCCGAATGGCGCGTCAGGGGTGTTTGAGACGCATTATTCGATTCCGGGCATCCAAGAGCAGGCTAAGGGATTTCTCTCTGACCTTCAGGAAGGGTCGAGTGTCATAGAAGAGCTGATCCGGCACGCCAAACATAATCCAGAAGCAAAGGAGCTTCTTGCAGATGTGTATCGACATTGGGCGTACGGAATGGCGAACATCATCAGTATTTTGAACCCGGAAATATTGATCCTGAGCGGGGAGATGGTCCACGTCGATGGTGAAGGGGTGAAGCAAATTCACGAATGGCTGAGAGAATGGGTGCCTGAGGTGCCTAATCTTGAAAAAGCGAGTCTGGGGGAGCGAGCTGGTTTGATTGGCGCTGTCCATAGTGTTTTGGAAGCGTTTCCTTTCACAAGACTGCTTGACAAAGAGTGAGAAGAACAAGAGGGGGAGTTCGTTTTGAAGAAGACAACTAGCAAGCTGAAAACATGGATGAAGGGCGTTTTTGTCAGCTCCTTGGCTCTGACTGTGGCTGCGTGCGGCAGTGGAGGACAGGAAGCAAAGCCTGCCGACAACAGCGCAGGCGGTCAATCAGGCACGGCTGCTCAACCTGCTGATTCATCGGGTGACCCGCAAAGACTGGTGATTTACACCGGACGGGACAAAAACATTTTTGAAATCGTGTTGCCAAAATTCAATGAAAAGTACCCGAACATTGAAGTGGAAACACTCGAGATGGGTGCCCAACAAATTTTGGAGCGCGTTCGTGCAGAGAAGGCGAACCCGCAAGCTGACTTCTGGTGGGGCGGTACACAATCTGCTCTAGCGACAGCAGCCAATGAAGATCTGCTGGAGCCTTACAAGCCGACGTTTGCTGACAAGGTTCCGGATTTGTACAAAGATCCGCAAGATCGCTGGTACGGCGAAATGCTTTTGCCAGAGGTCATCATGTACAACTCGCAGGTGCTGAAGCCGGAAGAAGCACCGCAAGATTGGGACGAATTGATCGATCCGAAATTCAAAGACAAGATCGTGATCCGAAACGTACTGCCGTCCGGCACAATGCGTACCATTTATTCCGCAATGATCTTCCGTCAAGGGGCGGATACTCCTGAAAAAGGTTATGAATGGCTGACCAAGCTCGATGCCAATACAAAAGAGTACACACAAGACCCGACAAACCTGTATTTGAAGATGGATCGTCAAGAGGGCGTCATCTCCTTGTGGAACCTCCAAGACGTTCTGATCCAAAGCAAAAAGAACAACCATCCGTATGACTTCATTTATCCGAAGAGCGGAGCACCGATTCTCGTAGACGGCGTGGCTTTGGTAAAAGGCGCGAAAAACCTGGATGCAGCGAAAAAGTTCATGGAATTCTTGATGAGTCCTGAAATGGCTGCCCAATTGGCGAAGGAGCGCTTCCAATTCCCATCTCGTACAGACATCAGCAAGGACGAACTGCCAGACTTCATGAAAAATCTCGAGCTGAAGCCAATGGAACTCGATTGGGCTGTCATGGCTGAAAAAGAAAAAGAGTGGATGCAGCATTGGGATGAAAACATCAAGGGGAAAGGCAAGAAGTAAGGAAGGGTTTTCGAAGCAGCTAGGCGGGAAGGCGTTGTCCTTTCCGTCTAGTCACTTATAGAAGTTGTTTTTATACGGACGCAGCTTGAAATGACTTGCGATGAAGGAGGAAACACAACCCGATGAGCAGCGTAACACTTGATCACGTTCACAAAAGGTTTGGCCAAGCAAAAGGGGTCGAAGATGTTCACATTCATATCGAATCAGGAGAGTTTTTTACTTTTCTCGGTCCGAGTGGCTGCGGCAAAACGACTACCCTGCGCATGATTGCCGGCTTTTATTATCCAACGGAAGGCCATATCCGCTTTGGATCACAGGAGGTTACATCTCTTCCTCCCCATAAGCGCAATACCGGGATGGTATTCCAAAACTACGCGTTGTTCCCGCACATGACTGTTTTTGAAAATATCGCGTTTGGCTTGCAGGTTCGGAAAGTGAACAAAACAGATGCAAAAGAGCGCGTAGAACGGATCATGAAGCTGGTGCGTCTGGAAGGCTATGGCGAACGCCGCATAGATCAGCTTTCTGGGGGACAACAGCAACGGGTAGCACTGGCACGGGCGCTGGTCATCGAGCCGCAGATTCTGCTGTTGGATGAGCCGCTGTCCAATCTGGATGCGAAGCTTCGTGAAGAGACGCGTTTCGAGATCAAGAGACTCCAGCTGGAGCTGGGGATTACGACGATTTACGTTACACACGATCAGGCGGAAGCGATGTCGATGTCAGACCGGATTATGGTCATGCAGAGCGGAGAAGTGCAGCAGATCGGTACACCTCATGAGATTTACCATCGTCCTGTAAACCGTTTTGTCGCTTCTTTTATCGGCGAGACGAATCTGTGGGAAGGGACAGTTACAGGGTTTGACGGCGATGAAGTGCTGGTTCGCACGGCTTCTGGACAAATGCTCAGCGGATTTAAGCAAAATGCTTCGCCGCGTGCACAGCTGTCAGTCGGGGAGAAAGTGACAATGTCCATTCGTCCTGAATCCGTTTTGGAGAGCACAAGCAGCGAAGGACAAAATGTAGTGACAGGCTCTGTTGTCATGTCTGAATTTACAGGGGCGTGTGTCAATTACGTCACGGAAGTAGGAACGGAGAGCCTGCGCAGCATGTCCATCAACCTGGGACGACCGATTAAACAACGCGGCGATGCCATCGGCCTACATATTCCGAAAGAGAGCATTTATTTTGCCGGATAAGGGGGAAGAAGCTTTTGAGAGCAGAGTTGCAGCAAGCGCCGACAGCAGCCAGACGAAAGTCCATCACCGCTTCACCCGCCTTCGTCTACGTGCTGGTATCGCCACTCTTTTTAATATTGTTGGCTTATGTCATTTATCCATTGTTCGAAACGTTCGTTGCGAGTATCAAAATCGATGAAGAAATCACGTGGAAAAACTACATTCGCTTCTTCAGCCTCGAGCATACCGCCAATCTGGAAGCGTTGTGGAACAGTATCTACATATCGGTTCTGAGTGTCATTACATGCGGAATTGTCGGGGTTGCGATGGCGTTTTTATTGGAGCGCTATGAGTTTCCAGGGCGAAAAATCCTTTCTGTGCTGGCTTTGGTTCCGATGGCGTTGCCTCCACTTATTGGCGTTCTCTCGTTTACCTTTTTGTACGGGGAGAGCGGAATCATTCCACGAGCGATCAAAGAGCTGTTCGGGCTTGCCCAGGTTCCTTTCTCGTTAAAAGGAATTTGGGGTGTGGTCGTCGTTCATACATTTACGATGTACACTTACTTCTTCATGACAGCTACAGCAGCAATCAAGGGACTCGACCCGTCCTTGGAAGAGGCGGCAGCCAGTCTCGGAGCGAATCGCTTTACTGTTTGGCGGCGCATTATTTTGCCGATGCTCACGCCAGCGATGGTCGCGTCTTCTCTGTTGGTTTTCATGATTTCGATGGCTTCTTATACGGCACCACTCATTTTCGGAATTGACCGGACGATGACGATGCAAATCTATCTGTCTCGCACCAATGGAGATTTGGACATGGCTGCGACACAGTCTACGATTCTTTCGATTGTTTCTGTTGCCTTTCTTTTGATCATGCGTTGGTATCAAGGCGCGCGCAACTACCAGAACTTGAGCAAAGGGGTCAGCGTGCACCGTACCGAGATCAAGAGCAAGGCGGGACGCTACACCACGATTGTGCTGTCTTTTATCGGTACAGTCATTCTGATGCTGCCAATTCTCGTATTGGTACTCATCTCCTTCTCGGTGGATGGTACCTGGACGGTGCAAATATTACCTCCGGAGTATACCTTGTCGCATTACATGGATCTGTTCACGGATAGCAAGACGTGGCGTCCGATTCTCAACAGCTTGCAGTTGTCTGCTATCGCGGTAATCGGGATCGTCATTTTCGGTGTAGCTGCGGCTTATGCCATGGTTCGCCTCAAGTTTCGTGGGAAAACGCTTCTTGATGTGTTGATCATGCTGCCATGGGCATTGCCAGGGACAGTTGTTGCGATCAACCTGATTGCAGCGTTCAGCGAACCGAATGCATTCAGCTTTGGGCAGGTTTTGATCGGAACATTCTGGATTATCCCGTTGGCGTATTTTGTCCGACATCTGCCACTTGTGTTTCGCTCTACCAATGCGACTTTGATGCAGATGGACCCATCTGTCGAGGAGGCTGCGCGGAATCTGGGGGCTTCCTGGTGGTACAGCTTCAGACGTGTCGTGTTTCCGATGGCTTGGGGGGGAATTCTTGCAGGTACGCTTTTGGCATTCGTTCAGTGTATCGGGGAGTTCGTGGCTTCGATTCTGATCTTTACACCGAAGACAACGCCATTGTCTGTCGCGGTATTCCAACGCATGTACAGTAATGAGTTCGGCACCGCTTGCGCCTATGGAGTCTTGCAAATCGTGGTCATCATCATCGTGTTGTTCATCTCCAGAAAACTGACCGGAGATAAAGCGGGGACTGCCGTGTAAAGCTGGATGCCTTCGTGAAAAAGGAGGAGCTTCTCGTGGATGTCAGTGAATCGATGGACAAGAAATCACCGATGGTGGAGCCGACCAAACTGCCCTGCCCGCCAATTCCCGCATCTGTTCGCACCATGCAGGGGGAGCACGGACTGCTCGATCTGTGGAAAGTAATTAAGCCACTCGCTACCATTGCCAGTGCCATGAACACAGGTGCCCATCCGGACGTTGAGCATAGTGCCATGCTTGCTTACTTGGCGCTGGGGAGAGGCGTGTATACCACGAGTGTGATCGCGACAAGAGGGGAAGGCGGCCAAAACGAAATCGGCTGCGAGCAAGGCACAGCGCTGGGGATTATCCGTACGCGCGAGCTGGAAGAAGCCTCATCTCTCAGCAATGTGACGCTTGGCATCTTAAGCGAAGAGCTGGATGATCCCATCCATGATTTCGGGTTCTCCAAATGCGCCGAAGAAACCTTCCGCAAATGGGGCGAAGAGGTCGTGTACGAGCGATTGATTCGAAAAATCAGGGAGCTGCGCCCCGATGTCGTCATCGCTTGCTTTGAAAATGAACCGACGACACACGGACATCACCGGGCGATTACGTTACTGACACAGCGAGCTTTCCACGAGGCAGCCGATCCACAGATCTTTCCTGCGCATAGACAGGCTGGACTTTTGCCATGGCAAATGAAAAAGCTGTATTTGCCTATCATGGACAACGATGATTATCACGTCGCTGTACCCGTGGGGGAATACGACCAAATCTACGGCTCATCCTATGTGCAGCTTGGTGAGCGATCGAGGTTTATGCATAAGACACAGGGCATGGGTGTCCATTACGACGAAGGCCCGACCTACAATTACTACCGCTTGGATGCATCTGTTTCCCCGGCACCGGAAAAAGAGCGCGACTTTTTTTCCGGACTGCCCGTCAGTTTTGCTGATCTGGCGCAGAGCATCGCTGCAAAAGGCGGGCAAGAACTCGCCAAAGTGCTTCACCGTATGCACGATGCGGCTACAGATGTATTGAATGCCTACCCGCGTTTTGCTGAGGTGGCACAAAGGGTTCACCGCATGAAGGCTTTGCTTGCGACTGCCCAACAAGAAGTACGCAAGGCTTCACTCGATGAAGAAACAAAGATTGATTTGATGTATCGACTAGGACTCAAGGAAGCGCAGCTAAACCGTGCCAGTGCCGAGGCTCTGTCGTTGGTCGTGAAAATCAAGCCGGAGACAGGGGAGTGGGTGGCAGGCCAGACGACAACGGTTACCGTAACGGCTTACAACGGCGGCTCGCTTGAGGTTGAACATGTGCAGCTGCGTATGCGTGTCCCTGCTGGATGGACGGCGAAACCGCTCACGCCAACGGCTTTTCCACGACTTGCTTACAATCAGACGGTGTGCACGGTATTTGAGGTATCGATTCCTGCACAGACAGAGCTGTTCCATCCTTACAAGCGTCCCGTGCTTGATGTCGAGGTGCTCTATTTCGCCTTCGAGACAGCCAGTACGATTCGCGTGGAGCCGGATAGCCGTGTAGCTGTGCTTCCGCCGTATGCCGTGACGCTGACACCGTCAGATGTGGTGCGAAACACGCTGCATACGGATGAGACAATCCCGGTTAAGGTAACACTGAAACAGTACCGTCCGGGAAGCTCTACTGCCAAGGTCGCTCTCGTTGTCCCGGCAGGCTGGAGGGCGGAGCCAGCCTTTGTCGATGTTCCGTTTTCTTTCCGCAGTGAGACGAAAACGATCGCTTTTACTGTTCATACTGCGCCCCAGGTGACGAATGGCAAATATCAGATCAGCGCTACGGTAGCAGGAACAGACGGTGTGACAGAGATCGCGCAAGATGTGCAGGTCATTGAATACCCGCATGTCGGCCGCACGTATTTCATCCGTCCCGCTACGCTGACTGTTCAAGCCTTTGACCTGGCCATCCCCAAAAATCAACGGATTGGCTACGTATCCAGCGGCTTTGACAATATGGATAAATACTTGCGCGCGGTCGGGGTGAATTGCCTCAATCTCGACGCAAACGAAATACAATCGGGCGATTTGTCCCGCTACGACACGATTGTCCTGGGTATTCGCGCATACGGATTTCGCCGTGAATTAATCGAGAGCAACCAGCGTCTTTTGCACTATGTAGAAAACGGCGGAAATCTCGTCGTTCAATATCACAAGCCGGAGGACAAATGGAAGCCGCACTTGGCACCATATCCCATTTTTATCGGCGAATCGCTGATCGATTGGCGCGTGACCAATGAGCAATCAGACGTCCGCATGCTGGCCCCTGACCATCCGATGTTCCAGGAGCCAAATGTGATTACCCAAGCAGACTGGGATGGATGGGTGCAGGAGCGCTCCATCTACAATCCTTCTCGCTGGGGAAGCGAGTATACCGAGCTGATTGCGACAAGTGATCCGGGAGAACCGGAGTTCCGCGGCATTTTTCTCACGGCGCACTATGGAAAAGGGACGTACACTTACAGCTCGCTTGCCTGGTTCCGCGAGATTCCACAGCTTGTCCCTGGCGCTTTTCGCTTGTTCGTCAACATGATCAGTCAGAAGCAGTAATGCCCCATCCACTCCGGGCCAACCGTGGGTCGATCCATGGCTACATCAATGAAATGCAAACGTACAGACCGCCATGATTGATATAGACATCAATCTGAATGGAATGGAGGAGTTGTTCATTGAGTAAGGGGAAACTTGCCAAGCTGTACACGATTGGGATCTCGACGGTGCTGGCCACGAGTCTGATTATGCCGGCAGCACCCGAGACCGCCCATGCAGACCGCGGGGTTGTCGACCTGTGGAAAGCCATCAAGCCGCTCACCACGATTGCCAGTGCGATGAACACCGGAGCACATCCGGACGATGAGCACAGTTCGATGCTCGCGTATTTGTCGCTTGGCAAAGGGGTGGACACATCCAGTGTCATTGCGAACCGAGGCGAGGGAGGACAGAACGAGATAGGCAGCGAGCTGGGTAATGCGCTGGGGATCATTCGAACCCGCGAATTGCAGGAAGCTTCCAAAATCACGAACATCCATCTGGAGAACCTCAGTGAAAAAATCGATGACCCTATTTTTGACTTCGGCTTTTCCAAAAGTCCGGATGAAACCCTGCAAAAATGGGGCGAGGATGTCGCGTACGAAAAGCTCATCCGCCATATCCGTACACTGAGGCCCGATGTCGTGATTCCCGCATTTTTGAACGAACCTTCGACTCACGGTCATCATCGCGCGATTAATGTCATTACGGTACGGGCTTTCAAGGATGCCGCAGATCCAAACATTTTTCCACAGCATGCAAAGGAAGGCTTGGCTCCTTGGCAGGTGAAGAAGCTGTATCTGCCTGCGAAGGAAAAGGATTACTCGGTCAAGGTGCCTGTTGGCGACTATGACGAAATTTATGGCGCCTCTTACGTCCAACTCGGCGAAGAATCCCGTTTCATGCACAAGAGCCAGGGCATGGGACGTCACTATGAGGAAGGGCCAAGCTTCAATTATTACAAGCTCGATCAAGCCATCGTAGAGACAAAAGACAAGGAAGCAGACTTTTTTGAGGGAATTGCCTATTCGTTTGACGATTTAGCCAAGGAAGTTGCCAGCCAATCTGGCGGGGAAAAAGTCGCAGGCGAACTGAAAAAGCTGCAAAAGGATGCCGCAGAGGTCATTGCTGCGTACCCAAGCTTTGCCTCCGTAGCCAAGGAAGCGCATGAGATGCTGGCGGATGTGGAAAAAGCGACGGCAGCAGTCGAAGCGTCCTCCTTGCCAACTGACACGAAAACAGACTTGCGCCACCGTTTGGGCGTGAAGAAATCCCAGCTGAACAAGGCTAGTGCCGAAGCGCTCTCACTTGTAACCAAAGTAAAGCCTGAGACAACCGAGCTGGTAGCAGGCCAAACAACAAAAGTAACGGTCACGGCTTACAACGGCGGCCAAGCAAAAGTCGGGAAGATCAACCTTGCGCTGAATGTGCCAAAAGGCTGGCAAGCTAAGCCGCAATCGACCACCAGCTTCTCATCGCTCGGCTACAATCAGACGGTGAAAACGACATTTGATGTCACAGTTCCTTCTGATGCCGCTCTGTTCCAACCGTATGCCGCTCCAGCCATTACGGCAGATGTCAGCTACAGCTTCGCAGGCTCGACGGCGAATAGTCATGTGACACCAGCAGATGCCATTGCAGTTCTTCCATCTTTTTCTATGGTGCTGAGTCCAAATGCGACGGTTTTGAATACGCAGAAGCCAGAGGAGCCAATCCCGGTCAAGGTTACGGTGAAAAACTACAATCCAGGTGCAGCGAAAACAACCATCTCTCTCGATGTACCAAAAGGCTGGAGCGTAGAACCACAAGCAGCACCGCTTGCCTTTGAAGCCAAGGGAGAAACGAAGTCGGTTGCCTTTACGGTCAAAGCAGACGCTTCGGTCCAACCGGATAAGTATACGGTGACAGCAGTAGCGTCGGGCAGTGGAAAAGAGAGCCGACACGGAGCCCAAGTCATCCGTTACCCGCATATCGGCACGACTTATTTCGTCCAACCAGCGACGCTTGCGATCCAGGCGTTTGACCTGAAGGTGCCGGAAGGATTGAAGGTCGGTTACGTATCCAGTGGCTTTGACAATATCGATCAGTATTTGTCCCAATTGGGAGTCGATGTGACCAATTTGTCGGCAAAAGACATCGAGTCTGGCGATCTGGATCAATACGATACAATCGTGCTGGGCATTCGCGCTTATGGTTTCCGACCTGAGCTGATTCCTTCGAATGCGCGCTTGCTGAAATACGTGGAAAACGGCGGAAATCTGGTCGTGCAATACCACAAGCCAGAGGATAAATGGAAGCCGGAACTGGCTCCTTATCCGATCAAAATCGGTGCTCCGCTGATTCAATGGCGTGTCACAGACGAAAACTCCAAAGTGACAGTATTAGCGCCTGATCATGCCTTGTTCCATTCACCAAACAAAATCACGGAGGAAGATTGGGACAACTGGATTCAGGATCGTTCCGCTTACAATCCATCTGAGTGGGGCAAGGAATACACAGAGCTAATCTCCAATGGAGACGAAGGAGAGAAGGAATTTACGGGGACGTACCTCACTGCCAAGTATGGAAAAGGAACGTATACCTACAGCTCGCTCGTATGGTATCGCGAAATTCCGTCACTCGTACCGGGTGCGATCCGATTGTTTGTCAACATGATCAGCCCACAGCAGTAATCATAGTAGAAGGGAAGGCGATCGTTCGACGGTCGCTTCCCTCCTAAAAAAGATCAGACGCAAAAATAGAAGCAGCTTACGAATGGGTAGGGAAGGAGATGCAAGATAAGATGAATTACAGAGAGCGAATTTTTCAACAGGAGGGAGCCAGTTTCCCTGGCAAGACATACGTGGAGGCGGTTTTGGAGCCTGCATTCAATGAAGCGAAGCACCATCTGCTGCATCCGATGATGGCGATCAACAAGGCACATTTGATCATGCTTCGTGAACAAGAATTGCTCACAGACGATGAGGCCAAAAGAATTGCTGGTGCACTGTGTGGGATCGAAATGGAAGAGCTGCGCCAATCGCATTACACCGGGCAGTTTGAAGATTTGTTCTTTCAGGTAGAGAGCCGTTTGCTGGAACTGGCTCCTGATGTGGCAGGAAATCTGCATCTGGCTCGCAGCCGCAACGACATGGGGATTACCATATACCGCATGGTGCTGCGTGAAAAATTATTGGTGACCTTGGCTTCTGCCCTCTATCTGAAAGAGCATTTGCTCCTCTTTGCAAATGAGCATGTGGATACGATTATGATTGGCTACACGCACACGCAGCAGGCACAGCCGACGACAATGGCGCATTACATCATGGCGGCTACTGACATGCTCAGCCGTGATATCAAGCGACTGATCCAAGCTTATCACACAGTCAATCGCTCACCGATGGGGGCAGCGGCCTTGACGACTTCTGGCTTTGCGATCAGCCGGGAGCGGATGCGCGAATTGCTCGGATTTGATGAGTTGGTCGAAAATTCCTATGATGCAGTCTGCGGCGCGGATTATTTGGGGGAAGTAGCGACAGCCGTTCAATTGGCAGCGATTAATTTGGGGCGTACGGTTCAAGATATGCTGCTGTGGTGCACACAAGAATTCGCGGGGTTAAAAGTCGCGAGTCCATACGTGCAGATCAGCTCCATCATGCCGCAAAAGCGCAATCCGGTTTCTTTTGAACATATGCGCTCTCTGTTGTCCAGTGCAGCAGGCAATGCGACGACAGTGCTTACGATGATGCACAATACGCCTTTTGGCGATATCGTGGATACCGAGGATGACATGCAGCCGTACGCGTGGCGGAGCATGGGAGTACTCGAGCAGATGTATCGCTTGATGGCGAGCGTTGTGGGTACGATGGAAGTGAACAAGGATGTCCTCTTGGAGCGGGCAAAGGGCAGCTTTGCGACCGTCACAGAGCTGGCGGATACATTGGTGCGTACGGATCAGCTTTCGTTCCGCAAATCTCATCACATCGTGAGTCGTGTGGTAAAAGAAGCGATGAGCGAGCAACTCGCTGCGAACCAAATCAGCTTGGAGCTGGTAAACCGTGCAGCCGTGGAAGTAATCGGGAGGGAGCTGTCGCTCACAGCAGAAGAGCTCAGATTGGCGCTTGACCCCGTTCATTTCGTAATGATCCGCAAGCTTCCTGGTGGACCAAATCCAGAGGAAATGAAGCGCATGATCGCCGTTCGTCAAGCGGTTCTCCAGCAGGAAACAGAATGGCTGGCACAGAAAAAGCAGGCGATTGCGAATGTGATGAAAGGGCTTGATCAGATGACAGCTGAATGGAGTGTGGGGTAATGGCAGTGGTGCGAATACCTCTTCTGGCAGTGGACGGAGGGGGCACCAAATGTCTGGCGGTACTGGTGGACCGCTCCAGAAATGAAGTCGGTGCAGGACGCTCCGGTTCATGCAATTATCAAGGAATCGGGGAAGAAGCGGCAGCTCGTGAGTTGGTTGCGGCGATCAGCCAAGCTATAGACGATGCGATCGCTCGTCAAAGCATTGCCCCCTTTATGAGCGGCACACCGACACAGGATGGACCAATCGAATGGGAAATCGAGTGCGCCGTGTTCGGGATCGCTGGTCTGGACACGGAGTATGATCGACAGGTGATTTCGCGGATGGTGAGCAAGGTACTGCATCAGCTCGGTGTTCGCGTCCAGCAGTTGATTGTGGAAAACGACGGGTTTGCGGCATTGCTCGGTGCAACTGGAGGCAAACCCGGCATTCTGGTCATTGCAGGCACCGGCTCGATTGCTTTTGGTGTAAACGATGAACAGGAAACGGCGCGAGCAGGAGGCTGGGGGCACCGGGTTGGTGACGAGGGCAGCGGCTACTGGATCGGCAAGCAAGCGATTATGGCTGTATTAAAAGCAGCGGATGGCCGCGGCGAGCCGACTGTATTGAAGGAGCTGCTCCTCCCGCACGTAGGACTTGGACGCGTAGATGAATTGTTTAACTGGACGTACAGTGAGCATTATTCCGTAGAGAAGGTAGGAGAGCTGTCGCCGTTGGTCAGCCAAGCGGCACTCGCCGGAGATAAGGTGGCAGCAGCTATCTTGCAGGTCGCAGGCGAAGAGCTTTTCGACGCTGCTCGGGCTGTCATCGATACGTTGCAAATGAGAGCCAAGCCGTTTCAGATGATCATGCAGGGAGGCGTTTTGCAAAACGATGATCGGGTACGAGAGATCGTTGTAGAGCGCGTCCGAGAGTACGCTTCGCAGGTTGTCATTGAAAATGCGCAAAACGATCCGATTTACGGTGTCATAGCAAAAGGATTGGCTTATCTAGAACGCCAATCGGGCGGTAAGTGAGGTGCCAGAAATGAAAAAAGTAATGGTCGTCTTTCCCCATCCAGACGATGAGTCTTTTGCCTGCGGGGGAACGTTGGCAAAGTGTAAGGACGCCGGACATGAAACATGTTATTTGTGCATTACCTCCGGTTGCAAAGGACGCAGCGGTCCATTCGATATCGATTGCAGAGAAAAGCTGGCAAAACATCGAGAGCTAGAGCTGAAAACAGCGGCGGAAGTGCTCGGAATCAGTCGTCTCGACTTGTTCCGGTACCCGGATGGTTCCTTGCAAAATGCCGATCTGGATGAGCTGGTGAGCAAGATTCGGCAAGCGATAGAAGAATGGAAGCCTAATGTCGTCGTCACGTTTCCGCCGGACGGGGTAACGGGTCATCCCGACCATATCGTCACGTGCGAGGCGACGACGCGAGCGGTCGAACAAGCGGAAGCGAGCATGACTCCGGCAGAATATCCTGATCTGTACTATGTTTCGATCCCGCACTACTACGATCATTGCCCGGATCATGGTCCAAAGCCAGCGGTTCCGATTACAGGCAAGGTCGATATTTCGGGCTATCGGACACAAAAAGGAGAGGCGCTGAAGGCTCACCTCAGTCAGGAGTATTCCGTGAACCGCGCTTATCCGGGAGTTATCGATGGGGACTTTGGCGTTATTGGCTGCTATGAGTACTTTACCTTGGTACGGTCAGCGGGCAAGGCGATCGAGCCAGTTGGTGTGGGTGGCAGTATTCCTGTCATTGAGCTGTAGTATTTCGAATAGAAAGGGCTGACCAGCATGATTCTTGCTTGTCAGCCTTTTTCATTGGATAGCCCATCGGTCGGATTGTTTTGCCCTGCTAGATTTGCTTACAATGTGATAAAGTGCAATTGGAAATCAAAGGGAGAGAAGTTATGTCACACAGAGTCTATGTATATAACGTCAGTGAACCTTCTCAAGCGCAAGACAACGACACGATGATGGTGGAATGGGGCTATGAGGTCCCCCTACTTTTGCAGCCGCTTTTCATAGAAGGTGGTTTGATCGCCGGAAACAATTACAACAACCATACCGAACCGGACAATTCCGGACTCTATTACGACGCGTCGGCAGGCATCGAAAATGGGAAGCGATTCTACGATTTCCTGGAGAGACAGGAAGGGTTAATTCGTAACAAAGAAGCGTTTTTGGAAGCGAGAAATCAGCTTTTCAGCTATCTGGAGAAACGAAAGCTTCCGTATTTTCACATCGATGCCTGGGACGTATTCAATATGGATGACATCCCACATGAAGAGCAGGCGGAAACATTGCGCGCCACTATTGCCCATAACAACGAGATCATGACAAAGGCAATGGACAGCGATGACATCTCGGTGCTGGACTACTCCGAATTGATGGACGTGAACCCGGGCTTTCGTTCATTTGCCGAGCTGCTCAACTATGAGGACTATCAATACGGCTGGGGACACATCTGGCAGCCTTATGAAGAACAGCCCGACGTGGAGATTTTTGAGGAAGCCGGCTTGCTAGGTCTCAAAGACGCAGAGGGAAACGTATTGCTTGCCCCTCAGTTCGATGCCTTTTACGATTTCGCTTCCGAAGATCTCGCAGTGGTCGCCCGAGATGGCAAATACGGCTATGTACATAAATCCGGGAAAATTCTTATTTCATTGGAGTGGGAGGATGCCTACGATTTTGAATACGGCTCTGCTTGTGCCATTGTCAAACGAAACGGTCGATATGGTCTGATTAATCTCGAAGGCCAAACGATTGTCCCTACCCACTATGAAGAGTTAGAACTGCTTGATTACCAAGGATTTTATACGGCAAAGAAAGACGGAAAGTGGGGCGTGCTGGACCAAGCTGGTTCTGTAACGATAGATTTTGAGCATGAAGAAGCCTTCAAGTTCGGGGACGGATTTTACCATACAGCGGTCATAGGCAGGAAAAATCGGAAAATCTTTAATGAATATTGGCAATACGTCGGAGACTTCCCCTTGACGGCGCTGGAACATATTGGCGAAGGGCTCCTTCTCGTCAAACCGCACAAGGATGCAAGTCACAGCACCTTGTACAAAAAAGACGGCACTGTCGGCGCATCCGGCTTCGATAAACTGAATCGGCAAACCTATTTTCCGAATCTGCTCGTCCTGCGCAAGGGGAAGAAGTACGCCGCTTACGGCAAGCAGCAGGAGAGCCTTCTGTTGCCGTACGAATACGATGAACTGATTGATTTGCAGGTTTATACAGAAGCAGGGCAGGGCGATCAGGTGCTGGCGAAAAAAGATGGAAAGCTAGGCGTTTTTTATGGTGATGCCGATCAGCCAGCATGGCTATTCCCCTTGGAGGATTATGAGAACATTTTTTGGCTGCATCAGGATGCGTATGCTTTGAAGAGAAATGGACTATGGAGCATTGCCTTATCGCCGGAAAAGCGATGGAGCGATTTCGAATTCGATATGGTGGTGAAAAAGGATCTGGTCGAGGGTTTTGCTTATGCCTTCAAGGGCCACGACGTTTATGTAGTAAGCGAGTACGGGCTGTCGAGGGCAGATAAAACGCTCGTGCTGGAGGATGTCGAAGATCGTTATTACACCAATTGTTTTGATGCCGAGGTTCGCAAGCGACTGCTGGCCTATGCCCAAGGGGAGCAATCCGATGGTGACAGCATAGATCAGTACACGCCGGTAGAAACGTTGTACAACCTGGGCATGGAAGCGTATGAAGCAGGTGATTATGAGAAAGCCATTCTGTACGATACTCTTGCTGCTGAAAAGGGCTATCCCCCATCCATGAACAACCTTGCGCATACGTATTACAATCTAGAAGGCTTCGTGGATGCCGATAAAGCTTTTTACTGGTATGAATTAGGGGCTGCGGCAGGCAACCACCATGCTATGAATGGATTAGGCTGTTGCTATCGACACGGGATAGGCACGGAGCCTGATGCCGATCAGGCAATGTACTGGATGGGCAAAGCGGCAGAACACGGTCATGCGCTGGCTCACAACAATCTTGGCGCCATCTATTATGACGGGGAGCTGGTGCCGCAAGATTTGGACAAGGCCCTCTGGCATTATGAACAGGGAGAGGTATTAGGGTCTCCGGTTTTTGACTGGCTTGGCTATTTGCACGATTCAAAAGGGAATTACGAAAAGGCGCTGCATTATTATCAGCAGGATTACGAAGCAGGCAGCGATATCAGTGCCTATAATTTGGGGATTTTCTATAGTAATGGGTATGGTACAGCCAAAAATATCGACGCCGCCATCACTTATTTTCATGCTGCTTTGGAAAGAGATTACCCGCATGCCCATATTGAACTGGCAAGGATTTACCGGAACGAAGCACAATATGCGGACGAGCTCCTGGCCAAAAAGCACATTGAAGAAGCCGAAAAGGCAGGTCTTGATATCCCTGAGGAGCTCACACAATCGTAGAAAAAGCAAAAAGCGGATCGACAGAAAAAGTAGTCGGTCCGCTTCCAACTAACCAGCATGCTAAACAATAGCTTCCACTTCAATTTCAACGAGCAGACGCGGGTCAATCAATGCCTTGACCTCAACCATCGTAGCGACAGGCTGAATCTCGCGGAAGAACTCCCCGTGTGCTTTGCCGATCTCTTCCCACTTGCTGATATCCGTTACAAACATCCGCGTTCTGACCACATGAGACAAATCCGCATCTAATTCTCGCAATGCTTTCTCAATCGTCTCCAGGATAAACCTTGTTTGTTTATAGGCATCGCCCACACCAATGACTTCTCCATCCTTCATGGCAGTGGTGCCAGCCACTTCAATCCGGTCTCCTACTCGGATTGCACGGCAATAGCCAACGATAGGCTCCCAAGGTGAACCCGTGAATATTTTCTTTCGATTCATAGTAGAAGCGCCCTCCTTTTCCGCAATAATTGGAATATACTACAAAAAAGAAGGAGAGTGGAATGGTTTATGGACTTTTTTCTCACCCTTTTTTCCAAGTACAAGTGTTTGATCCACACCGTGTTTGGTCATGAAGAATACACTCGCGTGGCATACAAGCTGAATGCTCATGGCATTCATTTTCGGACACGCAGTCACTCTCATACGCTTCGTCATTTAGGGGGAGACATGGGGATGATGGCCCGAGCAGAAGATCGTACGCAGTATGACATCTACGTGGCAAGAGAAGACGAACACCAAGCACATGTAGCGATACATTCTCGGTGAGGGATACCTGTACGTATCCTGACAACCTCCGATATAATGATTGGGATCAGTAAGAAAATGGTACAACCGAGGAGGAACCAGCATGTCCGTACTAGAGGCACTCAAAAGCAGAAGAGCCGTGCGTAACTATATTCCGAAAGAAGTAGAAACAGAGAAAATCAAAGCGTTGCTGGATTGCGCAGTGTTAGCCCCGAACGACCGCTTGCGTCAGCCGTGGCATTTTTATGTGATCAGAGGAGAAGCGAAGCTGAGGTTTGAGGAAATCGCGAAGGAATTTTTGCTGGAACGTTTTCCGACCAAGCCGAATCTCGTGCAGGATTCCTTGGCCGTCCTGGAAAAAACACCACTCGTCATTGTCGCCACCGCTGATGTAATCCCAGGGGATGAAGCATCCTCAGAGGATAATGAATATGCGGTGTGCTGCGCGATTCACTCCATGTGGCTGGCAGCGAAGGAACTGGGACTTGGCATGGTATGGCGCACGAGAGGAATCGGCTTGGTTCGCGACGAGCGCTTGCTGCAATTCCTCGGATCACCTGAAAATAAAAAGGTCGTGGGCACCCTGTTCATTGGCTATCCCGAGGCAGATGCTCCTGAGACCAGTCGGGTAGCAGCGGAAGAAAAGACGACTTGGCTGTAATCGATAGAATAGCAATCCAGAAGAAGCCTCCTATTGCATCTGTCGATTATCATAAAGACAAGAAGCACCATCACTTTTGGGAAGCGGAGGACTATTGATTGAATCAGCAAGTAACGGATTATATCCAAAACATAACCAATGAATCTCAGGTAGAAGTTTGCAATCGGATTCGCCAGCTCATCCATGAAAACATCCCGAATGTAGAAGAGCAGGTGAAGTATAAGCAAGCTTTTTATTCCATTCAGGGCAAACAGGCATGTGTGTATTTTCCGGCAAAGGACTGGATTAACGTGACGTTGTTTCAAGCGGCGAATCTGGATGCTCCAGCTGGCTTTTTCGAGAAGTCTGATCATGCTGACCGGAAGACCATCAAAATACGGAACGGAAAAGAATTTGATTTTGATGTCCTTGCAGGCCTCCTCAAAAAATTGGCTGAAGCACAGTAGTTTGTTGCAACTAACTCTCCCCGTGAACGTATAAATGGTAAAGGTTTAACCGTACATATCGAGGGGAGCTGTTTGAATATGTTTGGAAAGCTTGCGGCAGACGCACTTGGCTTGAGCAATGTGGGAATCGTGGTAAAACCAGCGGATTACGACAAGGTGGACGCTGATGATTACATCATGCACGAGGACCATGAGAAAATTTATTTTTTGATCAAATCCAAGTCCGATGAGTACTGCTTCACCAATCTGGGGCTGGTTCATCTGGATGGAACGAGTGCCACCAGCAAAAAACGCATGCTGCGCCGCTATTCCTACCATACACACCCGATTTCTGACGTGTATCTGGAAACAGCTGGAACTGTCGATTTGGATGTAGAAATCAAGTTCACCATGGGCAATGAGCACTACTCGATCGATGTCAACAAAAAGCATTTGGAGGAGCTAAAAGACCTCTACAAAGCCCTTGTGAAGATCGCATCGATTATGCACGATAACGAACTTGCACTCCAGCATGCCAAAGAAAGCCTCCACGTCGCCCAAAGCACACTGGGCCGCGTAACAGGCCAGCAAGCAGACGTAGCTTCACAATTCAAGTCCATCAACCAATACACCTTCGATTGGCTGGAAGACATCCGATACAAGTATGTCGTCAAAGACTTTGGGAAAGTCTTTGAAAAATATATTCATAACTAAAAAGTAGTAATAATAATGAAGAAAAAAGAGCCTCTTTAAAGAGGCTCTTTTTGTATTTTAAGCGAAATCTTCGACATGCTCCTACTCTTACGAGTAGTTCAAAACGAGCAACCCAAACAGCTGTACGGGAAGGTGTGTCACATGTTTGGAAGGAGACCGCCCGAACGTAGTGAGGATACAGGCGACTGGAAAACATGTGGCACGCCTTTCTCCCGACCGCAGCAGCAGGAAGACAACGCTCTTTCGAGCTTTACTCCTTGTGCAAAAGCTTGCCGATCTTGAGCGCCAGCTGGATTTGAAGCAGCTCCTCCGAGTTTTTCAAATCCATGTTCAAAATTTCTTTGATCTTCTCGATCCGGTAAATAAACGTATTGCGGTGAATGAACATCGCTTTCGCCGCTTCACTGACATTTTGATTGTACAGAAAGTAATTGTCCAAGGTCACCATGAGGCTCGTGCCGAACTCTTGATCATGCTCGTACAGCTTCCCCAGACGCTTCAAAAAGAAGTCTTCCAGTTCAATGTCCTTAATGTTGGAATCCAGGAAATGATAGACGGAGTAATCATCGAAATGAGAGACGTCGCCCTTGCTGTTGAACTTCTGCATCAGGCGGATCGCTTCATGTGCTTCGGAAAAGCTTTTATGCAGCGAAGCGATGTTTTTATACTGACGACCTACCCCAATAAAGAACAAGGTTTTCTTGATTTTATCCACAAGAGCGCTGTACAGCTCATTGGCGAATTGCTTGGCTTCACTTGCAGACACCACAGGGCGATGTTCATTTTGTCCGATAAGGATGATGATCCGATTGTTCCGATAAAAGCAGGTGATTTCTCCAGGAGCTTTGCTCGAATAGTCATAGACGAGATCCACGCATTTTTTTGCGATCCGATCCAGCTCGTACTTGCGATCGATTATATCCTCCAAATTTTCCAGCTCAACCGGCTCGATATTAATGACCATACAAAAATACATGTAGCTCGATTGCAGCCCGTGCAAGTCACATAAGGTTTGCAGCGAGTCAGTCGAAGTGATTTTCCCTGTAAGCAAGTCATCGAAAAAGTCTTGTCTGATCTTCAGCTTCACTTCCTCGATTTCCCTCGCCTTGATCCGCTCCAGTGCTACGATGGTGGACGCCTGCTCCAGCACGATGTAGTCAAATTCAGTCAGCTCCCACACGGTTTGCCAGACGACGATGTACCCGTAGATGTGGTTGGCAACGGCAACGGGTAGAATCCTGCATTTCACCTCATCATCTTTCGCATGGTAGATACGCTTGATCGACTTTTTGATCTGGCTAATATTTTTCGGGACGGACTCGGTGAAGTCACGGGTAAAAACAGGTCTGTTTTTGCTCAAGGTCAGACAGGAGTCAAGCGGAATCGGATTGTGCCAGATTTCCGTGTAATGGAGCAGATGCCAGTCCTGATCCAGAATAAGGATCGGGTTGTTGATGGTCTCAGACAGCTCGGAGGCGATGCGATCCAGTCCGCCACCTTCGAGTGCAATGCGAAACAGCGCATTATGCATGTCCAGTGTTTTGCGGTTCAACAAATCATAGCGCCCGGAGGCTTTCTCGTTAATAATGGCAATCACTTTAGACAGCGTGTATTCAAAAGGCAGGGCCAAGAGCGGCAGTCCATACTTGTTGGCATGATCAATCATGTTTTGCGGGATTTGATCAAAATAGCGGTGCATCTTGATAACGAGCCCGGAGCAGTTGATTTCCGCCAGCTCCTTGATGATTTTATTTTGCAGTTCGGGATTGTCCTTGAAAATATATCCGGTGGAGAGCAGTAATTCATTGGAAGACAGCCAGTCAAAAGCATCCGGGTTCTCCATGATATTGACGATGGAGATGACGTTATTGATGCCTTGCTCTCCGGCGATGATTTTGATGCCGTCTATCGATTGAATGGTAAGCAAATCTTTGATGGTCAGCACCCTGTTCACTCCTTTGCCACAAAAGAATCCCTGTAATTGTGCAATGTGCACAAGTGAACCTCAATTTTTTTAGTTTCCATACACAATGACGATTCCATTCTCCCTGTCTAAAATAATGATGTAAGTACGGGGTGCTTGTCTAATTGTTTTTTAAAAGAGCAAGCGCTCAGCCATCTTGGCGGGTTGTTCAATCACGAGATCATGGAGGGCTTACTATGACAGACAAAAGCGTAGTACAGGCATTTCTCGAGGCAGCGGCTGAGGGGAATATCGAAGCACTGAGAAAGCATCTGGAGCAGGGCGTAGATATTAACGCAAGAAACAGACAAAAGCGTACAGCGATTCTGACTGCTGCCATGAACGACAAATTGGAAGCGGTATCGTTTTTGGTAGAAGCGGGTGCAGATGTAGATTTGCAGGATGAGACATGCTTCAACCCGTTCTTGTTCGGTTGCATCAACGGCAAGCTGGAGCTTGTCAAAATGATGATCAAGGCAGGAACAAACCTGGAGCTGTTGACTCGTTTTGGTGGAGTAGGGATTACACCAGCGTGCGAAAAAGGTCATGTGGACATCGTTCGTGAGCTCGTAACGACGACTGACATTAACGTCAACCATACCAACTTTGTGGGTTGGACACCACTGATCGAAGCGATCATCTTAGGCGATGGCGGCGAGAAGCAGCAAACGATCATCAAGCTGTTGATTGAGCATGGCTGCAATGTGCACATGGTAGATAAGTACGGCGTAACACCGCTTGAACTGGCGAGAAGAAAAGGCTACACCGAGATCGAAAAAATCTTGCTGGAAGCAGGAGCAAAGTAAATCATCCCATGTTCATCCAGGCGTTGTCTGGCGATACCGGTTTCCTTGAGCGTTTGGCACGAGCAAACTTTAGCGGGACCGTACACAGTATTTTTGAGCGAACGATCAATCTGACATGCAGCGAAAACGGAGAATTGTACACCCTTGGCAACCATCAGCTAGACAATGCACCGAACACGCTCATCATTGATGTACAAGGCTTTTCGGGGCTGGGGCTATCCGTTAACGCTCCGGTCATTACGGAAGAGAACACGCTCGTTATTGGAGCGGATTTACGAATTTGGACTCAGCAAGCAACAAAGTGGGAAGGTGAGCTTCCTTCCTATCCTTGTGACATAGAAGGCGTAGAAGTATTGCGCAGAAATGTGGCGTTCACGAAGAACTACGTGGACGTATACGGCAAGACGGGGGGCATGAAAATGTCCTCCCAACCTGCCAGTCCGTTTGAGAAAGAGATGTCCCGTATGCTGATCCAGCGTGCAGGCATGCTTTCCGACGATCTGGCGAACAACCGCATAGAGTCAGCTACTCAGCATGCGATAAGTCTAATCGGTCTGGGGCCGGGGTTAACACCATCGGGTGACGATTTTTTAGTGGGATTGTGCAGTGTATACAAAATGCAAAACATTTCCTCTTGTTTGTCATGCCCATTTTTCGATGAAATCGTCCGTTCGTCCCAAGCATTAACGAACGAAATCAGTGCGATCACGCTGAAAAAAGCAGCCCATGGACAAGTAAGGGAGTCGCTAAATGACTTGCTTTCATGCATGGTGTCCGGCTCCATGGAAGAGCTTGTCCCTGCTTTAGACAAAATCATCGGGATCGGCTCGTCGTCGGGTACGGATATCCTGCTTGGCATCCTATGTGGTTTGGAACGAAATCTAGAAGCTGGAGGTAATGTATGTCTACCAAAGTCGTAATCAAGCAAAGCACGTATTTTGACTCGGTATCCCTGATGTCTCTGTCTACAAAAGCGAATCAAATTGAAGGTGTCGAACAAGCGGTGATCGCGATGGGCACGGACATGAACAAAGAGGTATTGAAAAATGTGGGCTTGCTCACACCTGAGCTGGAAGCAGCGAAAACGAGCGACTTGATGATCGTGGTGAAGGCAGCGACAGACGAGCTGTGCGAGAGCGCTCTCATCGCTATCGAAGAACTGTTCAAGAAAAAAGGCGGCAGCAAATCTGCAACGGAGATCAAATACTCCACGATTGATTCAGCGGCAGCCAGCATTCCAGAGGCAAACCTCGCTGTCATCTCAGTAAACGGTGCATTTGCGGCAAGAGAAGCGAGAAAAGCATTGGAAAACGATCTGCACGTCATGCTGTTCAGCGACAACGTGAGCATCGAGGAAGAGATCGCCCTCAAGCAATTCGCGCATGAAAAAGGCCTTTTGATGATGGGACCTGACTGCGGTACGGCGATTATCGGCAATGTGGCGCTGTGCTTCGGAAACGCCGTGAGAAAAGGCAACATCGGGATCGTAGGCGCATCTGGTACAGGCAGCCAAGAGGTGAGCGTGCGTATCCACGACTTCGGTGGCGGTATCACGCAGCTGATCGGTACAGGCGGACGCGACCTGTCCGAGCAAGTCGGCGGCATCATGATGCTCGACGGAATCAAAGCGCTGGAAGAGGATGAGGCGACAAAGGTCATCGTGCTCATTTCCAAGCCACCAGCACCAAGCGTTCAGGAAAAAGTATTGGCACAAGTGAAAAACTGCAAAAAGCCTGTGGTTGTGTACTTCATTGGTGGAGAAGAAACGCCAGTTCTGGAAGCAGGCGGACATTTTGCAAAAACGAGCAAGGAAGCAGCCATCAAAGCAGTTGTGCTGGCTGGCGCCAACGAAGACGAGCTCAACAAGCGCGCTCTCAACTGGCCGCTGATTGAAGAGGTACGGGCAAAGCTGACACCGGAACAAAAATACGTTCGGGGACTGTTCTGCGGCGGTACCCTGTGCGACGAAGCGATGTACCTCGCGATGGAAAAGTATGAAGACGTATACAGCAACATTCAAAAGAAAGCGGACTACAAGCTGAAAAACATCCATGAGAGCAAGGCACACACTTACCTCGACATGGGCGATGACGACTTTACAAACGGCAAGCCGCATCCAATGATCGACCCGTCCTTGCGCATCGCTAGATTTATGGAAGAAGCAAAAGATCCTTCCGTCGGCGTCATTCTGATGGACTTCATCTTGGGCTTTGGTTCCCACGAAGATCCTGTCGGCGTGATGCTGCCAGCAATCATTGAAGCAAAAGCGCAAGCTGCCAAGGAAGGCAGACACCTGGAAATTCTGGGCTACGTGCTGGGTACCGACCTCGATACACCGAACTTTGATGAGCAAGTGAAGAAGCTGATGGATGCGGGTGTAACGATTGCAAGCAGCAGCACGAACGCAGGTCTTCTGGCTAGAGAATTTGTTGCGAAAGGGGAATAATCATGAGCAAAATCAACGAGCTGTTTAACGGAAAAATTCATGCGATTAACGTAGGGATCGAGTTTTTCAAAGACGATATCATCAAGCAAAATGCGAATGCGTCTCATCTGGATTGGAAGCCACCAGGCGGCGGAAAGCCTGAGCTGATCAACGCTCTCGACAGACTGGAAAACGCTGCTGTCGCTCAGAAAATCGCTGCGGCAAACAAGCTGGCGGTAGAGCGCATCATCAACTCCCAGCCGATGCTTGTTGGCTTCGACCAAGCGATCAATGTGGTACCAGGCATGACAAAAACCACGATTCTGCACGCAGGCCCGCCCATTACTTGGGACAAAATGTGCGGCGCGATGAAAGGTGCCGTAACTGGAGCAATCGTATTCGAGGGCTTGGCAAAAGACATCGAGGAAGCTGAACAGGTAGCTGCTTCCGGCGCAATCACGTTCTCCCCATGCCACGAACACAACTGCGTAGGCTCCATGGCAGGTGTGACATCCGCTTCGATGTTCATGCATGTGGTGAAAAACAAGACGTACGGAAACGTCGCTTACACCAACCTGAGTGAGCAGATGGCTAAAATTTTGCGCATGGGCGCCAACGATGAAAGCGTCATCGCCCGTCTGAACTGGATGCGCGATGTATTGGGACCCATGCTGCGTGATGCGATGAAAATTGCGGGCGAAATCGATCTTCGTCTCATGCTGGCGCAAGCGCTGCACATGGGTGACGAATGCCACAACCGCAACAACGCAGGTACGAGCTTGTTGATTCAAGCGCTGACTCCGTACATTTTGGAGACAGATTTCACAAAAGAACAAAAACGCGAAGTATTCGATTTCGTCGCAAGCAGCGATTACTTCTCTGGCCCGACATGGATGGCGATGTGCAAATGCGCACTGGACGCAGCGCATGGAATCGAGAACAGCACGATTGTCACTACAATGGCGCGCAATGGGGTAGAGTTCGGTATCCGAGTAAGCGGTATGGCTGGCAACACCTGGTTTACTGGACCAGCACAAAAGGTAATCGGTCCGATGTTTGCAGGCTACAAGCCAGAGGATTCCGGCTTGGATATCGGGGACAGTGCGATCACCGAAACATATGGGATCGGTGGCTTTGCAATGGCGGCAGCTCCAGCGATTGTTGCACTTGTAGGCGGAACGGTTGAAGAAGCGATCGGCTTCTCCACCACGATGAAAGAAATCACGACAGCAGAAAATCCAAACGTCACGATTCCACTCTTGGACTTTAGAGGAGTACCGACAGGAATCGATATTCGTCAGGTGATCCAAACAGGCATCCTGCCGATTATCAACACCGCCATTGCGCATAAAGACGCAGGTATCGGCATGATCGGTGCGGGTATTACGTATCCGCCGATGGAAGCTTTTGAAAAGGCATTGCTCGCAGTGACGGAAACGATTAGCTAACAGCTTTTCATCCTAGGTGACTCAGCTTTCGCGGCAAAAGAAGGTTGCGAAAGCTGGGTTGAATGAGGAAGGTGAATGAACATGGGACAGGCAAATGTAAAGGAATCATATGAAGAATTCAAGTCCTATGGATACGCGGACGATATTTTGCCGAAGACTTCCGAAAATCGAGATTGGGGCACCTTTAACTACGTGACCGTGTGGATGGGCGCTGTGCATAATCTCATGTCGTACATGACTGTAGCCGGATTCTTTGTCCTCGGATTATCCGTTCCGCAAGTCTTGTGGGCAGTCATGATTGCTGCCTTGATTGTTTCGGCTGGCTATGTATTGAATGGCTATGCGGGAACGAAGTACGGAATTGGCTATTCGATGCTGTTGCGCAGCTCCTTTGGTGTAAAAGGCTCGATCATTCCTGCTATATGTCGCGGGCTTATCGCTGGTGTTGTGTTTTTTGGGACCAAAACAATTATTGGCGCACAATCCTTTAATGTCATTTTTGAGAAAATATTCCCTGGCTATATGAATATGGTTCCAGGCTTTGATTTTCTCGGATTAGATTTCCCGACCATGCTTTCTTATGTGATCCTCTGGGTCATTACAGTTGGATTGTTTTTAGGTGGAATGAAAATTCTCAGTCTGTTTAGTAAATGGTCTTCACCGATCATCTATATTTTCATTGTAGGTGCAGCGATTTGGGCGATCAGCGTTGCTGGCGGATTTGGTCCGATCTTTGCTTATGCTCCTGCCAAACCGATGGAGAATTGGCTTGTCTTTATCGCATGTGTAAGTGCATTGGTATCGAACTGGGGCGGCCCGATTGTCAATATTGCAGACCTTACGCAAAGGGCAAAACACCCAAAAGCTCCGATGATTGGTCTGCCGCTTGGGATGATTGCATCCTACATCCTGTTTGGAATTACGTGTGTAGGATTGTTGGTTGGAACACAAATTGCGTTTGGCATCACAGACTTTAATGTCGTCGCTGCCATTGATCAAATTGGGAATCCTGTTGCCGTCATTATCTTGTTGCTGGCACTGAATATAGGTTCGACGAGCTATGTTGTGTTTGGGAATTTGCTTCCATCTGGACTGCAAATGACAGCGCTTCTTCCGAAAATGTTTACTGTGAAATCAGCGGCTATCTTGACAGCTGTATTGGGGACTGTCATTTTACCTTGGAAGCTGGTGGACGGTACGGCCGCGCTGTATATGTTCTATAGTTTTATCGGCTCCATGTACGGTCCAATTACGGGGATCATGCTGGTCAGCTTTTTCATTGAAAGAAAAAGAAAGCTGGATCTATCAACCATCTACGTAAAACCAGGTGAAAACGGAGAATACGAAAACGGCTTTAATAGGGTGGCATGCGGCGTATTGATCGTCAGCTTCTTGATTACGCTATCCGGCTCTTTCTTGCCAAATGTGCCACTATTGGCAAACATCAGCAAGTCAGCATTCCTTAGCGGGTCGATCATTTCCGGCGTTTTATATGCGCTGTGCTATAGATGGAACAAACCAAGCACGATCACGCAGAGTGAAAGAGCTGCAAAAGTATCTTAACAAGGGGAGAAGTGCCCAGTGGAAAAACTCGTTATTGTTGCAATCGGCGGCAACTCATTGGTTAAGGATAATGGTCGCAACACGATTCAAGACCAGTATGAGGCCGTATGTGAAACTGCAGCAAATATAGCAGATATGGTGCAAGAAGGTTACAACGTTGTCGTTACGCACGGCAACGGACCGCAGGTTGGATTTGCTTTGCAAAGATGCGAAATCGCGAATGAAGTGTCCGGGATGCCTACGATCCCGCTGGTCAATTGCGTGGCGGATACGCAGGGGGGAATCGGCTACCAAATCCAGCAGGCACTCACCAACGAATTTGCCAAAAGAGGAATCAACAAAAAAGTGGCGAGCGTCATCACACAGGTAGAAGTCAGCAAGGATGATCCGAACTTCGAAAATCCAACGAAGCCAGTCGGCTCCTTCTTCACGCTGGAGCAGGCGGAAGAGATGCGCAAAGAGCATCCGGACTGGGTATTTATCGAGGATTCCGGTCGCGGCTACAGAAGAGTGGTGCCTTCCCCTAAGCCAATCGACATCGTGGAAAAAGACGCAATCAAATCGTTGATCGAAGCGGGATATGTGGTAGTTGCTGTTGGCGGCGGCGGTATTCCGGTTGTGAAAACGGGCGAAAATACGTACGATGGGATTGATGCTGTCATCGACAAAGATTTTGCCACCAGCTTGCTGGCAGAGCAGATCGATGCACAGACATTGATCATTACGACAGGTGTTCCGCAGGTGTGCATTAACTTCGGCAAGCCGAATCAAAAGGCGCTGGAGCGCATCACGGTAGAGGAAACGAAGCAATACGTTCGTGAAGAGCACTTCGCAAAAGGCAGCATGCTGCCAAAAATTGAGGCCAGCCTGAGCTTTTTGGAGAAAAACGGGTCAAGTGTGATCATTACGAACCCAGAGAGCTTAAAGGATGCGATTACGAACAAAGCAGGGACACACATCGTAAAATAATGGCCTCTTGAGGGAGGATGCAAGACAATGGATTACATGAAGCTGGCAGTGGAAAAAACGATGGAAGGTATGAACAACAAGCTCGGTGGTCCTTTCGGGGCGGCTGTCGTCAAAGGGGACGAAATCATCGCTGTATGCAGCAATCGCATGATGGCAGATATGGACCCGTCCCAGCACGCAGAGATGGTAGCCATTCGCGAAGCGTGCAAGACCTTGGGCACGATGGACCTGACAGGCTGCGAAATTTACGCGACATGCGAGCCTTGCCCGATGTGCGTGGGTGCTATCATCTGGTCTGGCATCAAGGTCGTTCATTACTGCTCAACTGCGGAGGATGCGCATGAGAACGGTTTTTCGGATAAGCATCTTCGCGACTATTTTTCCGGTAAGGATCAGAGCGTTTTGAACATGATCAAGGTCGAGAAGCGTGAGGACTGCGATCAGTTGTTTAGGCACTATCTTCAGTTGAACAAAGAGTAGAAGGTAATTGAATAGCGGACAAGAAACACGGATGTAAGGGCCTTATAAGGGCCCTTTTTCTCTTTGTTATTTTCCCTGTATCTTACCGCCATGATTGCTTGTCTATTAAGATGCGTAGGCTTGTCTCACGTAAGATGAGGTGACAATTTTTTCTAAACATCGTCTTATTGTGTGAGCTTCAACGTCAAGAAAAGATGGAGGATACATGTATGACCTCGACCTCTCAAAGGCGTTATCCTGTACTGGCAAGGAGCACACTCCTAACAGTCACGCTGCTCCTGTCACCAGCCTCGGGCACAGTCATGGCAAATCAGACAGGGAACCACCAAGCAGCAGCTCACCTTCAGGAAAATCAGTTAAGCGAAAAGGCAAAACGAACGGAGCAAAAGCTGCAAATGATCGTCCCAGCGCTCGATGACACATCTAGACATATTACCTTGGAAACGAAAGACCAGCCTGTGTACGAAATCCGTTATGAAAAAAATAATGAATTCTTTGCCAGAGCCTATATCCATGCAGAAACCGGGAAGTTGCTCACGTATTTATTGGATGACAAGGATCTTGAAAATCCTGATGACAAGCTGGCCTATAAGAGCGCCGATACCTTCATGGAAGGCTTGATCGGTGAAATGCGCAGCCTGTACAAGGTAACGCGGGCTCCTGTAGGCGATGTCATCTATAGCCGCTATGTAAATGGCATCGAGGTAGTTGGCGATGAGTTTCGGTTGTCAGTAAACAGTGCGGGACAGGTAACCAACGTTTCGGCAGGAGAAAACACGCTGACAAACATCAATCCAGCTGACTTCCTCCCCCCAGCCCAAGCGATGAAGAAAGATCAGCTCAGTCACTTTATCCCACCCCGCCTGCAACTTATGTACACCCATGGTGAAAATCAGACCAATCTCGTCTACTCCTCTGCATTCTCCGGTTATATAGACGCAGTAACAGGAGCTGAGCTGTTCACTATTCGGCAATATAGAAAGTGGAGGTGGAAACCAATCTCCCTCACGCCTGGTGGAAAGGTAGTAAAGGTCACGAATGAGCAGGAGGCAAAGCGAATATACGAAAGCGAGTTTGGTATGAGCTTGAAGGGTAGTATCTTCAACGGCTTCCATAACGAGATGGAGAGTATCTATTTTTCCCCTGATGAAAAGGAGTTATTAGTTACGAAGGATGGTGATGTGATCAGATTTAAAAGCTATTCGAACGTCCCACCCCAAAGAGGGAAGGCAACATTGTCGGAAAAGCAGGTTCTTGAGAAAGCCGTTCAGTTCATGCAACCATATCTTAAACAGGAAGAAAAGGAGTTCTACTACATATTGAATACTGATGAGGAGAATCCAAATCAGTATGTAGTTGAGTTTGTGCCATCTGTTGAGGGGCTACCGCTGGTATACGGACGATGCATTGTTGTGAGTGTGAATGGATTCACAGGGAAAATCACCGAGTACTATCAAAAGCTCGACCAAAAGCCCGCCAAGCTCCCGGATAAGAGGAAGGCTGTCTCCATGGATGCAGCAGCCCAGGCTTTGCTGGCGCAACCCACTGAACTGCTATACATCTATCCATTCATTAATGGAGAGAAGTTGGCCAAACCGGTTCTTGTTTATTCCATTGATGGTAACGATATCAATGCCCTGACAGGTAAGGTCGAAGAGTAGTAGAATGAAAACCTTCCACGATATTTAGAACACATCATTTGTGATAAGATAAAAAAATATGAGACGCAATACTAATGAATAAACAGCGAGTGAAAAGAAATCTATTTTCTGCTAGAGCTTCTTTTAAACTAGAGGTGGCACCATGTTAAAACGTTTATTTGTTTCAGGATACAAGGCTCACGAGCTGGGCATTTTCAATGAAAAAAATCCGGGGTTGACCATTATAAAGAAAGCACTGAAACGGGAACTCGTAAGATTCCTTGAGGAAGAATTGGAATGGGTCATCATATCAGGTCAACTCGGGGTAGAAATGTGGGCAGCCGAAACTGTTCTGGAATTGAAAAAGGAGTATCCACATCTAAAACTGGCGGTAATCACTCCGTTTTTGAATCAAGAGGAAAAGTGGAAAGAAGAGACCCAGGATTACTACCGAAATATTGTGATGCAAGCTGACTATATCAATAGTGTCTATCAAACACCTTACCAGGGAGTTTGGCAGCTTGGAGAGAAAGACAAATTCTTGCTATCCAATTCAGATGGTCTCTTGTTAGTTTACGATGAAGAAAACGAAGGGTCTCCGAAATTTCTAAGTAAGCTCGCCGCACAAAAAACGGAAATGGGCGACTATCAGTTATTTCGAATTAACGCATATGACTTACAGACCATTGCAGAGGAACAGCAGCAAGAATTATACAATGACTACTTCTAAACAAAGAAACCAGCTATGGGAAGCTGGTTTTTATTTTTGGACAGTCGCTTCCGTTTGTCCAATATCGGTCTATTGCTTTAATCGTCCATTGTCTGGGGCAAACAATTATATTTGGTTAACAACAATAGTGATTCCTGTGTTTTTAGGCATTAGTCAGTGCTGCTCAATTCGGGGTAGACAGTAGACTCCATTTTGTTAAGCGCTGTTCTCGAATGTCAAACTAGTAGAAACCTAACCGAAAGGAAATAGTATCGATAATAACCATTACTACTAATGGAGGGGTGACAAATGATATACTTTAAGGAATCTAGACCATATTTTCTAATTGAAGATTCTATTTTACCTTTTCGAGCAGAATTATATTTCGAAATATTTAATTGCTTTCTAGATAAAGACGAATTTTTGTTATTTGCTGGCCCAGTAAAAACAACTGATCGAAAGTATATGAAATTTATAGAAGAGCGCAAGGTATTAATTGGTTCAATTGATACATGGTTTTGGTGGCCAAAGTTAGCAAGGGAAATTCTTTGGTTTAGGCCAAAAAATAATATGGAAATCTTGAACGAAATAAAGGTTTTTTGTGCATGCATTGTCACTGAATCTGGAAATAAAAATATTAACAATTATAGTTTTGCTATGACGATAGAAGAGACCGATGAAGGTATATGCTTATACATCTCTGAACAGGCCAAAGGTAGGTTTTTATCTGAAGTATTCCCGAAAATAGAAAAAGTTATGAAAAATAACAATGTTTCATATGAATCATTAATTTAACATTGCAGGTAACTAATCTTTTCTTTGGGTTGTTTCAGAAATAACAAATTCAAAACTCCTTCTACTGTCATTAGGATCTATTAACTTAGCGCCACTCTGCGCCTTAACCGGCGTAGGGTGGTTCTTTTTGAGTAAAATGAACACGACCCCAGTGCCGAAAATAAATTGGTCGGCACGTACTGAATGAACTTAACCCTAATCACCCCCGTATGTTGTTCCTTTAATGTGCCTGTACGCAAATAAATGCTTGAATTTTAACCCATTAGCGTTACATATTGCAGGTTCGAACAAAGGGAGCTTTGACGATGGCGAAGATTCGGCTGAATATCATTTCAAAAAAACGGCGCATCAGTAGGGGTGGAAACGATAGAAGGAAAGAATATAATCGTGATTCGCATGAACGTGAGACAACTAATGTACGGGTAATTCACGGGGTATCTACAAAAACGCCTGGTAACACGGGCGTTTTTGTTTGTGCGAGGGGAAAGTGTTGTGTGATAACATGGAAAATATTGCTGTGTCATTCTGTAGAGAGAAAATTACATTGGCGTATTTGGGAAGGGGAGAAGGAAATGTCCACGATCGAACAGATTACCGAGCATATCTTGATTATGCATGCAAGTCATGACACGGATCGCCCCATCCTAGCAGCTATTACGGGGGCAAGAAAAACCCTCTTGATTGATGCTGGAAATTCACCGGCGCATGCCGCGTTGTTTCGTCAGGAGTTGCAAAGGCTAGGCGTTCGTCTTCCAGATCTGCTCATGCTGACTCATTGGCACTGGGATCATACATTCGGAATGTCAGCATGGGATCTACCTACCATCGCGCAGGCAAAAACCGCACATGCATTGAGCAAACTGATGGGGCTGGAATGGTCGGATGAAGTCATGGAACAGCTCTGTAAGGAGAAGATCATCAATGCCAGCACGATGGCGAACATCAGAAAAGAGTACGGAATGAACCGGGACTTGATCCGAATAGTCGAGCCGGATATCCTATTCGATGAATCGATCACGATCGACCTTGGTGGCGTGACATGTCAGGTGGACCGTGTCGGAGGAGATCACTCGGAAGATTCGTGCTATGTGTACGTAAAAGAGGATCAAACGCTGTTCCTGGGAGATGCCCTGGGTCCCTCTGTCTATGGCGGGCCGCGCAGTTATACAGCCTCCCGTTTTCTGCGTGTGTTGAAGCAAGCGTACCAGTCTGAAGCAATCCTTTTCGTGGAATCGCACGGCCGTCCATTGGATCGAGCTGCCTTTCAAAAGGAGCTCAGTGATTGGGAGCAGCTAGCTCTGCTCACAGAGCAATACGGGCAAAACAGAGAGCGGATCGTAAGCGAGATGTGTACCTTCCTCCAGGTGTCAGAGCTTCCTCATGAATTTTCAGAAGCTCTCGAATGGTTCATGGTAGGGGCTGCCTACCAATGATCCGATTCATCGAGTTGGTACATATGATTTTGTGATAGCTACCTACTAAAACCCCTACAACCGCAACTTCACGGCGAAGATCGACACCGTGAAGCTGCGGTTTTTTGCATGTCCGAATACGTGCAATGGCCTGACGGTTTCAAACGCAACCGATTTAGGCAATCCAGGTGGAGGCGGCTCCGCACAAACACGAAGAATTTCATGGTTTTTATGGCATCTGAACGGGCAGGATAGAGCAATAGCGACATAGCCTATCCCAGTAGTTCTTTGGCTCCGTTCATCACTAAGGGCATTGTCTGTTTAACGAATGTTTCCGCACTCATTAGCCGCCCCTCATTGTTCCAAGCGTAAGCCGCCCCATACATCCCCCAACTTAACATGATAGAAGCTGTATTTATTAAGAATTGCGCGTTTGGACTCGAGAGCATCTTGTCTTTGTCTATAAAGGAAAGAAGTGTCGCTTGAATTTTTTCCTTTATTTGAATTTCGAATACAGGTCCAAGCGATTTATAGCTTCTTTGGCACATAGTGCTTAGACTCATGTGAAAATCGCATACACCCAGAAAAATACTCTGAATGGTTTCTTCATTTAATACTTCGTGACCGCTTATTCTATGATTTATGATCGTCATAAATGATTCCGTTAGTTTGGCCTCAAGAAGTTCGAATTTATCTACAAAGTGCGCATAAAAAGTCGCTCTGTTAACAGTAGCCCGCTCTGCAATATCTCTAACGGTTATCGATTCAAAGTCTTTTTCTTGAATTAATGAAGCAAAAGCGTCTTGAAGGAGTCGCCGTGTACGTATCACACGAGGATCAGCTTCATTCTTTTTTATTCTCATGGTTAAAATCTCCCCCAATAAAACGACATTATAGAAACGGTGTTGTCTATACAACGGTTTACGGTTATTGATGATTGCGGATCAATCAGTTGTTATTATAACCTACAAATACAACAAGTGTTGTTTAAATAACCATTGTTGTATTTGAACGAAAAACTGCATGCAGCTTTTCCAAACCAGAAGGAGGAGAGAACCATGTCCATTTCACAACCATCGCAAACGATCGAGCACCAACCATTTTTCGATGTTATTCAAGAACGCCGGTCGGTTCGTAGTTATAATCCCGAGGTCAAAATTTCGCGGGAGGAATTGGCCGAAATACTGCGGCAAGCCACGCTGGCTCCTTCAGCGGCTAACCTGCAGCCGTGGCGGTTTCTCATTATCGACACGCCGGAGCTGAAGCAGAAGCTGCTTCCGATTGCATTCAATCAACAGCAAGTGGTCGAAGCTTCGGCTGTCGTCGCCGTTCTTGGAGACCTTGAGAACATCCGGATGGCCGAGAAGATTTACGGTCAAGCGGTCGATGCAGGCTTCATGCCTGCGGATACGGCAAAATCGATGGTTGAACACTATACCGGCATGTATTTGAATATGCCGCCCGAGGCCATCCGCCAAATCGCTTATACTGACGGCGGGATAGTATCGATGCAACTCATGCTTGTCGCCCGCGCTAAAGGATACGACACGGTACCGATTGGCGGCTACGACAAACAAAAGTTCATGGAAGCTTTCCGCGTATCAGAACGCTACATTCCGATTATACTGATCGCCATCGGCAAGGCGGCGAAGCCCGGTCATCCGACGGTGAGGCTGGCAGTCGATGATGTAGCTTTTTTTAACGAAATGCCTAAGGAATAACAAACTGTAAAAGGGGGACCGCCCGATTGATTCTAGTTATAGTAAAATAGGCTAAAGCTGATCAAACAGGAGGGATAGATTTGATTAGGAGATTACTATATGCAAATTAATCTGAAAGAACCATATGGAGTATTAAAGCATAGTGCGTCAACTAAGGATGTTGCTCACTTGCTTAGTCTATTTATTAAAAAAGACTCCTTATTGCTTTTTTCTTTCTATGAAAGAAATTTGCCATTAGTTGATAATGACATTCAAGAATTCATCAATGAAAGACGTTTGTTTACTAATTCCGAATGGGTATTGCCGTGGGCAGAGACAATTCCTCACTGGGACCAACCAAATCATACACCACCAAATATTATTTGGTTCTCAGTAAAGACAAAGGACGAGATTATAAGAGCGATAGATATCGACAGTTTATTTCGATGTGTGGTAGTGAAGGAGGGCGACGACTTTTATAAATACTCGAATGTGATATTCCAACAAGAATATTATGCAACTTTTGTTGAAGAAAATTTTGAGCATTATATTGGGTTTGCGAACAAGGTTGAATTTCTTAACGCCACATGGTCAGAATTAAAGAACCGATTTCATGTGAAATTAGTTTAATAGCGTAAGGTGAAGCGAACTCTTGACACGTTGGTGCAGAGAAAGATGAAAAAATATGGTAACTCCTTCATTGGGGTTTTCCTATAAATAAGACCTATGAAATCAACTCCTTTTCATGAAGGTGATTGGACTATTTATGCGTCGCTCTAGATGGGAGATAGTGGTATATTAGATATCATAATCGAAATGGTAAGCGTTGGAAGGGGGACATGCCATGGAGAAACGCCGCGTATTGTTGCTCGGGGCTAGCGGCTACTTGGGAAGTCAAATCTATCAGGAGCTTTTGCGGGATAATGCCAT
The DNA here is from genome assembly GCF_900637055.1 of Brevibacillus brevis. Classification (NCBI taxonomy): domain Bacteria; kingdom Bacillati; phylum Bacillota; class Bacilli; order Caryophanales; family Paenibacillaceae; genus Brevibacillus; species Brevibacillus brevis. Next base: position 1,403,508 of record NZ_LR134338.1, read on the forward strand.
TGATCTGATGGGTACATGCTTTTCTGCACAAGCTGTCCACCAATTTCTTCGGGTCGATGTGACTGATATCCCTTCTTTTTCACTGATCCTGCAAGAGTTTTCACCGCATGTTGTCATTTGGGCGTTGATGAGTGCTACAGATGAAAGAGAGCTAATAGAGAAAGGCTTGGAAGTTCTGCTTTCTCATTTGCCTGAAGAGAGCAAATTGATTTTCATCTCCACAGACGGTATTTTCGGAAGAGGAACAGGCTCTTATCGGGAAGAAGATCCGCCCGAGCCATTAGATGAGAGAAATCTGTTAGCTGCTTATACGAATGCCAAAATACGAGGGGAAGCACGAATTCGCAAGCGGCATCCCAATCATGTCATCGTGCGAGTGGGCCCTCTCTATGGTCGCAATGCGGTTGGGCAATGGGATAAACGTGTCGCTTCGATGTGTGCAGACCTGGCAGCTGGCAGAGAAGTAAGCGGGTCAGGTAATTTGTACAAGACTTTTGTCCATGTGGAGGACGTGGGGAGTGCCATCCACGAATTGCTGCACGGCTCTTACCTCGGAACGCTTCATCTCGGTCCAGCAGAGAAAGAGAGTTATTATTCTTTTTACAAAAAGATAGCTCTAGCATTAGGGCTGACTGCTGAAGGTGTAAAAGAAACCTTGTTAACGGAAGCGGAAGCGCAAGAACGAGGGATTCCGTTGGATACTTCGTTGCGTACGAAAAAGGCGCGGGAACTGCTACAGACCCGTTTTCGTCAGGCAGGATGGAGAAACGCACATGGCAACGATAATGACAAAGGAGAGTAGAGAACAATGAAAACAATCGGATTAATTGGCGGCATGAGCTGGGAGTCCTCCTTGGTCTACTACCGTTTGATCAATGAAACCGTCAAGGAGAGGCTGGGCGGTTTGCATTCGGCAAAAAGCATCCTGTATTCCGTTGATTTTGCCGAGATCGAAGAAATGCAACGAGAAGGGCGATGGGAAGAAGCAGGTGAACGGATGGCGAATGCGGCGAAAAGTCTGGAAGCGGCAGGAGCAGACCTGATTGTTCTTTGTACAAATACGATGCACAAGCTGGCGTATGCCATCGAGGAAGCGACCAGCCTGCCTTTTCTTCATATCGCGGATGCGACAGCGCAAGCGATCACGAACCACGGGCATAAACGAGTGGCACTGCTTGCGACGCGATTTACGATGGAGCAGGATTTCTATACAGGACGTCTACGTGATGGTCATGGATTAGAGGTATTGCTGCCGGATGAACAAGAGCGAAAACTCGTCCATGAGATCATTTACCACGAGCTATGCGTTGGGATCATTCGCGAGGAATCCAAACGTACCTACCAGGCGATCATTGAGCGGTTGGTCAAGGAAGGTGCAGAGGCAGTCATCCTCGGTTGCACGGAAATCGGTCTGTTGATCACAGCCCAAGATTGCACCGTTCCGGTATTTGATACGACAGCGATACATGCAGTTGCAGCTGTGGAGGCTGCTTTACAGTAGAATACGTAAGAAATCAAAGGCTTGGCTAATCCCGTTTGCAGGGATGGCTGAGTCTTTTTTTTGATTGAAATAAAAACAACAAAACACAACTAAAAACACATAAAAACAATCTATTAACGCTAGGTTCACATCCGCTTAACATTTTCCCCGTAAGATTGGTTTCGTAGGAACCAAGAAATGAACATTCCGCAAAGAGGAGAGGTTCTCATGAAGAAATGGCATTATCCTTTACTTGCTTCCGTTCTATCGATCGCGTTTTTAGCAGGATGTGGACAATCACCAGGATCGCAATCAAACACACAAGCTTCCACAACGGAAAGTAAAACCGCCTCAGGAGAGATTACTGTTTATACGGCGCTGGAGGACGACCAGATCAAAACGTATTTGGAATCCTTCAAAGCGAAATATCCAGATGTAAAGGTCAATATCGTCCGCGATTCTACTGGGATCATCACAGCAAAGCTGCTGGCGGAAAAAGACAATCCACAAGCAGACGTTGTATGGGGAACAGCAGCGACAAGCCTCCTTGTACTTGAACAGCAAGGCATGCTCGAAGGGTATTCGCCGAAAGGAATCGAGAGAGTGTCCCCGGAGTTCAAGGATTCCAAGGAACCTGCAAGCTGGGTAGGAATCGATGCGTGGGAGACTGCGATCGCGGTCAATACCAAGGAGCTGGAAAAACGCAATCTGCCCATCCCGCGCTCATACGAAGACCTGATCAAGCCGGAGTACAAAGGATTGATCGTGATGCCAAATCCGGCGTCGTCAGGAACTGGGCTTCTCACTATCAACGGAATCATGCAACTGAAAGGGGAAAAAGAAGGCTGGGCGTACCTCGAAAAGCTGCATGAAAATATGGCGATCTACACGCATTCCGGTTCGAAGCCAGCGAAAATGGCCGCATCGGGTGAATATCCAATCGGCATTTCCTTTGGCTACCGTTCGATTACCGAGAAGAAAAAAGGCGCACCCGTTGAAGTCGTCTTTCCAACAGAAGGCTCGGGTTGGGATGTAGAGGCGAATGCTTTGATCAAAAAGAGTGAGATCAAGCCAGAATCCAAGCTGTTCTTGGACTGGGCGATCTCGGATGAAGTCATGAAAGCCTATAACCAGAACTTCGCCATCGTCAGTGTCAAGCAAGAAGGCGCGACACTCCCGGAAGGCTACGCAGTAGATCCAATCAAGCAATTAATCAAGCTCGACCTGAATCAAGCCGCACAAAATCGCGACAACATCTTGGCGGAGTGGGAAAAACGATACGCGACCAAGAGTGAACCTAAGTAAGCAGCGAGGAGAACAGCATGACACAATCCTATCTATCCATTCAAGGGGTCAGTAAACGCTTTGGTTTGTTTGCCGCATTGGAGCACATTTCCATCGAAATTGACAAGAATGAATTTGTTTGTCTGCTCGGTCCCAGTGGCTGCGGTAAAACGACATTACTGAGAATGCTGGCTGGATTGGAACAGCCGACGACAGGCAAGATGATCCTGGGAGGCAGGGAGATTACTTCCCTGCCACCAGCGAAACGAAACATTGCGATGATGTTCCAGTCGTACGCATTGTTTCCCAATTTGACGGCTGCCGAAAACATTGCCTTTGGCCTGCAAGAAAAGAAGCTGGGGAAAAAAGAGATCGCAGCCAAAGTAGAAGAGGCGCTAGACATGGTTGATTTGTCTCATGCTGCCGCCAAATATCCCAGCCAGCTCTCAGGCGGTCAACAGCAGCGAATTGCCTTGGCGCGAGCGATTGCACTATCGCCGGATGTCTTGCTTTTAGATGAACCACTATCCGCATTGGATGCAAAAGTAAGACAAAAGCTGCGCCGGGAGATTCGGCGTTTGCATGAGCAGTACGGCATGACAACAGTGATGGTCACACATGACCAAGATGAGGCATTGACCATGGCAGACAAGATCGTCGTAATGGATCACGGCGAGGTCGTTCAGGTAGGCACACCCGAGGAAATCTATAACAAACCAGCTACTCCGTTTGTTGCTGACTTTATCGGAGCGATCAACTTTTTTGCGTACAGTCGCTTTGAGAATGCGCCAACTGATCCAAATCGCTTACTTGCGATTAGACCGGAGCATGTGCGGATTTTGCAGCAAGAATCCGAATGCGCCATACCTGCGACTATTTCCGAGATAGAATTTCGCGGTGCTTTTTACCGAATCTTTCTGGAGTGGCAAGAGGAAGGTCAGATAAAAAAAGAGCTTCTTACCATAGATTTGATAGCGGCCGAGGCACAAAGACTTGGGATTGCCCGAGGCAAAAAGGTGTGGCTGGAGTTTCCGCTGGAGAATTTGCTGACCTTTGAGCATGCGCCAACCAGAGAGGAACAGGAGTGAGCAGCATGAAGGAAATGACATCGATCTTCGATGGAAAAGCCATGCAAAAGTGGCTCATCGCTCTCGTCGTTCTTGGATTGTCAGCGAGTGTTCTGTTGCCACTTGGCCAGCTGTTTTCCAAGGCATTCTATAACAAGAACGGTCAGTTCATCGGCCTGGACAATTTCGTTACGTACTTTTCCACCCCAGCACTGGCAGGGTCGCTGAATAACACCCTGTACATTTCTGCGATGACGACGCTGATTGCAGTCACACTCGCTTTTCTGTTCGCGTATGCCTTGACACGCAGCGGGATTCGTGGAAAACGAGTCTTTCGGGCGATCGCGCTGCTGCCGCTGTTTGCGCCCACGATGATGCACGGAATCGCCCTGACCTACCTTTTTGGGAATCAAGGGCTGGTGACGACGGGGATCTTCGGGTTGCTCCCGTTTCAATGGAACATCGATCTGTACGGCCCAGTGGGGATTATTTTGGCAGAGATCGTCTATGTTTTCCCGCAAGCGTATTTGATTCTCGCAGTTTCCCTTGCTTTTGCCGACTATCAATTGTACGAAGCAGCGGATACGCTCGGGGCGAACCATTGGCGCAAGTTTTTTGTCGTGACGATTCCTAGCGTGAAATACGGTATCGTCAGCGCCTGCTTTGTCTGCTTTACTCTCTCGTTTACTGACTTCGGAGCACCAAAGGTTGTCGGCGGACAGTTTTCCGTACTGGCGACAGACGTCTACAAGCAAGTCATCGGCCAGCAAAATATGACGATGGGAGCAACGGTTGGGCTGCTTTTGATCATTCCCGCTCTCGTGGCGTTCGTCGTGGACCGGATTGTTGAGCGCAAGCAGCACGCGGCTGTAACAGCCAAGTCCAAACCGTATCGGATCAAGGAAAATCGTTTGCGCGACTTGTTTTATTTCATCCTTTGTGTGAGCGTCAGCGGATTTTTGCTGCTTCTCATGGCGGCGGTGGTGCTGGCTTCTTTCATCAAAGTATGGCCGTACAATCTGACGCTCGGCTTTGATCATTACGACTTTTCCAACGTTGCCGGAGAAGGGATAGAACCGCTGTGGAACAGCATTCTCGTCGCCTTGCTGACGGCAGTGATCGGGACGGCGGTCACGTTTATTACGGCCTACACCATTGAAAAATCCCAAGTGTGGAAGGGGCTTCGCCAAGCTGGATACTTCCTGTCGATTCTACCGCTGGCATTGCCGGGGATGGTCATTGGGCTTGCGTACATTTTCTTCTTCAACGATCCGTCGAATCCATTTCACGGCATGTACGGGACGATCTGGATTTTGATTTTGGCGAACGTTATTCATTTTTTTGCAGTCGGCTTCATTACCGCAACGAGCGCGTTGAAAAAGCTCGATCCCGAGTTCGAGCAAGCGGCAGAGTCCATGGGGATCTCGCAGACAAAGCTATTGTGGCGCGTCACGATTCCCGTCTGTATGCCGGCGATTGTCGAGATGACGGTGTACTTTTTCATCAACTCGATGGTGACGATCTCAGCGGTTGTTTTTCTGTACGCAGCAGATTTCAAGCTGGCATCTGTCTCCATCGTCAACATGGATGACGCCGGGGATGTGGCTCCGGCAGCAGCGATGTCGGTATTGATCGTCGGTCTCAACATCATCGCACGTGCTGGTGCAGAATGGATCGCATCCAAACTTCGCAAGCGGACAACAGGGTCCTACCAAGAGAAAGGTCAGGTGGCATAAGCATGAAAGCAGTAGTATTTGATTGGGCAGGAACAATGGTAGATTACGGTTGTTTTGCTCCTTTGGCTGTGTTTTTGCAGGTGTTCAAAAAACGGGGAATCGAGCTGACAGCAGAAGAAGCGCGCGAACCAATGGGGATGCTCAAGCGCGATCATATCCAGGCGCTGTGCAAAATGGAGCGGGTAGCAGCGCTATGGCAAGAGCGTTACGGTCGACTTCCGAATGAAGCGGATGTGGACGAATTGTACGCCGACTTCGAACCGATGCTGATGGAGACGCTGCACGAGTACGCCACTCCTGTTCCTGGGGCGCTTGAGCTGGTAGGGCGATTACGCGAGCAAGGTATCAAAATCGGCTCAACCACAGGCTACACAAGGGAAATGATGAATGTTGTAGCAGCATCGGCTAAACAACAGGGCTACGAGCCGGACGCACTGGTCACCCCGAGTGAAGTGCCTGCTGGACGTCCATATCCATGGATGTGCTATCAAAATGCGATCCTGCTAGACGTATATCCAATGAACGAGATGGTCAAAGTCGGTGATACGACAAGCGATATGAAAGAAGGAAGAAACGCCGGGATGTGGACCGTTGGTGTCCTGAAGGGCGGAAGCGAGCTCGGTCTGTCCTTGGAGGAAGTGACAAGCATGCCACAGGAAGAGCTGGATAAAAGGCTGGCTATCGCAACGGAGCGATTGACTGCGGCAGGCGCCCACTATGTTATCGAGGAGATCGGGCGTTTGGATGAAGTGCTGGAAAAGATCGAGAAGCGTCATACAGAAGGAGAGAGACCATGAATCAGACACGACCAACCGACAATCCGTACTTGCTGCTCACCCCCGGACCATTGACCACTTCCTCAACCGTACGCGAAGCAATGCTGCGGGACTGGTGCACCTGGGATCGTGATTACAATGAACTGGTACAGGCAATCCGCCAAAAGCTCGTCCAATTGGCAACCTCACAGGTAGAGGAGTATACGAGTGTTTTGATGCAAGGCAGCGGGACCTTTTGTGTCGAAGCGGTGGTGAGTAGTGCGATTCCCGCAGACGGCAAGCTGCTCGTCCTGACGAATGGCGCATACGGGGATCGGATCGTGGAAATGGCACGAGTCCATGGAATCGTAACAGAGGTGATTGATTTTGGTGAAGTGACAAAAGCCGATGCAGAGGTATTGGAGCAGAGACTAGCGGCGGATGCAACGATCACGCATGTGGCTGTCGTGCATTCAGAAACGACTACCGGTATGCTCAATCCCATCAAAGAGATCGGTGAAGTCGCCAAGAAGTACGGAAAAGTCTATATCGTAGACGCGATGAGCAGCTTCGGTGGCATTCCGTTGGATGCAGCAGAGCTCTCGATCGACTTCCTGATCTCAAGCGCAAACAAATGCATCCAAGGCGTGCCTGGTTTCGGCTTTGTCATTGCCAAGAGGTCTGCGCTCATCAAATGCGAGGGGATTGCCCGTACGTTGTCCCTCGATTTGTACAGCCAGTGGAAGACAATGGAGGAGCAAAACGGAAAGTGGCGCTATACTTCTCCCACTCATGTCGTTCGCGCGTTTTATCAAGCACTGATAGAGCTTGAGGCAGAGGGCGGTGTTGAGAAACGATATGAGCGTTACCAGCGAAATCAGCAGCTGCTCGCAGAAGGCATGGAGCGCGTCGGTTTTCGCATCCTGTTGCCAAAAGAATCGCAATCGCCCTTCATCACTTCCTTTTACTATCCCGAAAGCGAGGCATTTACCTTCGCACAGCTGTATGAACGTTTGAAACTGGCAGGCTTCGTCATTTATCCGGGCAAAATCTCGCAAGCGGACACGTTTCGGATTGGCAATATCGGAGAGGTTTACCCTGAGGATATCGAGAGATTAATCGCTGCAATGGAAAACAATCGTTTCTGGCTGGAGTAAAGAAAAGGAGGCTACCGTGATGAAAGTGTTTTGCTTGGGTGGAGCAGGGAATATTTGTCGGGAAGCGGTGCTCGATCTCGTGATGCATTCGGATTTTGAGCAGATCACGATCGGCGATTTTAATGAAGAGGAAGGTCGCAAGGTAGTCGAGTGGCTGAACGATCCACGCGTAGATTTTGTTCCGGTAAACGTGCGCGATCATGCGGATACGGTCCAAAAAATGCGCGGTTACGACATCGTCATGGACGGTACCACGATAACGTTAAACGGACTGTCAACCGCTGCGATTGCGGAGGCTGGCTGCCATGGTATCAATTTGAACGGTTTTGGGGAAGAAAACGCATCGGATGCGATCTTCCGCGCTCATGGAAAGACCTGCCTGCCAGGCTTTGGCATGACGCCTGGGCTGACCCAAATGATGGCGATGTATGCAGCGAACCAGCTCGATGAAGTCGACGAAGTCCGCGTCAGCCACGGCTCTTTTCGTCCGATTGCCTTTTCCAAATCGATCACAGAGACGACGACTTATGAGTATGATCCAGACCTGCCAGGGCGGGTCGTCTATGAAAATGGGGAATTTATTCAAGTCCCGCCATTTGCTCGCCCTCGCGAAATAAAGCTTCCCGAGCCGTATGGAACAACGGTGCAGTACATCATTCCTCATGCAGAGACAAAAACGCTCGCACAGGCTTTGTCTCCAAAAGGAGTAAAGCTGATCGAGGTGCGAGGAACATGGCCAAAGCAAAACATGGAGCTGGTCAAAGCCCTCTATGATTATGGCTTTTTGCGGAACGATCCCATCACGGTAGGCGAAACAAAGGTGGGAATCCTTGATTGTATCTCCCAATACCTCTACAATTCTAGGGAGGGAAAAGAGACGGAATTATACGGGTATTCGCTTCATGTCGAGGTAACAGGTACCAAGGACGGCCGCAAAGTAGGACACATCCTGTACCATACACATCCGACATCTGACGGCTCTGAGCCTGACTGGGCTGGGCTGCGCGCTTATACCCGCAACGTAGGAATCCCGCTGGCGATTGCGACGGAGCAGATCGCAAAAGGAAACGTAAAAGCTACTGGCGTCATAACACCAGAAGAAGCATTTGACCCGGCTGTGATTTTTCACGAGCTGGCAAAACGTCAAATTTACATCCATGGAGAGAAGATCGAACTGACGTAAAGTACGGTATAGGGGGACATGCGGCGTGTCGTTGTTCGGGGAAGAGCGTAAGCAAATCATTTTGCAGTTGATCAATTCCAATGGCAAGGTGCGGACCAATGAGCTGGTCGAAAAGCTGCAAGTATCGTCTGAGTCGATCCGCAGGTATTTGGAAGAGCTGGAAGCGGAGAAAAAGCTGAAGCGCGTTTATGGCGGGGCAGTAAAGCTGACAGTGGAGCGCTCCGAGCCCTCTCATATTGCCCGTGAAGTCTTGCGAGCGGAAGAAAAGAAACGAATTGGGCGGCTGGCGGCGGACTTGGTGCAAGACAGCGATACCATTGTCATCGATGAAGGGACAACGCCTTTGCAAATGATCAGCTTTCTCGTGACGAAAAAAGATTTGACGATCCTCACTAGCTCGATCACGGCGCTGAATCGATTAATCGAGTACCAAAACAATGGAATGCTTGCGGCAGATATCTATTTCCTGGGTGGAAAAGTGAGCGCCAAACATCATCGGGTAAGCGGGACCTATGCAGAGAAGATGATGAAACAATTTTATGTGGACAAGGCGTTTATCGCGGCTGACGGCATCTTGCTCCATAAAGGCTTGACCTGCTATGAGCCAGACCGAACGGAACTCGCCCGTTGTTTCATCGAAAATGCCAATGAAAGCATTGTGCTAGCCGATCACTCCAAGATCGGGGTCAGCACATTGTGCAAGATCGCGGACTTAGGAGAGGTCGACATCATCATCAGCGATACGGCAGCACCAGCAGAATGGAATAAAGGACTCCAAGCAAAAAACGTAGTATGGATGGTAGCAGAAGAGTAGGAGTAAGAAGGGCCAGCGATTCCCGTAAGAGGGAGGAGCTGGTTTTTTTGTTTGACAGAATGGCAAGTGTGGAGTTTGGAAAACTTTTGAAGGTGATCCCATACCTCATCTTTTTGCGAAAAGCTATTGAGATCAGGAACAAGAGGTTCCCCAAAGGATTATTTGTACCGAGAGGTTGGAAAGAGAGGTTGGTTGAAGAAACCAAACCTCTTTTTGATTTGTGTACTGTAAAGCAGGCGATACCTTGGCTGAAAAAACGTCAACTAGAAGCGAGAAAGAAAAAGGTTGAAGCTATTCTTCAAAAGGACCCGTTTCAAATAAACGAACCTGCAAACAGTACCGAGGAAGAAAACCGACTACTGTAGCAGAACAACTTTCGTTTATAAAACCGTTAGAGGGATACTTACAAGATAAAATGATACGTGTAACAACGGATATTGACCTAAAAGACACACCCACTGATGAGTTATTCTATCAGTGGGATGGTGTAAAATGGGTCAAAGACATGTAGCCTGCAAGGTATTCCTTGTAGGCTTTTTTTATATCGACAACATTGTTTTTTTCCTGTTATCCTTCTTTATGGGGATTTTTTCCTTAAACACATAGTTTTCGATATCAGAATCAAAAGCTTGGGTGGTGAATTGGTTTGAATAGATACGATTTGCGCGTCCCTTTTTCGGAGAAAGACTATGCAAAGAGTCTGGGAGCTAAATGGGATCTTGAGAAAAAAGTGTGGTATATCTCAGACGAGATAGATCTCGAACCATTTCAGAAATGGTTCCCTACTAAAGTAGAGAGCTTTAATGTTCGTGCAAATAGCTTTGAAATTGCCGAATCCGTTCAAACGTGTTGGAAGTGTCAGAAGAAGACAAGAGTATTTTCATTTTGCTTACCTGAGGGCTTTGAATTGTTAGAAGAACATGGAGAAAGTGTAGAACGTTGGGTACGCCAAGATTACTCTACTATGCCAAGTAATATAACTGTTTTATCTGATAGGGTTCTTGATGTGATCCAGAGAATTACCACTCGATATGTTGTTAACTTCAGCAAAACGGCTTCTCATTCATACTACTTAAACCATTGTGAGCATTGTAATTCAAAACAAGGTGATTTCTATTTGCATAGTGAACCCGGGAATGCCTTTTTCCCGATGTCAGATGAAGAAATGGACCAAATAAAAATGCAGCAATTCAATCTACCTTTTTCAGCGTATGCTACTTCATTTTCAATAGGGACATTCTTTGATTGATTTTTTTATTTGAAATAGCGTTCATTCGTTGATATTAAAGCATTTAAACCTTACATTGATATTAATAATAAAGTTAATAAGCTTGAAAATGATACGGTAAATATTAATGATAATATAATGTGTCACAATCAGCCCATTCTGACGAGGATAGCTACTTAGCTTTCTCAGCATAAGGGAGGCGGGAACTCAAGGTCGTCCCGGCGGAAGTGAAGGTCGTGGAGCATGTGCGCTATGTGCATGATTGCCGCCATAGTGAGCAGGAAGCGATTTCTACGCCGAGCGTGACCGCCCCGATACCCGCTCCTGTTGTGCCAGGCAGTCTGGTGTCGCCGTCAATGATTGCGTATGTGATGAGCCAGAAGTACGTGGTCGATCGTGGCCTCTTGCCATGCGGATGAGGTGTCGAATACCGATATCAGGTACCCGGCGTGCTGGAGACACCGAGCGATTGGCTTTCACCATCCGACCGAACTCCAGCACACCGATTCGTGCCGACACCTATTGCTCCCGGTCGACGGACTGCACGAGCATGTCGGTCATCGTTACGGAGTCTGATCATAGAGCCGTCGGTTCGTGCCGGACGTATTGTTGCGCCACGCTCGCTGCACCCGATCAGTGCACCGGTCGAAGCGGTCAGGGCAGCAGCATCAGCCATCCGGAGCGGCGTACTTCCCGTCCGGCTCGAATGTCGTTCCATTGGACGAGTCCAGCTCCACGTGGGTGGTTCCGCGATTGTCGGTCAGCACGAGCATGCGCGAGCCGACGACGGGGACGCGGTCGGCGCTGGTGCGCATGTGCGCTGAGACGACACGAGGAGTACCGTCGACAATGTAAGCTACCTCGACCGTGAACATCGGGAGATCGAAGAGCCAGCGGTTCGCGAAGCTTACGGCGGTCAGCGTCCCGGTGAATGACGAGCCCTCCACGCGGAGGCGACCGATGTTCGCCTGACGCCGCCGGGCGTGGGCGATCGACCCGGGCAACCGTAGGAGCGTTATGGCGGCCCAGAGGGCGAAGCTGGCTCCGACGACGGCGCCGAACTCTGGCGGGATCGTAGGCGACGTTGCGATGGCCTCGAGGTCGAAGGGACGCGACGGATCGCTTGTCAGCGTCCAAAGCAGGAGGACTCCTGCGTCTGCGACGAGTCCTCCTGAGACCGCGAGTGACGCGAACAGGCCGGCGACCCTGATCTGTCCGAACTGCTCGACTGCTCGCGAGTACAATCCGCCGGTCGCACCGATCGCGACAAACAACAGCACCACGGCGACGCCCACCGTGACCGGATGACCGAGGAACATGCTGATCGCCGGTGTCGGCGCCAGGCCGAGCAGAGCACCGAACGGCACGCAGCCTGTCAGCACCCACAGTGCAGCGGCTGCGAGCAGCCATGGCAGCAGCGGAGCCGCGCGTCCGACGCGACGTCCCGGCCGGAGCACAGTCATCCGTCCGTCGGTGTCCGTGGTGGAGAACAACGGCAGCGTCTCGATGTGCTCCTGCTGACCCTCCGCAGCATCCTGATTATATTTAGTCATACACACCTTCACCTCCATAATTTTTTGGCGTCTTTACTACTGAATCAGCGTGCATGGCCAACATCTCTTTAAAGGTCTGTGGGAAAGGAACAATCCCCTTCCCGGTCATGAAAGTCGTAAATCACTTGAGGTATATTCAAGGCTGGAACTACTGATGCGTAGTTTGAATATCAGGAGGTTATCAAACAGTTTCCAAGATCTTCTGTTAATTTGTGGGTGTGCCAGCGACACTGGTACTACCCCTAATTGTGAGATAAACCATGAAATAATGCATGGCACTATTGTTTGGACAAATACGTAGTAGTGTTCATAGTTACAGTCATTCTGTGATAGGAGAAGGAAGATGGAATTAGGTTGGAGTTGGGATGCCGTTTTACCTGCCCTTGTGTCAAGCAGTGCAGTGTTTACTTTAGGTGGCTTTTTGCTAAAACATATTCTAACAAGGAAGATAGATTCGCATTTTAATATCAGAATGGAAGACCATAAAAATATCCTAAGTAACCAGCTCGAAACACATAAACAACAATTAAATGTACTAACTGAGACTGCCAAGTATGATCTTCAGAGAAAGATGCATGATTTCAGTTTGAATCGTCAAAAAAGTCACGAGATATATCTAGAAATTTATAAATATGCAGTAACTATTTCACAAAAGATAGAAGAGTTGAAGAAAGAATGGGGGGTTCAATTTATTAAAACTCTCCCGGAGAATGAATTCAAAAACTATTTAAAGAATAGAAATGTGGATGATGACAGAATAGATGACTTATTTCAGAAGAGAGAAAACCCTTTCTTTATTAACGATGTTCAGTTTTGGATTAAGAAGAATGAATTAGATGTAATAAAGCAAGAATATCAAAAGGGCCATTCAATATTCTTATCATCAAGGTTTTATTTATCAGACGATGCTGAATGGTTACTTGGTGAACTGTTTAAATTGTATGGCAAGCAGATAAATAATTGGGGTAACGCCATTCTTTGGAGAACAGCAACTAGTAATTGGTATGGAGACCAAAAGAAGAAAACTGAAATGTCAATTCAAAATAACGAGAAAACTATAGATGATTTAATGAAAAAAATAAAAATTCAAATAAAGGCTGAGCTATCAATTGCTGAAGGCTAAAGAATAACAAAGTACGAAGGCTTTTCTTTTGACCTCTTCTATCGATAGCATAAGGTAGAGAAAACAAAAAGAGTAATAGAAGTGGGGGGATTCTTCTAATGCTCTGCACCACCAAACACTAAACCAAATTTATTTAAAAATTATTACGATCGCCTTGTAAAGGGCAGAGGAATGAGCAAGCGCAAAGCAATTGGACATCTTTGTGGAAAGATAGCTCAAGTTATGTATTCTTGCTTAAAAACAACTCTATGCACGATCCAAATGTTCATGCCAAACAGTTAGGGGTTTCTTGGGGAGAGACAGCGGCTAACGTTATTAGAATACCGGTTAATATAGATGAAATTGAAAGCGATGCTGCGGTAATGTCCGAGGAAATAGATTCTTAATGGGCGCGATTGTATAAGAAGTGTATAAAAAGGAGCTGAACCTAATTAAAACTAAGATTAATCATCCTTATGTATATTTTTTTATGGAACCGAACGTAGTTATTGTTTTTAAAATTGAGAACAAAAACTATCTAACTGTATCCGATTTAAGTGAAAAAGGCGAGTGGAAAACGTTTGAAATCAATCGTGGAGATGATTTTGATTCGTTTAATCACGAAGAACACAAACCACGTGTAGGTAAAGGATACTTTATTACACAGGATGATATGAACATTATGGTTGAAGAAATAAATAAACACATTCAAAAATGCCCTCAAACATTATTTCCTGGCGAAAAACATTGGAGTAACACAGTTAGTGCGGTGCATATCGTTTCGCCAGAATTTGCCGCAGGACCTTTAAGAGTTGGGCTAGAACGTCCTAAGATCGTGATCGGATTTCCAGACTTCTTATCCATTGGACCATTGAGGAATCTAGATGAAAAGATTGGACAAAAATTGCGCAATGAATGGTTACATGAGAATATCAACTTCGAGCAAGATGATTATGTATATCTGAATAAATTTACTAATACATTGCGTGAGATAGATGATATATCAGATCATGTTCCTATTTATATCTGGTGTGGTAATAATGCAGATGAACAAACCGGTCTTCGGTTTATTCTTTATTTGTTGCGGGATAAGAAAAATGACATATTTATTATTAATTCTACAAAATTTTATCAACGATATATAACTTCTAAAGTTGAAGAGCAGTATGTTTTTAGTACAGGTCAAATTGAAGCAAAGAATTTGAAGCTTATATTTGAGAAAAGTATTGAGGGCAAACCGTTATCTGATAGGGATCGTAAACAATTTAATAAAGAATGGGAAACACTATCACAATCCAAAGAAGTTCTTCGTTTATGGATTAATGATGAAATAAAAGGAGTACCAGAACATCATTTTGATACACTAATTCTAGAAACAATTGAAAAGTTACATCAAGAACAAGGAAACAAAGAGTTTTTGTTGACTGCAAGGGTGATTGGAGAAATATTGAAACAGATGAATGAGGTTATTGGTGATTTCTTCTTAGAGTATAGGATTAGGCATTTAATATATAGCGGGGTACTAGAGTTAAAAGGTATACCAAAATCAATGAGGCATTACAGAATTAGAATGCGTTGATTAATCAGGATCTTCCGCTAACCGGTTCGCTAGTTAAAACAAGCACAACGGATAGCTACTAAAATCTGCTGTGCTTATTTATTTTTCGGTATCCCCTACACGTGCTTAAAAATGCAATAATCATCATTTGCTTTCTAAATTTCAGGATTATAACGAGGTTGATAATATGAATTGTTGTTTGAGGAGTGCAAACAGTGAAAAATAATAGAGAAATTGAGAAGACGCTCGCATCCCTTTTTGACATTGGTGATCTATTCTCCATTTTAAAAAGAAAATATAAACCTCTCCCTTTGCAGAAAAGAGACAATGTAGAATATGAAGTCCAGTGGCAAAAAACTGAACTTGAAAAAGATGGCCATAAGGTAATTCACATTGCTCAAAATAAATTTGGCGAGAGAGTTATGCATATAGATTGTTCTTTGGTGACGGTTTGGACGATGTAGATATCAAACTGAGGGTGAAGCTGATCTCCAAAAAAGGTGTTATGGTTCCTGATCCTAATATTTTTCTAGAGTTTGATTCAGAACAAAAGCATTTACGGATTGCGGACATCCGCATGGAGGAGGATCAGGTTAACAAAGGGTATGGATCCATCATGATGAATGCCATTATGCAGCTCGGTAACGAATTGAATGTACAATGCATTACCGGATGGATTTCCCAAGTTGATTGGGACCATATCGAACGATTAGAGCATTTTTATAAGAAGTTTGGATTTAGTTGTGAGATAAATCATGAAATTAAACATGGCACTATCATTTGGAAAAATGCGGACTACATTAGGGAGTATAAAATTTGAAGTTACTGATGAACACTTCTCCTTTTCGACTGGAGCAAGGTTACGAATTAGGATTTGGTCCAAGCGTGTTTGATACAATGGCAGAGGTCATTCTGGCTTTTCGCGAACCGTGGCAGGATATTCTTTTCTCATATACGAACTGGGACAGAGAATTCGATCCGCATAGGGAGAATCTAATTGAAGATTCCGTGCACTGTTTCCACGCAGATATGATCTATGACCCTAATCAGACTATTTGCCTAAGGGTGAAGGAAATACTGCTTCATCATTATGCGCCTGAGAGTGATCTGAGAACTAATGAGGCCTTGATGGATCAAATGTTAGCCCGTTTTAGAGAAGTCCCATTAGATGAATTGGATGATGAACTTCTACGGAAGATTGGCACCGCTGTACACGAAATGAATTCGTTCTACACGCTAGAGGATCGTGATGAGGCAACGCAAACTTTTGTAAAAAACCGTTTGGTCGAAACCACTAGTTCCACCTGGCTGTACCCGTTTGAACGCCCAGTCAATTTGAAAAACCAATTATGGTATCGCGTTAACACGATAGAAGAAATCCTACGGTCATTCGAGCTAACAAGTTGGATGTTTGCCTGCGTGATCGTGAATCGGAATGCGCGGGTCGAAGATTACTGCTACTTACTCGACTATACCGAAGAACATGGAGATGAACATGACGGCATGGTACTATACATGTCCGCTAAGTGGCCTGAGCTTTCAAAGATGACGTTCTTCCGAAGTTGCAAATCCTGCTGGGCGATAAGCTCGAAATCATCAAATAGACCGTCCCTCGTACGCCTACTCGATAGTAAGAGCTACGAATTAGAGTGCAAGCCATTACATATGTTTTAAGACATGGACAAACAGGATTAAACAGAGAAGGGAGATTACAACATGTCGGATGAGATTATAGTGCACCCCGTCGCCTGGCCACCTGCCCCAATCAAGACCGAGCGGCTCGAGCTCCGCCAGTCTGAGGCCCGGGACCGTGTGGCGCTGATCGACCTGTTCGCCTCACCAGAGGTGGGCACCTACGTCGGCGGCTCCCGACCGCGTGACGAGCTCGAGCAAGCGCTGCCCGAGGTGCCCGGGCAGCGCTTCGGCTTCTTCGTGGTCGATCTCAACGGAACAACGATCGGCATGATCACGCTCGATCGGCGCGGCCCGGAGCGTAAGGGTCACATCCGTCCAGAGGGCGGGGAGCCCGAGCTCGGCTACATGTTCCTGCCGCAGGCGTGGGGACGCGGGTACGCCACCGAGGCGTGCGCAGCGGCGCTCGACTGGTTCGCCGAGTTGGAGCGGTTCGAGGACTACGGCGCCGAACAGTGGTTCGGCGTATGGTACCCGGGCACGCGTCCGATTGAGCTCATGCCCGACAGTGCGACGGCTCGCCGAGGCCGCTGATCAGCCGTCGGCCACGGTGAGCCGCTTGTGACAGTTTTAGTTTGGGAATTCCTTAATCACATTTTCAAGGTCTTTCTTCAATGAATCCAATTTAGGCTTATCGTTACTGAAAAGCCTATCATCATTTATTTTTCCCATAAGTTCACTTAGTTTCTTGAGTTCATCTTGTTTACCTTGGATCTCCAATAGGTTATTCTCATTTACTAATGACTGTATCTTTTTAAGATATTCTTTTTTATTCTGGTACAACGTTACGATTTCGGATTGTAATTGTTCATCGGCAATAATCTGTTTTGTTTCTCCATTGTTAAAGATAATGGATGGGAGGAAAAGGGGATTAGAAATCAAATAGCTATCAATCATTCCTGATAGATATGCCAACCTCTCTTTGTCTTTTACATTGGAGAGTTCTTTCGTAATAAGTTCAAACTGATAGACCGAGGAGGTATGTTGATGTTTGAATACATCAGTCAAAGTAATTTGGAATTGATTATGCGTAGGCTCCGATGATGTTATGCTGCAAGAAGCCAAAAAGAGGCATGAACCCAATATTAAGGAGAGTAATCTCTTCATGAGGTATTTTCTTCCTTTCTTTCGTAAATGAGTGATCCGCTACAGGAAATAATTGCACCAGTTCTCAAACCGAACGGCGATACTCAAGGATTTAATCTAAGAAATTATCAGTTCGATCCGGGTATAGATATAGCTGCATTCGAGATTTCCTTTGTCGATTTATCTCATACGCAAAATGAAAAAGATTATTTACGAATCGAATTGTTTGATAATGTCGAGCCGACGCAAAGCATTGACGAGTTAGTTGTGGTAAATGCTACAAATTTTAATGGTTATGATCGTGAAGAAATAAAATCAGAAGGAACAACAATGATAAGGTTAACTACACTTCCTTACTTTACTCAAATTAAAGAGTATACTAATGACTTTTTCATATGTGATGCAAATACGAATGGAGTAGGTGAGGATGGGACTGTGCAACAAGTTGAGTCGTTTGCAGGAATGAGTGGAAGCCCAGTCTTTAAAGTTACCCTGAAAGGAAGTACATGCCGTTGGATTGGAATCATGACTAATGGTGATCCTGAAGCAGGGCAATTTTGGGTTCTTGACTATCGAGTTGTGATAGATTTTCTTGATCAGAGATATTTTCATATTGACCAAGGCTTTGAGGATCCAGAATAACCACTCATAAATTTTGATATAGCTTTGCTACAATTTGATAGGCTTGAGGAGTTGCAAGCGCAATCAGCACATCAATTATGATATAACTAGGATCTACACTCACGTTTAAATGATCTAACTGTTGAACGTTTAAAATTAATAGATGCTACTAAACCCTCAAATTTGCGAGGACTCTATAATAAAATTGTGGCAGTCTAGGATTATTTTATTCCCGCAGTTTCTATTTAGGAAGATTTGTACAACTAAACGGATTTTAAAAAAAGCGATGAACACGGGATTAAAACCTTACATGAATATTAATAAAAAAGTTAACGTAGTTGAAAGTGTTAAAGTTAATATTAATGTTGTCATTAATGGACAAAATGTGATTCCAGCAAGTCAGATAGGCGATGGAAGACATAACAGCTCTAGTCATCGTTGACATTCCGTTTGTAGAATTTTTATAACGAACAAAAGCATGTGCAGTTTCAGAAAAAGAGAGGAGAGTCAATAAAAGTGGTATAGAAGAATTAAGACTTAATAGAACAACCAAAAGTAAAATGTCCATCCGAGCGTATCTACTTCGGGATTTCAACATGGATGTTAAAGCAAAGGTATCCAAATGGAATGGGTATGATTTCATTGGTGGGTGTGGGTGCTTTGTTACCATTTAAAGTAGCCCGTATCCGTGACTTGATCCATTTATTTACTCCCAATGAAAGTAAATACTTCAAAAAAAATTTATAACATCCGGCTTTGTAATACATGCCTTGTAGGTTAAGCCAGCATTAATAAAACAAATAGAGCTCTAATCATTTAGATTAGGGCTTTTTTTATTTTATTTTTGAAATTTTCACCACAGGTTGTTGGGAAAACAGACCAAGAGCACCATATTTTTTGACAATCATTTTTACCTCATAGTTGATATACTGACACCTGGGATTTTGATAGATGAAGGATACATAACGAGGTGATGTCCCTAGGGATATACAAATAGTTGTAAATTTACCGTCAAGTAACTTGAGTCACTCATAATTATTTCTATGAAAGTAGTGGAGTAAAATGGTAAATCGTTTGATGAGTTTTACGTTTGTAGGCATGCTGATTTTGCTCACATGTTTTCCTATGGCTGAAGCAAAAACGACACAAAATCCTATAGCGGAAGTATCTCAAATGGATCGAGAAATATTGGGGCTTCAGCAGACCTTATCTTTCTTCCAGACTGTTGCTGAAAAAAAGGGAGATAAGAAATTAGCGAAAAAGATCGAGAAGCAAATATCCATGTTTTCGCAAAAGAACACGAAGCTCCACGCTGCACCAAAGGATTCGAATCGGCTAAAACAACAAGAAAAAATTAAGAAGCATCTGGAAAAGCAAAAAAACAAGATTCAAGAGTTGCAAAAACAAATGGAGCAACAAGTAAATGCATACTGGGAACAACTTATGCCTGAGCTTTCTCCCCTAAAAACACCACCAATAAAGCAGGCGAACGCTGCCACATTACGCACTGCTGCTGTTCCGTTAACTTCAGCTACTCCAATCGTAGATCCCTTTGAACCGAATGACGAAACAAATACCAGCTATCCGATTATTAGTGGAAATCTTTATACCTCAAAGCTTTCCTCCGCAAATGACACCGATATGTATCGTTTGGATTCAGGGTCCCTCTTTGGAGAAATAACGGTGACACTGAGTGTTCCAAAAGACAAAAACTACGACCTTCTTGTCCTTCAAGATCCAAGTAAAGTAGTTGGGTCTAGTATGAATAGCGAACGTGGTCTAAAAGAGACGGTCACATTTTCTGTTCAACCAAATACGATCTATTACATTGCTGTATTTAGTATGGATCGAGATTACAGTGAAACAGATTCCTACAGTGTGAATGTAAGTAAAGTAAAAACAGAACTTGCTCTTGCTCAACCGGTTGATATTAGTCTGCCAGTAGGAGAAATACCAGCCTATCGCTTTACTGCTCCAGTAACAGGCACATATCGATTCTTTACAGGTTCATACGGAGGGTTTGGAGTGCCATTTGACACATTACTTCTTATGTATCAGGAAGAGCAAATGCAAGGCTTTGTAGATTTTAATGATGAAGCCTCGGATGGTTCTCTTTATTCCGAAATCAAGATAAACATGACAGCTGGAACCACATACTTTCTATATGTTCCTCCTTACGACCAATCCCAGGCTTTACATACGAGACTGACAGTTGTTCTAGACACAAGTGCTGCTGTAACTTCACCAACGATCAACGAAGCAACAGTTAATGATGGTAGTATTTCGGAGAAACAAGTAATCAACTTAACGAATGGCACTTTTCATACAGATGTAGCATCTGCTGTGACAGTAAATCATTTACCTCAAGGTTTACAGCCAGTTGTGACGCGTAACAGCGAAACTCAGCTCACCATCCAATTCACGGGAAATGCAAGTAATCATGAAAAGAAACATAGTGTTCAAAATGTCTATGTGACGATTCCGCATACAAAGATCACAGGTACGGACAAGGACGTAGTAACCAATACATTCGGTATAAATTTCACGGATACAGAATCCTTATTGGTTTCCACACCTATTGATATAAATTTACAACCTGACAGTAAAAAAATTGTAAAATTTACTCCTCCTGTTTCTGGGAATTTTGAAGTTTTTACTGATACCAATGCTACACAGCTCGCTATTTATGAGGATTATGGACAAACACGTTTAGTCGTCTCCACTGATGCTGGGAGCGAATCTCCTTTCTCCAAGGTAACTCCTTCCTTACAAAAAGGTCAGGATTATTATGTTGTCCTCTCGGTTGCAAATAATAGCTCTGTTCAAGCACGACTTACAGCTCGTTACATCGGAGTCGAATATGTGTACAACGCAAAAGGACAACTGGTCCAAATTAGACAAAATGACAAAATCTTGACTGAGTTTATCTATGATGGCAATGGAAATCTCACCAAGAAAACGGTTTATTAAGGAAAGAGGAGACAAAGCTCGATGCGAATCAAACAATGGTTAACAAAAAGTATAAATGTCATACTGGCAGCTTCCTTGCTATGGCCCGGTATGGCATATGCAAACACGGAGGAATCTCCAAATGGTACAGATTCAGCTTCTGCCTCCGATCAAAATGGGACGACAAAAAATTGGCTCACTACTTATGTGAACGCAAAAGACGAAGCATCCAAGAAAAAAGAGAAGAAACCAGATGACAAACCAAGCTACACCAAGGAGAAAGTACTCGCGGAGAATTGGGATTCCCTTCACCCAAACGATGTGTGGCAAGCTTATCGCAATTCGACAAGAGAAATGCTCCAGATTGCTTCCTATTTTTACCCACAATTTGATAAATTTTTGTCACACAACGAGCAAGTAGAGAAATACCAGTGGACAGATGAAATAGTCATCGGAAAGATTAGCAAACTTACCAAAACGAAGTACGAGCAGATTTCTGCACTTTTGCCTGCGATAAAAATCTTTTTTGAACAAAGTAAGTCGGAAGATCAGCCTAAACCTACTCTACAACAACGAAACGCCTTGACTAGCTCTTCACTTGCTTCGAGTCCTCCCGATGCGATGTACGACTCAGAAGGTTTGACGTATCAATACAAGCGATCCAACACAGACAATCCGGTGGACGAGCTATACCGGACAGCGAATGTGAGAGAAATCGACCTTCAATTAGATGGAAAACATGGGATGGATTTGACGTTAGAAAGAAGCTATTCTTCTTTGGACGCCATGACCGAGGATATTTATTATTCTACTTCAGAAATTAACAGGACACGTCCCTTACAAGGAGATGTAAACTCCCTGAAACACGGCTGGAGTCTGAATTTCCCTCGGTTTCAGGAGATATACAAATCAAATACGAATTGTACCAAATCAAGTGATGCGACTAAATATTCATGTGGACATAAAGGTGAAGGCGAGCGATACCTTTTTACATTAGAGGATGGGACCGTTCTGGAGTCCTCCACGAAGTATGGAACATGGGTAAACACCCCATTTCAAGGGGCTACAATGGTCAACTATCGAGACAAAACTGGTGAATTTGGCGAGTACCACATGGCCACATTGCGAGTGAATGGGGATAAGTATGATTTTGGGGAGGAGTCTCGATACAAGGGGGATGATCTGTACACCACCTATCTGGTCAAGAAAACAAATCCTTATGGAGATACAATCCACTATCGCATCCCAGATGACCATAGTTTGCCTATCGAAATTACTGACAGCGTAGGACGCTATATCGTCATGGATCGATTATCGGGCAGTACACAGGTAAGAGTATACCAAGATAGTTCGAAGACAACCTTGTTGAAGCACCTAGAATATGAGTGGGGAATCTATACGAACCAAGATCGTGTAATCGAACACGATGTATCCGGTACAGCAAGTAAAGTGATCGCCGAATATATGTATCATGATGCCAAATTATACGGGAAGTCTGAATTTAACTTCAAACCGGACTATACCTTCCTGGCGACGAACGGTGTCATTAACTTTGATGATAACGGGATAGAATCATCTTCTTATACAAATGTAGACCGAACCAAGCGTGGGACAGTGAACTACAAGCTGTTGAAGCAAGTATATTACCCGGTAGAAGGTTTGTCTATGGCGTACACGTACAGCTTATACAATCCGGACGCGCCTGGTTTTTTGGATCGGGGAGTCGTACGCCTGTATCAGGACAAGGAAATGTTGACCTACACTTCCTACCATCCAGTGACTGCTGTCAATTTTCGTTTTGCAAAGACACCTCATCCAGACGACCCAAAGACAGAGTGGTACTCGTACACCAAGTATTATCCAGAGACCAACAAAGAAATCTGGAAGGCGCCCAAATCTGAGTCCGTTAGATTTGCTACGCAGTCCCTTAACCGTGATGGCTCCCGTGTGGTAACCAGCACCCTTCAAGATGGGCTTCTAAACGAGGAAAAAGCGTTTGTGGTCAATGAAGATCGTAACTTCTTGCTGCAATCGGTGAAGAAGTATGTTGGTTCAGGTTCGGATACGGACACAATTCAAGGGGAGCTAAAGCTAACCGAAGGCGACAAAACGTATCTCTTCTCTCCTGTAACATACACGAGTTATTTGTACAACGATCGCGAAACAAAACCGACGTATGTATTTACTTTCCCTGGGCGTCCGGCTTCCATAACAACCGACCAGGATGTGTATTCGTTCCTGTTGGCTCCAAACCCGGACAAACTGTCCAAGGTAAAGGTGCGTATACCCCGTTTGGCGCAAACAACAGAATATGACTATAACAAGTACGGAGATGTCATCAAGGAAGTTGATCCAAAGGGGAATGTAACGGTAACAGAGTATGTTTTCCCTGGAACACCATCCGATTTCCGATTGCCTGGTAGTATCAAAAAGACAGCAGCCGGCAACCCAAGTCATTATCATCAGGAAACGTATACGTACGGAGGGGACAGCTTACTCGCCACTGAAAAAATCGTGGATTCCTACCCAGATGGTATAACCCCACGGGTAGAGCAGATAGACCGTACTTACAGCTACGCAGATAAACAATTGAGATATATTGCAGAAGCAAGTACAGGACCAGATGCCAAAACCACCCTGCAAAACATCGCTTCCTATGAACCGATGGGACTTTATCCCAGTCAGATAACAATGCAGGTAGAGACGGCAGCAGGCCAAAAACAGACCCTGGCGCATAGCTATAGCTATGATGGAATGGGGCGCCTAACTTCTCGCACCTATCCGGACAATACTCTGGTCCAATTTACGTATGATTTACTCGGCCGAAAAACGAAAGAGCTCGTAACAAGCAAGGAACAGACGAGAACGACCAGTTACGCCTATGATGATGCTGTACGTAAAGTAACCATGACCATGCCAGATGGCACGCAGGTGTTTTCCCATTTCACGCCATATGGAGAGGTCGAATACAAAGGACAGATTGGAATAAATGGGGAAGTACGTCCGCTTCTGTACAATACGTATTCTCTGGATGCGAACCATCTATTATCTAGTTCGCCCTTTGCAGATAACAATCGCGCTACGACATTTGTTTACAATGCAGATGGTACCGTATGGCAGAAAAAAGAACCAATAGGCACTACCGTATATTTGCATGCCAATACGATGAACGACGGAACAAACAAAGTTGCTGCCAACACACAACTGACGATCGAGCCTAACGGATTGCAAACAACACAATACCACGATCGCCATGGACAGTTGGAAAAAGAAGTGAAACGAACAGGTGACGGCACTCAAAGCCTAACCACTCATCTATCCCGTAACGATTTCGATCAGGTCATTCGCAAATCTGTTAAAGACCATACTGGTGAGAATCGGGCCTGGGAGTATCGTTACACCAACAATGGCAACCTCGTATACCTGTTAGATCCAGAACAAAACAAATACCGGTATGAATATGATTCACTTGGAAATCTGGTAACCGTAACTGAAAATCAAGTGCTGACTACCAAGAACCATTACAATGCCCTATCTTGGAAAATCAGCGAGCAGGATATTCCATCCGGCGCAACGGAATCGTATAGTTACAATGCAAATGGTACCACTAAGGAATTTAGAGACAAGGCAGGGAATACTCACACCTATGAATACACACCGTTTTACGATGTAGCCAAACTGATTACTAAAAACGCAGCGGGTGTAGTCACCAACGTAGAAACGAACGAGTACGTCCCGAACACCTCCCTGCTCCAAAAAGAAACGAACAGCAACGGGACAGATGGATTGCCAACTGGCAGTCACAATCGGGAAATATCTTATACCTACGATCCATTTCAACGACTGAAGAGCCAGACTGTTTTTGGACGTGCCTATCAATTAGGGTATGCGGATCATGACGACCTCATGGATACCTTCACGTACCCAGATTCTACAACTGTGACATATAGTTACGATTCGGCTAATCGCTTACAGGAAGTAAACAGTCCGCTCACTGGGCTCATTACGTACGATTATCACATGAAGCCTAATGGAGAGAGCTACCAGGTCGAATATCCGAATGGTAGAAAAATCGATCGTAATCTGGATTCGTTTGGACAAGTAGAGAATGTGACTCATCTGAACAAGCAAGATCCTGTCTGGACTGAATCGAACAAGTATTCTTTCGGGAATGTCGTGTCTATCCAGCGGAACGGAACTGCTCACCAATACAATTACGACAATATCGATCGCTTGACCAAGGAAGAGGTACCAAGCTTAACGAATCAGTACTCCTATGACGGCAGAGGCAACCGCTCCGCTTTTGAAGGAAAGCTGCCTACTGATATTGGGACAACGATGTATACGTACGATGAGCGAAATCGCCTACGCAGTACCTCAAACGAAAAGACAGGGACAAAGACAGCGTATACCTACTTTGGGGATGGGCTGCGTGCAACCAAGGTCGAGAATGGTGACGAAACAAAGTACGTATACTTGAATGGAAAAGTTATCGAAGAGCTGGATGCAGCGGGAAATGTAAAGGCTCGGAACATCTGGGGAAATGAACTCTTGTTTAGAAAAGACCTGTTAGCTAACAAAAATGGCTATTATGGTTATAACAGTCATGGAGATGTTGTTTCGATCTCAGATGAAAATGGGCAGGTTCTGAACACCTACGAGTATGATACGTGGGGAAATGTCACTACGCAGACGGAAGGGATGTCCAATCCGTTTAAGTATAGTGGAGAGATTTATGATGAGAAGACCGGTTTTTATTATCTGCGTGCACGGTATTATGATCCGACGGTAGGGCGGTTTATCTCGGAGGATACGTATAAAGGGCACGTGGATAATCCGTTGACGCTCAATAGGTATACGTATGTGGAAAACAATCCGTTGAGGTATAAAGATCCTACTGGACATTGGAAGGAGGGAGACGAGAAGTTACATCCAACTATACAGGATAAAATAATAGATTTAACAATTGATTATTATTCAACAAATGACGTTGGATGGCGTAGAGTTATTGAGGGACAGGCAAATTTGTGGAGAGAATATGGGAAATACGATCCTGCTGATTTTGTCCCTGGTGGTGGTATGGTTTCCATAGGGAAGAAAGCTCTCAATATCGCTGGTAAAAGCGCAACGAGTGCTCGTAATTCTGCTGGAACTGTAACAGGGAGTATAACAAACACTGTTTACAAAATGATGCGTGGCACGCACGGAAATGCAGGTGTTATACCTAAAGAGGTTGCAGAACAATTAAGCGGCAAAACCTACAAGAACTTCGACGATTTTAGGAAGGATTTTTGGAGAAGTGTGGCATCATCACCTTATGCTAATGAGTTTGGTGCGTCAAATATAACTAGGATGAAAAAAGGGCTTGCACCGATTGCTACAAAAAGTCAACAATATGGAGAACAAAGAAGTTATGTATTACACCATTTGCAACCAATTCAGCATGGTGGTGGAGTTTATAATCTTAATAACATAATAATTGTTACCCCAAGGTTTCACCAAGAAATTTTAAATCGGAGTTATCACTTCGGGAAATAAATAAGCCTACCGTAGAATTATATAACCAGGAGGGTAAGAAAAATGGGATTGAGTAAAAAGGAACTAGTTGAATTAGTTGAGAAAATTATAAGAGTAGACGGAACAGAGGAAGAAATAGATGAAATGATGAACTTACTTGAAAAAAATGTTCCACATCCTGAGGTAAGTGATTTGATTTTTTGGAACGAGAAGGAATTAACACCAGAAGAGATAGTAGAAGAAGCATTAAATTATATGCCAATTAAATTACCTCCTTCACAGTAGGCAAAGTATGAATTTTCATAGCCCCAAACGAGTAACACCTACTCGTCTGGGGTTTCTTTTCATAGTCCAATTATATAGTCCATCGAAAAAGAAATTTCTCGACTGATCCTCTATAAAGGTCAGTTGAATTCCTGGCCTTTAGTCCTTCAGAAGTGATTCTTCAAAGTATATAGTCGGTTATCATGGCTTGCAGATACTAACTCGAGATTGCAGGTAAATGTTTTTTCATCTAAATAAAGTGCAACCAGGTAATATGTACGTGGCTTCCCAGTAAGGTAACGATCGTGTTGCAAACCGAGATCATTTTGCGACTATGTTCGCTACTTCCAGTGCACTTATAGACTGTTGTGATGTTTGTGTCAATGACTTGAGGCAACGTTCAATGGCATTAATCCATGAATGGGGGATTTGATTCTCCATTTGCTCACTCACCGATCTACCAGGAACGCGCTCCCTATTAGATTTAGTGAGGATCTCGTCTGATACAGAAGTGGCTTCGTCAAAAAAGGTAGTAAATTGATAATCTTCTGTACGCGATTTATCATCAGAGGCTCTTGAAGGGCGCTGCCGCGCGTAGTTCTGTAATAGGACATTCAACCTTGCTACTTGTCGATCAAGCAGAGGTAAGCCTACTGAAAGGTGTTCTCGGATATCTGCAGGCAACTCTAGATCATCTGGTACAAAGAATGGTAGACGCCATCCATCTTCGATTTTACGCAGTATTTCATCACGTTCTAAATCGATGCTCTCCATACCACGTTTAATGCGTCCTACGGTAGCTGCATCTAAGTTTGTGTAGTCTTGAATGCACTTACTATCCAGGATGAGCTCATCTCGCGTATCTAGATTTGTGACATGGTACACATGGCGGATCGGTCGCCCACATTCACATTTTTGATCTCGGACACCTCGATCCTCGTAATTGCTAAGGACCCAACCTCCAACCTTACTGACAATGGTGTCATAATCATCACTATCGATTAGAGATATTCCCTTAATTTCTGCCATAATGTTTAACCATTGGGTTCGCTTGCCACGGCGCATTTGATTATCTATGAAGTCTTTTTGTTCCGGAAGCAAACGACTAATAACCTCGTCTCGAATTAGCTCATTTAACTTCGAAAACCTCATAAAGCACCTCTCTTAACACAACTAATGACCCGTTTTAGGGTTTAATGTGATGCCTTTCTCTTTTAACTAAGGACTCGGTTTTTTCAAGCCTTGTGATCTGCTCCTTCGCCTTCAGAACTTCCGCAAATAGGGCAACTTCTAAATTGACCAGTTTTTCTTTACCTTCGCTAGTTATCTAGTTATCACTAATATAACCAATATGTTCCAATTCGTCATGCAATTTATACAAATAGGATAAGTTCACAGGTTTTCCAAAATCTTCTCCTAAATCTTTATACGTATGCGGAGATTTACCATCTAGGGCTGCCCGGAGAAGCAGCCAGTCATAGTAGTCTGCTACTCCAATGATAAAATCGTTCTGATCCTCTGAAAGAGGGGAGGGAGTGCTTTGAGATTCACTCAATTTCTTCTCGAGATCATTTAGGAAATGACGAAGCCGTCGTATTCTAGTGGGCATCGTTTTAATTACAGCTTGCTCACCACTATAAAAGTGAAATACCTTAATTGACCATCC
Organism: Brevibacillus brevis; assembly: GCF_900637055.1. Taxonomy (NCBI): domain Bacteria; kingdom Bacillati; phylum Bacillota; class Bacilli; order Caryophanales; family Paenibacillaceae; genus Brevibacillus; species Brevibacillus brevis. The sequence goes on from NZ_LR134338.1 coordinate 1,432,220, forward strand.
TCAACCAATTATGTTCAAATAGGGATGAGTCTATTTTCCTATCAAAATTGAATGCTGTTAATTTTGTAGCGACGAACATTGGCAAGTCCAAATATTAGATTTCAAATTTCTCCAGCCAGGGAAATACTTGCTCAACATCCACCACCAACTAGTGATCAAAATACAATGTAGGAGTTGCGACGTATAAATTAACAGGGGTGCTTAATGATGACAACAAAGTTCCGACAAACAGCGGAAGAAATATTACATAACACTACATGCAAAAACAACGAGACGGAAATACAAAACCTAGCAGAACAGATGGACTTAGTTGAACAGCATGGCATGAGCAATCTAAACCAAACACTTTTGAAAAATGCACGAGGGAGCGGTCGAAACATTCCTGATTTTATTGCTGAGCATAACTTTGGGGCTGATCTAATTCGTAATGACCCCCAAGGTTTATTCTTGTACGAGCCTCCTCAATACACACGTCCACCTGATTTTGTGTTACCACGGGTCAACACAACTTATTTTTTGCAGATGAAAAGATTGAATGATAGCGAATTTGAGAATCGCAGAAATCAGATGATGCGACGAATTCAAACTCATTTTGAAGCAATTGCTGTTAGTAAACTCGTATCTATCGAGTTAGCCGAAAATTTCTCGGAGCAAGATGTAGAGCCGCTTGTCCGTTTAATTGCAACGATAGCCCAGTCTGATGATCTGTCGAGGCAATACTACCCTGATGATATCAAACCAAAAGCTGCTTTTATACTGTTTAACCCACGTACCACGTTACCACATTTGTCTCTAGGGATATCCTCAGGTATGGATTGGCGGGATCTTACTGGCGAAGCTGAAGCCCAAATACGTTCGAGTCTTGATAAAGCCATTGGCGCTTTTACGTGGAATAATGATGCGCAGCATGTGAATCTAATCGTTATGGAAGCGGATCAGTATGATGACATAGACATTTCTCAAGCTGTATTTGGTACTGAAATCTACCAAGTTAGTCAAAGAAAGACACTGACAGGAACAAATCGGGACACTGATGGATATTTTTATGACCCACTCCATAAAGATAGGCTTTGCGGCGTCATTGCGCTTAGAAGAACGGGAGATGGATTTATTTCTGGATATCGGAAAACGCTGTTTATAAACGAACAATTTGAGAGTTATGCAGACCTAGTTCGACAAGTGGTAGGGATTGATGAAGTGTTAACAGTGAGGGATATTCCATAAATATGATGCGGCCATTCTCATCATTTTCAATACATACCAATGGGGGAGTTAATGAAATGACCGCCAACCTTACAGAGCAAATTTTTAAAGGTTTAAGTGCGGGTGAGCTTCAACGCCTTGCAGTAGACTTGCTACCTAGATTATACAACGATTGGGGCCCGATTTCACAAAATGGAATTGTGGAAGGAACCAATCAGACTCGTAAAGGAACACCAGATGCCTGGTGTGAACGTGAGGATGGGTCATACGTATGCATCCAAGCGACTGGTGATTCTGGAAAGGGAAAAGTGAAGGAAGACCTCATTAAAAGTGTGACAATACTAGTAGAAAAGGGAGTGGCGAATGGAGCTTTATGTATAGCTTTTCTCCGTTTTGATCCTCACCCTGAAGAGATTATTGAATGTAAAGAACTTTGTTCTGAAGAAGGTATTACATTTGAATACTATACTAATTCAGGAATTTCCAAGCTTCTTGATGATAGGTTTCAAGACTTACGCCATCGTTACTTAAAGCTAGAAAGCCACCCGCCACCTAAGACAAACGTCCAAAGTCTATTTACTCTAGATAAGCCTAGCGGATCTCAACCAAGTACTTGTGCACGTTTTATGCAGGTACTTAACTGGGGAGAATTGACACCTAAGCAGTATCAAGAATCACTTAACGAAATCACTGAGTTTTATAAATCGTTAGCTAAATTAAACCTGCCTTCCCGGAGATTCTTCGCCGCTTTAGTAGAACTCGCAACGCCAGCTTATCGTGACTATATGATGTGCGTATCATGCCAAGAGGTAGAAAATTCATTGAGCATGACTGTTCCGCAAGTCATGAATCAAATGGTTATATTGGAAAAGTATGGATTTGGATCAATTGATAGTGAAGAGTATCCACCTCATATTTACATTCAACCTGCAAGTGTTCGGTGGCAGTTATTACAAGACCTTAAAGCTTTTGCGGAACATGAGTCCATCAATTTACGAGAGATCTTGGTTAATTTACATTTTACTTTACTTGATTAGTTCGAAATCGTTGCTTTTTGCCATTTTGAAATACATTTTGTTACATAAAAAGGAAAGCAAATGCCCTCAAATAGAGGGCATTTTATTTGTCAGTCGTATGCAAATGATAAAGGGAAAGCCTAGTGATCGAGTGTAAAGTTTCAGCGAAGATTTTGGGGTGGAACATACACATTAGCTGATTGAATCGTGCTCATAGGGGGAAATTGATTAAGAGCACACGAAAAGGCATACTACTGAGATTTCTTTTTTGCTTTGATTATATTATACAGATAGTAGCAGAGGATAAACACTAACATGGTAACAAATGAAACAACAATAGAATTTCGAAGAATTGATAATATGTACTCGTCAACGGGAAGATAAACAATATCGAATAGATCAGTACCTGGTTTAGGTACACTTTGGTATCGACTTGTGAATAAAATTTGGGCACAAAAACTGACAATAAAGCTGTATAGCACGACTTTAACTATCATTTTTTCCATGAATTAGTCACACTCCTGTATTTTTTTGGAATATCCATTTTCTTACAAAAACACTTATGGTATATTATACAATGGACTTTCCAAATCTTTGATGTTTATTCTGGTTTTTGTGTTGACGTTATCGACAGGACTTTCAACAGGGGTTTTTGCGAAATCAGCGGATAATAATAAGGTTAATTATTGTGACGATTTAGAAAAACTAGGTGATGTTAGTTACCAAAATTTTGATGGCGTTACCAAAAAAGTAATTAAGATAAAAGATACAAAAAAATTTGGTGAAATAAGTGGTATGAACGTTAAGCCGACTGGCGAAATCACCTTGGTTGTACCGATGGTTAAATCAACACCTAAATTAATTGATCGAACAGGACCTGATGTGACAAATTTAGCAGGTCAATACGTAAAATTGAAACGTGAATCGGAAGCCTGCGGGACAAAAAAAATTAGAAGCTCTAGTTATGCACCTCCTGGGGGTAAAATGATCATTTCTGAAACCGTAAGTGCTTCATATAATGCAAATGTTAGTGTTAGCGCTGAGGCTGTTAGTGCTGGTGTTGGATTTAGCGTTACCAAGGGTTACACCGTTTCAGATGAGCAAACTATAACTGTTCCGGCAGGGAAAACGGGAATTATTACAGCGTATCCCTGGTATCAAACATATGAATTTGATGTAATGGAAAGAAGGCCTTGGCCTTTAGAAGATGTAGTGGTTGGTAGTGGAACTGCTTACTTGCCTATCGGAGTTTGCTTTGTGCCTAAAGTCCTTTAATAATGTCATGAAAAGGAGCCTAACATTGGCTTCTTTTTTCTGTACTCTTGGTTGGAAGTGCGCGTCCGGAGTGAGAGAGCTCGTCCATAATCGTTTAACTGGCTTGTTGTTCCAAGGTACTCCATGATATAGCCAAAAATTAACTCGCTTTCCCTGGCACAATCGGTTGCATTTACAATACCCACGCAGTAAGAGGCGAGTTTCCTAATTACATTCGGTTGTTTCTTTGTTTTCGGATTCGTACTTAACTTTATGGGATTAGGAACGATCGGCAAGCTATTCAAATCCCACTTTGTATACTTTGGAGCGTATTCTTCCGGATTGGCTAGACCAATCAAATGTCCAACCGCCCAGGTCACGGCATACTTATCATCATTTTGGTAGAACCCTTCAAGCTTTTGATACTGTTTCACGATCGTATCAGCAATCGCTCTGGCAGCTGATGGCTTTTCAGCTATTATGAGAAGCCTTTTTCACGTGTCGTTGAATTGATGTCAGAGATTTACAAGCATCGCGATGCCACGGAGGCCCTGCAAAACGGACCAGGAAAATCAAGTTTGGACCGAAGGCGGGTTGTTGAACGATCGATTGCGTATGTAGATGAACACTATCAAGAGCCGCTGACCGTAGACCAGCTAGCGCAGGAAGCGAATGTTCCGCGTTGGCGATATACGCAGCTTTTCGAGGAAATGATGGGAGAAATACCGCTCGATTACATGAATCAACTGTGGATCAATCGGGCGAAGCAACTCCTGATCATGACAGGTGAGCGGATCAACGAGATTGCCCAAAACGTCGGATTCAACAGCGAGTATTATTTCAATCGTTGTTTTAAGCAGCGTGTAGGGCTCGCGCCAGGAAAATATCGCAATATTCATCGGGATGATTTAAGAGTCATCTCTCTTTATATGGAGGATTATTTGCTGGCCCTCGGTATTCGGCCCGTCGTTCAATGGGCGCATACATATTGGGGGCATCAGGACTATTTGGGCCTGCATGATGTTTCATCTTACGATGTGCTGACAGATGACATGCAGTTCTTGTCCAGTCGTGCCCCAGATGTCATTATACTTCGGGAGTGTACAGGCTGGAAGGCGGATGTGTATGCCAAATCTGCCGGATTGCCCTTACATTCGTGATTCGGCAGTTCGGTCCCTGAGTGGCGAAAAACATTGCGCACCCTCGGTGATCGGTTGGGCCGAAGTGAATTGGCAGAGCGGTTAATCGAGCAGTATGAATAAAAGTAAGAGCTGCCAAAAATGTAATGGGACGCAGTCACAAAGGGCAGAGGGTGGCCTTCTTGCGTATCTCGGCAGATTAAATCCTCGTGGAGAAAAACTACACATCGCAGGTCGTGGGAAGGAGCTGTCTACACTGGATGCCGATCATATTTTTTTCTCCTTTAACAAATGGCATAGGGAAAATCAGGTGCCGAACAGCTAAAGCTCGACCATCCAGTGTGGCAAACGCTTCCTGCTGTCCAAAGCAAGCGGGCGTACCAGGTGGATTTCATGCCATGGATGAATCACGGTGTAATCGCCAACGGAAAGAAGGTCGACGATCCCTAAAAGTATTAGCGTAAATGTACAAAGACAACTTCGCGATTGTCCATTGACACTGATTTCATGTATCGCCTAAAATTCATATATGATAATAAGAATCAATATCATCAAAAACAACTCAGCTCCATACTAACGAAAAAAAGGTGGCACGTATGAGTCAACACGCACATTCCCTGAAAGAGGGGAATAACGGAAAGCCAGTTGCGTTTCGCTCTCGCCCTTGGGCAGCGACGCTCATTTTGACTGGCGGGGTTTTCGCATTAATACTGGGGATGTTTTTGTCTGTGTCATTTGGAGCAGCCGACATCCACTTTGCTGTCGTATGGGAAGCTATTTTTCAATTTAATCCTGATATTACGCAACACCAAATTATTCAGGAGATTCGTTTGCCGCGTCTGCTCGGCGGTGCAATGGTCGGGGCCAGCCTTGCTGTTGCAGGTGCCATCATGCAAGGGATGACACGCAACCCACTGGCAGATTCCGGACTGCTTGGCTTGAACGCAGGTGCCGGATTTGTTTTGGCTCTCTGCTTCGCTTTTTTCCCGGGTCTGCCGTTCATGTACCTGATTCTCTACAGCTTTTTGGGTGCTGGCGTCGGGGCAGGTATGGTGTACGGGATTGGTTCTTTGGCAAAAGGCGGATTGACTCCGGTGCGCCTCGTTTTGGCGGGTGCCGCATTGACCGCACTGTTGTCTGCGTTAAGCGAAGGGATTGCTCTTTACTTTAAAATTGGACAAGATTTGGCCTTCTGGTATGCGGGCGGTGTGGCGGGAACCAAATGGTTTCAGCTCGAAGTCATGTTTCCGTGGATTCTCGCAGCTCTTATTGGGGCGATGATGCTGTCGCGTTCCATCACGATGCTCAGTCTTGGAGAAGATGTTGCGAAAGGATTGGGGCAGCGCACGGCGCTAGTCAAACTGGCAGGCATGATCATCGTCCTGATTTTGGCTGGATCAGCAGTCGCCGTTGTTGGGGCTGTAGGCTTTGTTGGATTGATCGTTCCGCATTTGACCCGCTTTTTGGTTGGGGTCGATTACCGATGGATCATTCCTTGCTCAGCCATTTTGGGCAGCTTGCTCGTCGTTTTCGCCGATTTGGCCGCAAGAATGGTAAATCCACCGTATGAGACGCCGTTAGGGGCACTTATTGCGCTAATCGGTGTACCGTTCTTCCTTTACTTGGCGCGTAAAGAAAGAAGGGAGATGTAATGATGCAGCAAATGGTTTCCCATTACCAAACCCGCAAAAGAAATAGAGCCTTTGCGGTTATGACGATACTCGCTATCCTCATTTTCATCGCGTTTATCATCAGTATGAACACAGGCTACATACGTTTGTCACCAAGCGATCTGCTGATGACACTGATCGGTTCTGGAACAGACAAACAAAACCTGATCTTGTTCGAATTCCGCTTGCCGCGGATTGTTATATCCCTCCTGATTGGGGCAGGACTTGCCGTATCCGGGTGTATTATTCAAGGAATTTCCCGCAATGCGCTGGCTGAACCTGGTATTTTAGGGATCAACGCTGGTGCTGGCTTGATGGTGATGCTGTTCATTTCGTTTTATCCATCAACGTCTGCGGCACCTGTTTTTTTGCTGCCAGTGTTGGCGTTGCTTGGAGCCAGCGTGACAGCAGCGCTGATCTTCGCATTGTCTTATAAAAGGCACAAGGGATTATCTCCGACCCGTATCATATTGACGGGGATTGCCGTGGCGGCTGGGATGAGTGCCGCGATGATCGTCTTGACACTGAAGCTGAGCCCGGACAAGTACCAGTTTGTGGCGACTTGGCTCGCCGGTAGTATCTGGGGGACCAACTGGAAGTTCGTTCTTTCGCTTTTGCCCTGGATCGCCATTTTACTCCCCTATGTTTTTTACAAAGCACGTGTCATGAACGTGCTCAATTTGGGGGAAGAATTGGCGAAAGGCTTGGGTGCACCCGTTGCCAAAGAGCAATTGAAGCTGCTGGCTGCCGCAGTCGGGCTTGCCGCTTCCTGCGTGGCAGTGAGTGGAGGCATCGGTTTTGTCGGGTTGATCGGTCCGCATTTGGCCCGCAGACTAGTGGGGCCAAAGCATGAGATGCTTTTGCCTACATCAGCCCTGACGGGGGCGCTATTGGTCATCGTGGCTGATACCATCGGACGCTGGATCATGCAACCGTCAGAGATTCCGACTGGTATCGTTGTAGCCGTTATCGGTGCTCCTTATTTCTTGTACTTGCTGGCACGTTCAAAAGCATAGTTTCGCAAATGGTGGATATGGCGAGCGTTTTCCCGTCTAGGTACGAGGGAGACGCTCGTTTTTGTATAGGCAGAAGTGGAGATCAGGCAATTGGGAATTGAAAAGAGGGAAATGTTGGAGGACAATGGGGAGAAGAAGCAACCGCCTTGTGTTTGCTATAATAGCAGCATGAGCATGTATCGGGACGAGAAGGAGTAAAGGCATATGATCGATCGATTAGACCACTTGGTTTTGACGGTAAAAGACATCGAAGCAACCTGTCACTTTTACGAAAAAGTCCTGGGTATGAAGGCTGTTACCTTTGGCGACGGCAGGAGGGCCCTGCACTTCGGCCAGCAAAAAATCAATTTGCATCAAATCGGACAAGAATGGGAGCCAAAAGCGATGCATCCAGTGGCAGGCTCCGCTGATCTGTGTCTTGTCACATCGCTTCCACTGGAGCAAGTCATCCAGCATATTCATGCATGCGGCATCCATTTTGTGGAAGGACCTGTTCAAAAAACAGGGGCCATCGGGCCGATTCGTTCGGTGTATTTGCGTGATCCGGATCAAAATTTAATCGAGGTCTCTGAGTACTTGCCACAGGAATCAGGGGAGCATTCCTTTGCTCCTGCGATCAAGGAGATTTTCAAGAGATTGGAAGAACGTGAGCGAGAGACGAGCGGCGCTTACAGTGTCTTGCTCCCGCTCGTCAAAATGGCTGACGACCAGCTAGGCATTTTATTTGAAAAAAGAGCCAGCACCATGCGGCGACAGGCGAATGAGGTTTGTTTTCCTGGAGGGCGAGCTGAGAAGAGCGACGAATCCCGTTGGGCGACGGCTGCTCGGGAAACAAGCGAGGAGCTGGGTATTCCACTTGATCGGATTCATTATGTAGGCGAGCTCGACCAGGTGATTGGGCCAGGCTCTTCTATTATTACGCCGTTTATTGGATACGTGGAAGGAATTCTAGATATGAAGCCGAATCCAGACGAGGTCGGAGAGGTCTTTATCCTTCCACTCGATCGTCTGTTGGCAACGCAGCCAGCGAAGTATCTTTCCTCTGTCATGACCGAGCCCGAAGAGGATTTTCCTTATCATCTAATCCCGGGTGGCAAGCGATATCCGTGGCGAAAAGGGACAGTCGAGCATTTGTTTTACGAGGTGGACGGGCGTGTCATCTGGGGGTTAACCGCCCGGGTGTTGGCTCAGTTTCTTGAATGGATTAGCAGCGACGACCAATCAACTAGTAAACAATAAAAGAGGTTGTTCAAAAAGTCGTCTTTTGATCACGAAGGAAGTCATGGTAGCTAGGTCGACATCGAAAATGGCGTTCACCTTCGAAGTCCGGTGCTCATGTAGATTCCCTACACTCCGCTCCTCCTTCGTTCGGTTCTCGCCATTTTCTCGGTGCTGAAAAGCCAACTTTTTGAACAATTATTAGTTGAGGAGTGGATTTACCATGTGGACAAGCAATCCTATCACTTCGCGTTTACATTTGAAATGGCCGATTATTCAGGCGCCAATGGCAGGGGGGGCGACCATACCAGCCTTGGTAGCCGCTGTCTCAGAAGCAGGGGGACTCGGAACGCTCGGTGCGGCGTATATGTCTCCTGAGCAGATTCGTGAGGCGATCAAGTCCATTCGGAAGTTAACGGACAAACCGTTTGGCGTGAATCTGTTTATTCCGGAAGATTTCGATGCCGACCAGCCGATCGCAGAAGGCGTTGCCCAAGCAATGAATGATGTGAGAGATCGATTGGGCATCCCGCACAATCCGCAGGTGACGCAATTTACAGAGCCGTTTTCTGAGCAGATGGCTGTCGTCTTGGAGGAACAGCCCGCTGTTTTCAGCTTTACCTTTGGTATTCTGGATCATCGCTTGATGGCAGAGTTGAAGCAGCGGGGAATCACTGTCATCGGAACAGCGACAACCGTTCGCGAAGCGATTGCCTTGGAAACGAGCGGAGTCGATATGATTGCCGCCCAAGGCAGCGAGGCAGGCGGGCACCGCGGTTCCTTTTTGCCGGATTCACCAAGCAATATGATTGGAACAATGGCGCTCGTCCCGCAAATCGTGGATCGGGTCAAGATTCCCGTAATCGCGGCTGGAGGGATCATGGATGGGCGAGGGATCGCAGCAGCACTCGCGCTCGGAGCACAGGCGGCACAGCTCGGAACGGCTTTTCTGACGTGCAAGGAGAGCGGAGCACATGCCCTGCACAAGAAAGCCATTTTGGAGACGAGCGAAGAGTCCATCGTAATGACACGTGCTTTCTCTGGAAAATGGGCAAGGGGCATTCAAAATGAGTTTATGACAACGCTCGCCCCGCTTGATCACGAGCTCCCGACCTATCCGGTACAAAATGCCTTGACGAAAGACATTCGAGCCGCAGCGGGCAAGCAGCAGCAACGTGCGTACATGTCGATGTGGGCGGGGCAGGCAGCTCCACTCAGCCAGGAAATAAGCGCGAGTGAGCTCGTTGAAAAGCTGGCAGCGGAGACGACGAGAATTTGCAGCAATCTGGGGCAACCCCAGTAGAATAAACGCGAAAAGAAAGCCACGCGAAAGACGGAGGAAATCAAATTGAACCAGGAATACGCTCTCAAGGGGAAACTTGTCGCAGATGGACAGGAATTGCATAATGGTCTCGTAGTCGTGGGAAATGGAATGATCATCTATGCTGGCAAGGCTGATGAGTATGGAAAAGCTTTGCCAGATCATGTGGTGACAGTAGAGGATGGCTGGATTTGCCCTGGATTCGTCGATATGCACATGCATGGGATTGACGGTTACGACACGATGGACGGGACGCCGGAATCCCTTCAGGCCATCTCGACAGCACTTGCGCGACATGGGGTGACGTCTTTTTTGGCAACGACGATGACGGCTCCTTATGATCAATTGGAGCAGGTGCTGGTTACCATCGCGCATAACAGCAGAGAAGGGCTTCCGGGGGCACAAGTGATCGGCATCCATCTGGAAGGCCCGTGGATCAATCCTCGTTACAAGGGAGCGCAAAAAGAAGAAAACATTGCGATACCCAAGCTCGATGCAGTGCAAAAGCTTTATGGGCTATCGGAAGGTCTGATCAAGGTCGTGACGATTGCGCCTGAACAACCGGAAGCACTTGAAGCGATTGCTTGGTTAAAAGAACGGGATGTCATCGTGTCTGCTGGACATACAGGTGCTACGTTTGCCCAGGCGACGGAAGCGGTAGATGCGGGCGTACGCCATTTTACTCATTGCTTCAATGCCATGACAGGGCTGCATCATCGGGAGCCAGGCGTAGTGGGCGCCGCGATGTATCATGAGCAGTTGAGCACAGAGCTGATCGCAGATGGCATCCATGTGCATCCAGCAGTCATGAAGATTTTGTATCGGGTCAAAACGGCTGAACGGCTCGCCCTCGTCAGCGATTCCATGCGGGCAGCTGCGATGGGCGAAGGGACGTACGACCTTGGGGGACAAGAGGTTCACGTCCACGACAATCAGGCAAAGCTCGCAGATGGAACCCTTGCCGGAAGCATCCTGACGCTGAATCGGGCGATCGGCAATATGGTGACGTTGAGCGGTGTTTCTTTGGCAGATGCAGTGGAGATGGCTTCCCTGACACCAGCAAGCATCCTTGGCTTCGGCGAGCGAAAAGGACGGTTGGCGGCAGGGTATGATGCGGATATTACGGTATTGAATACACAATTTGACGTGACCATGACGTTCGTTGCGGGTAAAGAAGTCTATCACCAGTCAAAATAGTTTCTTAATAGAAAAAAGCAGTCCAAGGTCGCTCTTGGATTGCTTTTTTAGCATGAAAGAAGAAAGATGTCCCCGGAGGATTGTGGTCGGGGAGAAGCCCTGCCACATGTTTTCCAGTCGCCTATATCCTCACTTCGTTCGGGCGGTCTCCTTCCAAACATGTGTCAGGACTTTCGTACAGCTTTTGTTAACTTCAGGGTTTTACCCCGCTTTCAAAGATTGACTCAGAGAGCCTTTCAGAACTTTATCGATCCCCTTCCTGGATGACCTTTCAAATGTTATGAACAAAAAGCCGCGTAGGAAGAAGTGCATTTCCAGTCCAAGCGCCTCTGGAGCCCTCCCCAGCGTAGAAATGAATGGCGGGGAATTTCAGCTTCACTTATGAGATACTTCCTCGAAACTGTCTACGTTTGAAGCGCTCCCGCCATTCATTTCGGAGCGGACAGTCTTCTCCCCCTTGCGGGGCGGAGGCCGAAGCGTAGACTGGAAATGCACTTCTTCCCTCTCCACAGCTCCTTCTTACAACTGCTGCTGCAACGCATCCCGTTGAAGCCATATTTTATGAAAGTCCAACCACCCCGACGAATTGATCGACACGCCTCGTAGAGATTTGTGAAACGACGTAAAGGTCTTTTTCTGAACCAGATACAAGACCGCATAGTTTTCCTTGATCATGGCTTCGATCCTGGCGAGATGGTGCTCCCGAGCAAGCCGGTCTGGCTCCTGAAACGTCAAGCAAATCTCCTTGTTGATCTCCTGAGCCAACGATTCATCAAATGCGGGGAGAAAGTAATTTCTTTGCAGATACATCTCCAGCTCGCTAATCTGATCGCTGCTAAACACATTGCCGTACAGCTGGCAGTCATGTTCGGGCAAACAATCGCGATTTGAAAATTCCCATGGTTCTCTCACATCGACTTCCAGATTAATGCCATAATCGCCGCATCGTTGTTGAATCCATAGCGCATCTTCTTCATGGTAGGCTGTGGTCACGAGGCGCAATGTTTCTCCCTGATACTCGCTTTCCTGTAGCAGGGACATGATTTCAGCATGGCAGGGCTGCTCATTCTCTCTCGCTCTTACCTCCCTTAAAACAGGGTGATACGTGCGGAAGCCTTTAGCCGGGTAGACGCGATCACCGCCCAAATCGGCAATCATTTGATCCCGGTCAATCAGCTTATCAAGCGCCTGACGGAACTTGAAATGATTGTGCGGACCACTCTTCCACTGATTAAAAACAAGCAAATTACAGCAGGAAAAAAACGCCTCCGTATCACACCAGTCCTGACCATCCTGAATGACTGCTTCCTTCAATGCTTGTGCTTTCGTCTGGACCCCGTGCGACACCATCACAGACGCCCAGTTTGGTTCTTTTAGGCGACCCATGTCCAACTCGGGGAAGATCAAAATTTCCACACGATCCAACTGCGGTCTCCCCAGAAAATGAGCAGGAAATGCCTCTAAAATACAGATCCCCTCGTTAAGGCGGACCAGTTGAAAGGGTCCTGTTCCAATTGGCTTTTCTCCAAAGCCTTTCTCATCCTGCCGAACGATTTCTTCTGGAACAATGCTTGCGGGTATGGTCGCCAACAGCCTCAGCAGCAAGTAATTCGGTTCTTTCAGCAGGATGCGTACGGTTCTGTCATCAATCGCGATGAGCTGATCTATGTCACGAAACATCCAGCTTGCTTCATACGTGTCTGGATGCAAGCGAAGCCGATTCAGGGAAAAAACAACATCATGAGCAGTCAATTCCCGTCCGTGATGAAACAGCACGTTCTTTTTCAAATAAAAGGTCCATGCTGTGGCATCTGGACTGCTTTCCCATGAGTGGGCGATGGAAGGTAAAATCGAACGACTATTCAGATCATAATGGACGAGCGTATTGAAAATTTGTCCCGCCAGATGTGCATCGAAGTGGTAATAAACCAGACCAGGGTCGAGCGTCACAATCGTGCGGTACACCGGAAAGCGCATGATATCTTGGGAACGGTTCGATACCGAGTGGCGTAAGAAGCCCATTCCTTCCGAGAGCCAATCCATGATCTGGTCTTTGACGGCTGCTTTGCCGTAGCGATTCATGAGCTCCATCGCTTCTTTGACGTCGCCTTTGTCTATTTGCAGCTTGACCTCGGCGAGGAGGATCTCATCGGAATCAGTATGAAGCGTCATGACCGAGACATTTCCTCGCCCGCGTCCCGCCTTCCATTCGACCCAATCCAGCTCGACTAGCTTACGGACAATCAGCTTGGCGTAGCGAGGCGTACAGTGCCAAATCCCAGCCAGCTTTTCGATGGTGACAGGGAACGGTTTCCCGATTTCTTCTAGATGAAAAAACGAACGAAGCTCTAAAAAATGCAGAACGGTAACCTTGCTGGCCCCCATTTCTCTGATAAAAATGCATGCTCGAAAAGGTGATCGGATTCAACCAAATCGAACCCTTTTTCCCTTTTTTCTAGTTCCATATACTGAAGATAACACGAGAGATAACAAACGGGAATGGGAAAGAGAGTTGGGGAGCATGAGATTTCATCCGGTGGCATGGGGTGTCATTATCGGAACATTTTTGTCACGCACAGGCTTTTTTATGACGCTTCCGTTTTTGGGCATTTATTTAGGAAAGGTAAAAGGAATTGATCCGGCAATCGTTGGCTCGATCCTCGCACTCAGCTTGCTGGTCGGAACGATTAGCAGCTTTGCTGGGGGAGCATTGTCAGACCGATTGGGCAGATATCCAGTGATGATCACTGCGATGGGAGCTTGGAGCATCGTTTTGATCGGATACGTTTTTGCTACGGAGACGTGGATGTTCTTTGTTTTAAGTGCCTGTAACGGCCTTTTTCGAAACGTATTTGAGCCGACAGCCCGTGCCCTGCTGGCGGATGTCACGTCGGATGATCAGCGGGCAGCTGTTTTCAACGCCAGGTATTTCGCGATCAACCTGGGTGGAGCAATTGGTCCGTTAATCGGTTTGCAGCTGGGTGCAGGGAGCACATCCTTGTTGCCGTTCGTTGTCACAGCTATCATTTTTGCCGTGTACGCTGCCGTATTGGTGGTATTTATGGTCATGTTCAAGGAACAGCTGAAGAAGGACGTGGCTGCTGATCCGGTCACCATGAATCAGATGGCACGCATTGTTTTTACAGACAAAATATTTCTTTACTTGTTGCTCGGGAATTTGTTCGTTGCTGGTGCCTACTCGCATCTGGACACCACACTCTCCCAGTACATTGGGCATGATCGAATAGAGGCCTATTCCTTTTTATTTGTAGTGAATACCATCTCGGTTTTAGCGCTTCAATATCCGCTCGCCAAGTTTATGAAGCGGTACTCATCGATGACCGCGTTGAAGCTGGGCTGTCTATTGTTTGGGCTGGGGCTGTTCGGTTTTGGGCTTTTTACGAATTTGTTTTGGCTCTCCGTGTCGATGGTGGTGTTTACGATCGGTGAAATCTTGTGCTTTGTCGTCGGAGATATCCTGATCGGGGAGATCGCTCCCCAGCATTTACGTGGAGCGTATTACGGTGCCAGCGGTTTTGCCTTCCTTGGACAGAGTGTTTGCGCGTGGATCGGCGGGGTGTTGCTCCAGGTACTCGGTTTTGGACAAGGGCCGCTCATCTTCGCGATCCTCATGCTGTTGACCTTTATCGCGCTTCCGTTCTATCAACGCGGCCAGTATTTATGGGAGCAGCGGCAACATCAAAGAAAAAGCTGTGAAAAATCTTCACAAGTTATGATTTGAATAGGGTGCGATCTCTTGTTTTTTAGGAAAAGGAAGTAAGTACGAAAAGAAGCACGCTGTTGACGCATGCTTCTTTTTATTTTTGCCATATCCAACTGACTAGTTGTTCTTCTGAATAACTCCCCACATGTTTCCGCTCGGGTCAAAAAATTTGAGCACCCATCCGAAGCCATCGTTTTGGTAGTGGGTAATCGAGACTTCATGGGCCTGCAAATAATCATGGAGTGAATGCACATCGGAAGTGGTGTACAAAAAGACAGGCATGGGTTGATGATCAACGGTAAAGGTTGTGGACGTCTGCTCATCCGTTTCCCATATCATCAAGGTGGGTCCCGCAGACAGGGCAAGAAAAGCGGAAGTACGATACCGCGCCTGTAAGGAAAAGCCAAGGTGATTGCAGTACCAGACAATGGCCTCTTCCAAATTTTTCACGGGAACTTGTACGTGAAGCAACGATTCCAAATGTGCCATGATCAATCATTCCCCTCTCCATACTTTTTCTTTATATTGCCAGAATCCCCCATCTTTCGTTATCATTTTTTGAGAGGAAAGATAGGGGAGGCCATGACATGAGACAGGTAGAACGGGAAAGAGGTCTGAAAAAAGGCACGATCCTGCAAAAAGCTTATCGGATCAAAAAGACCATTTCCACAAGTGAGCTGTCGAATGTGTATGTGGTCTACCATATGAAAAGCAAGCGGACACTCATTCTCAAAGAGTTTTTCCCGCAAGCATTGGCTATGCGAGATTTGGATCAAGTGAAGGTCATTTGTCGCAGACCATCGTTAAAAACCAAATTCGACATGCTGCTAGACAGCTTTTGGCAAGAGGCGTCCCTCCACAAAGAACTGAATCATCCAAATATCATCGGATACATCGACCATTTTGCCGAAAATGGCACAGGTTATCTCGTCGTGGACTATTGCAAAGGGAAGACGCTGGATGAATATGTATTAGCCCAAGCCGAGCTTGATCTGGGAGCATTTTTGCATCAGACGGTACTTCCGGTATTTGACGGATTAGACTATTTGCACAAAAAAGGCATCATTCATCGCGATATCAAGCCCAAAAACATCTTGGTCACCAAAGCTGGCATGCCTGTGCTGATCGATTTTGGCTCCGCGATTTATTTCGTGAGTGATGAACCTAAACCGATCGTGACGACAGAAGGATATTCACCGCTTGAGTTTTACTCGGGTCAATCCAAGCAAGGAGTAGTCTCGGATATTTACAGCCTGGCTGCCACGCTGTATTACTGTCTGACCAAAGAGCGTCCCGTTGATGTGGCGGCAAGAGTCATTGAGGATAACTTGCCGTCGCTTCGAACGATCAACCCTGATGTTCCGCTGCTGCTGGCGAATGTCATTATGTGGGGATTGGCCGTCGACTCGAAAAAAAGATGCCCCACACTCAAGCTGTTTGCGACAGCGATTCGTGCAGAGCATCTGATTTGGAAGGGAAAGGAGCGCTTCTTTCTTAGGAAGCTTCCTCACTAGACGATTTCTTAAAGCGAATTTCGATCTCGGTCATCCGATCCTCGAAGGTCACATACACCTTGTCGTTGTATTGGAGAACGAGCTTTTTATGTCGGGGCATGGCTTCCTTGCCCCGTTCAACTGTGCAGTGACTATGATTGACCAGGAGCAGCGTTTGATTTTTTCCTGGCTGGAAGTAAATCTTCTGCGCTTCGGGCAAATGCTCATTCACATCCAAACTGGTGAACAGCTCCTGCAACGTGATCCGCTGTTTCTTGCCAAAGGAGGCGAGAGGCCAAAACTTGACAGGGATGTCGTTGCCGCTTGCTGTGTGGAGGAAATATCCCTCTAGGCGACCCACAAAGGCAGGCTTGGGACGTGTCAGCAGGTAAACACCGTAGCCGATCGCTGCTACGAGCAACACAATGATGCCGATGGTGATGTAGCGATCCCATACTGAGTGCACAGTAATGACGAGCGGGCCTGTGACGCTTGCTCCTTCCGCATCTGTGGCGGTGATGGTGATTTCTGATGTACCACTTTTCTCTGGTGACAGCTTCAGAGCCGCGTCTTGAATCGTAGCGACAAATCGTTCATCCGGATCAGCGGTGACGATGGTATAGGTTAGCTTGTCGTTATTGGCGTCTGTGAAGAACGAACCCAAATCGATAGACTGCTCGCCGTTTTCCTTTTCGATCGTCAAGGTATTGACCGAGGCAGCAACTGGCGCGATATTCGTCATGTCAAAAACGCTCGAAGCCGTCTCGCGATAAAAGTCCGGGCCATTCATGAAGATTTTCCACTCGTACTTGCCCGAGTGAGGGAAGACGTAGTCGACGGTAAAGCTATCACCAAGGTTCTTCATCGGGATCTTTTCTTCTTTTTTCCCTGCGAGATCGTTTACGATCAGTTCTGCTTGCATGGATGCGTACACATCCTTGTCATCCAGTCGTTTGCCACCCTCCAGATGGTGGAGATAGGTACTAAACGTAGCAGGATTCCCCTTGATTACAGGCTCAGGCTTGACTTCTACACCAGCCATCAAGCTGTAATTCCCCAGCAAATTGATTTTCACCAAATCCCCGGGTTTGCCTCTGAATTTGACGAGATAGTTCCCCTTCTTCGGCTTTTCAATTTTCATCAGCGAGTATTTTTTCGATTTCATAAAATGAACATTCTGCGATTGATAGTACACTTGCGATTCCAGCAGCGGATTGTTGGACAACAGGATGATGTTCGCTTCCTGCATGCTGGAGTTAGGAATGGTCACGGTCACTTCCTGCAAGCCCCCGGTAGCTGTCATGGCCGCCACCGACACGAGCTGCGATTGAATATGCTTGGCAAAAATCTGATTGAAGATTTCGGGCAGATCATCCGTGCTTTGTGTGACAAAGGAAGTTCCGCCTGTTGCCTCTGCGATTTTTTTCAGCTGTTCCTTCTGGACGGAGCCATCGCTATTGAGGCCAATCGTATAGATCGGATAGCCTTGCGCTTTTGCTTTCGAGATAGCTGTCTCCACGTCCTTGTTGGATCCTGCCACACTCCTGCCACTCGCATTTTGCCGCAAATCTGTTCCCCCGTCTGACAGAAGGATCAAAAATGGCTTCCGAGCTGGGTCCTTTGCTTTTTCAATCATCTCTGCCCCTCTGCGCAAACCGAGTCCCAAATCCGAATACCCAGAGTAACGCAACCCTTGAATGGTTCGCTTGAGCTGTTCCCGATTTCTTGCTTCGGCCATGCTCGCTGGAGACTGAGCTTGTACAATCCGATCATTATAGGCGACAAAGCCAATGCGGGTACGCGTGGCTTCGCTCATATCAATGAACATACTCATGACCTCTGCGGCTGTTTTGCCAGGGTCCGTTTTGTTCATGGAATTACTCGTATCAATGACAAAGACCGCGTCTACTCCCGCATCTGCTGTTCCATTTGCCCCCGCAGTAAGAGGGGCGGACAAGAAGAGCATGGGGAGGAGCAGTCCGATGACCACCATTCGAAAAAGTGGAGGCAGAGAGAGGGTTGACTGACGATTTTTGTACATACATTCACCTTTTTTCTGAAAAAAATTTTAAAAAGTTCATGACTTACTAAAATGGGACGATTTACCTATAAATGTTTGTTCGTATAAAAGATCGGTTTCATATTGCCGATGTATATAAAAGTTAATAACACCCATTTTTGTAAATATGAGGTGAATGCATAGTGCTCCCCAGCGGCAACTAGGGAGAATTATCTATCAGTCGTTGTGCTTCTTTCCTAGTAGGAGAGTGGACAAGGCGAGGCTTATCCCTATTTTTTTGAAGACCTAGGAAAGGAGACTCTGTGTCTTCAGCATAAAACGGGAATCCAAGAAAAGGAAGATTTGTGGAATAAAATGGGTCTAAATACTGAGAATGGTCACAGGGGTATAGGAAAATTGTCATAATCCGCGGAATGTTGACAAATAATGCGGGCAAAGTTTAATTTAGAGGCAAGATTTTTTGTTTGTTTTTGGTATAAATGTCATGTTTTGCATTTCATTTCGTGAAGTAGGACTCATCATCTATCCAGTAGGACTAAGTGGTTATGCAGACAACAGAAAGGGGCCATTTATGGACATTATTAACCAGACCAACCGAACCATGCTGTTCGAAGAGATCAACCCGGAAAAATTGGACCTGATCACTATTGTTGGAGATGTAAAAGGCATCGACAGTCTCAGCGACGACAAGATCAAGGAGATCAACGAGCATCTCCTCGTGCGCAGCTTCGATGAGTTTTTGGACAAGTTCTCCCCGAGCGTGTATTCGTTCTACAATGCAGCGAACCAAAAAGTGATGTACACCTTGAAAAAGCCTGACGGAATTGCAGAGGATGCGATTTCCGAGATCAAGATCGATCAGAGCAACGACTTCTTGAAAATGCTGTTTACCCTGATTGATACGAAGCGCAGTCAAGGGATCACCAACGTGGATTTCAAATTCGAGAATTTGCTCGATATGATTTCCCCGAAAAAAGTGATGGATGACATCCGTCAGGTGCGCAAAGAGATTCACTACTTGTACGGTCATTACGAAAAGCTTGATGATGGCGATCCGAAGAAGCTCGATCTCGGTGACAAGCTGAACACGATGTTCGAGGATGCCAGCAAAAACTACAACAACGTTATGGCGATGCTGCCACTGGCGATTGAAGATATCAAAACACGACTGCTCTTGGGCGGTGCACAAGAGGAGAACCAATCCGAAGCGATTCAGATCGGGATGCTGACGATTGGGGAAGACGGAGAACTGAAGATCATCGAGGCACCGAAGAGTGACAGCCGCGAGCTGATGGTTCTCGATGAAAACAGCGGAAACGGACTGATGAACGTTTTCGAAGAGGATTACGAGTCGATCACTGAGACGCCATCCTCCTACGTAAAAGATCTCGTGGTGCGCACCTTCTGCCCACTGCCGACGGTACATACCGAAGTCAACATTGAGACAGAAGTACAAAATTACAATACGTATCTCGAGTTTTACAAAAACGCCAAGGACGACTTCGTAAAAACGGTGAAGCCTTTGGTCGAGAAAATTTTGGGCGTGAAGATGTTCTTCGATCAGTACGTGACCAAGAACAAAGGCATGCAGCCAGCAATGCTGATCACGAATACGAAGCTCGACATGCTCGTGAAAAGCAGCAACATTCCACGTCTGGAGACGTACCTGAACACGGTCAACGCGAAAAACGACTTCACGGATACGATCTGGTTCGGAATCGTTCCATCTGTTGATATGGATTCCGCTGGAAAAGCAAAAGTGACTCGCGAGCGTTTCCGCGGGAACGAAAAAGTCGTCAAGCAAGACGGCAATACGATGGAATCGCTCACCATGCTGCTCCAGGTCGTCAAGGACTTCAAGGTACAAGTGTTCTTCAGCTTCAGTACAGGTGAAGAAACGACCTTCAACAGCATGGCGACTGCGGGTATTGATAAATACATCGACAAGTGCGGAATCTTGGTGCGCAAAGAATTCAGTGAATTCGCGATCCCGTGCATTCCGAACTTCACGATTATTCCAAAAGACAAATCAGGAGTTGTCATCGACAGCAGAATGCTGCAAACCGAAGACGGCGTCAAGCTGTCCCAGGAAAAAGAAGACATCCTGAAGCTGTGGATCGAGGGTGTTTATGTCGGTGCCAGCTATGTAGCTGCTGGTGTCGTGGCAGCGTACCAGTGTCCAGAATACTTGCGCGAAACATTCAAAGTGGTTAGCCGCGAATATCCGGGTGTGCGCTTTGACATCGAAGCAGGTGAAAATGGACTGCGCGCTGTCACCACAATGGCCAAAGAAATCTCTGGCTTCACGAACAACATCAAAGATTCCATCAACCGCAAAAACTTTGGATTCGTCTTCTCTTCGGAAAATGCACAAATCCAAGGCAAAGATATCAAACGCATTACGGTGTACAAGGCACGCAGCCTCGCTATGGCAGAGGACGGCTTTGATTCCATCTACAAAACATTGGTCAGCACCTATATCGAGCGGATTCTCCGCTTCCAGACGGGTGATTTCAAACACGACAACATCGTGAAGTTCTTCAGTAACAATCCGAGCAGCCAAAAAAGCAAATGGCTGGGCACACGCGGCTTCGTGAACTCCATCATTCACGATGGTGATGACATGAGCTACATCATCGATGATAAGAGTAATCTGTGCCATATCGATCTGGTGTTCAACGGCAATGTGAAGAACCTGGAGGTCACCATCACCAAAGGAACGACTCCGGTCAAAGCATAGCATTGATCCCCTGGAGAGCTGTTTATGAAACTTTTTGACACATTACGCAGGTGGTTAGAGGTGTGTTTCCCAAAACGCACCCTTACACATAAGCCTCGAAGCCAATCAGGCATTTCGAGAGCAAGATTTCATTTCAAGGAGGTTTTTTCCATGGGTTTTCGACTCAAAGTAGAAGGTTCTGAAACAATTGAGCTGGGCATGGACAACATTCAGACAGTAAAGTACGACACTGACACGCCAGACGATTCCAACGCGCGCTCCACAGATGTGGGTGCAACACTGAAACTGACTGGCAAAATCATCACTGCAACAGATGGTGACAGTGCGGATGACACCATGAAGCTGGCTCTCTGGTCTTTGGTACCAGCAGAAAAAGCGGATTGCTACCGCAAAGTAACATTGGAAGTAATCGCTGCTGATCAAGTGATCCGCAAAATCTACTTCCCGAACGCATTCGTAGTGGATTACAACGAGAGCTTCGGTGATACCGAGGGTGTAGGAACATTCAGCATCTTCATCAAGCAAAAGAAAGACAAAACCGAACTCACCAAAATCGAAGGCGGCTACGCTGTTTAGGTTTTGAGAGAAGTAAGGTAGGAAGAGCCGTATCTCGAAAGCCGTGTTCGAGGTACGGCTCTACAAAATAACGAAAATCATTGCCAGACAGAGGGTGCGCGCATGAAAAATTATTACGAGATTCTGGGGCTAACCAAACAGGCTTCCACGAATGACATCAAAAAAGCATACCGTCAACTGGCAAAGCAGCATCATCCGGATGTCAATGCCGGGAGCAGTGAGTCAGAGCGAATTTTTAAAGAAATTACCGAGGCCTATCAGACATTGCAGGACCCGGCCTTGCGCGAGGCGTACGACGCGCGTTACGAAGCTTTTCAGCAGAAGAAGCAACAACAGACTAGCCATACAAGCAGTACAAAGCAAGGACAAAGCAAACAGCAAGCACAGTCTGCAACGGGTGTGAACTTCGAGGATTTGGGGAGCACCTTTGAACGATTTTTTGGTTTTCATCCGAAGACAGGCGAGATTAATCCAAACACCATGAAATCCGAAAAGAAAAATCCACTGGATACGACGGATATGTTTGAGCAGTTTTTCCGCATGAAGAAAAAATAAGAGGGAAAAATCGGGCTTGGATGACAGCTCTTTCATGACATAGAGGTAGTAGCAACCTGCTCCTGTCTTTGGATGGATGTCCATACATACACCATTCGCCCAAAGCTCGGAGCATTTTTCTTAAAAGGAAGTTCAAAAATTCGTATTTTGATCACGAGCATACATAGGTAGTTGATTGGGGGTTAAGATGTGGCGAAGAAAAAAGGGTACGAAAAGTCCATCAGAGTGAAGCTCATAGAGCTGCTGATTTCCATTCTTGTGATTAGTGCACTCATTTATGTCTTTGGTTATACGGACAGCAACGCTCTGAAAATTTTTACAGGAATTGCCTGCGGACTCTTTTTGTTCGGGGTCATTATCGTCAAATTCGGAAGCCCCGACGAACCGGAGCCAAAGAAAGAGGATGGCATCACCAAACTGGTTCTATTAGATGAAGAGGGAGAGAGTGTGAAGGAGTGGTTGATCCAGGGGGAGACATCCCTTTTGATCGGCAAAAGCTCCGCGCAAAACGAGGTCGACATCGACTTGGCGGATGCGGAATACGCTGCCTTGATTAGCAAGCAGCATGCGGTTCTGAATCAAGCCTCTGGGGACTGGTTCATCGAGGATATTCATTCCAAAAACGGCACAGGCATCAAGCAGCCGAACAAACGCGACAAGAGCAAGCTGGAGATCGAACAGCCGCATAAAGTGAAGGCTGGCGACATCATTTACATAGCCAATACCCGCTTGTTGCTGAAATAACAACGGGGTAAACATCGCTTTTACACACATACATATCGTCCTTGTACGGAACGAAACGGGGGAGCAGAAGAATGAGTTTGACAAGATGCGCGAATGGTCACATGTTTAGCACCAGAAAACACGGAAGCACCTGCCCTTATTGCAGTATGGTCGTTGAGCCTGGGGCAAAACCGGACAACAAAGCACCTGCGAGAGTGGCAGACGACGATAAAACGATGCCGTACCTGGGGGAAACAGAAGGAATTGAGCCTGTTACCGGATGGCTGGTATGTATTGAGGGGCCGCAACAAGGTCAAGATTACCGCATTATGGCAGAGAAGAACTTCATCGGTCGCGCAGAGGATATGCATATCCGAATCGTCGGAGACAACACGATCTCTCGCCGCAATCATGCGGTGATTGTCTACGATCCGAAAAAACGCAACTTTTACTTGCTCCCGGGCGATGCGTCGGGGCTTGCCTATCATAACAATGAAGCAGTGTACACACCAGTCGAGCTCACTGCGTACGATGTGCTCCAGCTCGGAAAGAGTACTTTTATTTTCATCCCGCTGTGCGGTGTTCACTTCGAGTGGGACAACTCCAACAAAGGCAAGGAATGATGAGCATGTTTCAACAGGGCGCAATCCCGTATCTGGTCGTCCTTGGCGTGATCATTGCCATTGCTCTTTTATTTCGTCTGCGTGCAGCTTTGATCCGGCAAGAAATGAATCCCGTCATCCAGATTGGAAATGGACAGACGATCGGCAGACGAGAAGAACAGGATGATTACTTTTCGACAGCAACATCGTCTCATGGGACGATTGCGGTCTTGGCTGATGGAATCAGTGGACTGGCTAACGGCAGACTTTCTTCAACGCTTGCCGTGACGACATTTATCCGCGAGTTTACAAAGTTGGACAACCCGAAGCATATGTCCCTCTTCTTTTCCCGGGCTGCTTCTCTTGCGAATTCGGAGATTTTGCAGGCGCTGAGAGGAAGTCGGGGTGGGACCACGCTGGTCGCTGGTGTAATCGTAGAGGACAAGCTGTATTGGGGAGCCGTTGGAGACAGTATCATTACGGTTTTCCGGAATGGAGAATTCATCCCGATCAATCAAAAAGACATTTATGAGTCGGTGCTGGAGGCTCGTTTTCTATCCGGCGAGATTACGAAGGACGAGGCATTGGAGCATCCGCAGAAAAAACAGCTGATCAACTACTTGGGCTATGAAAACTTTCAGAATATCGAAATTGGCCGTGAGCCGTTTCCGCTTGAGAAGGGAGACAAGGTCATTCTGTGCAGTGACGGCGTCTACGATACGTTAACCGAGATGGAGCTGGAGCAGATCTTGTTCCAAAAAATCGCTGCCCATGACGCGGCTGACCAAATCATTGAAGCGGTGGAAAGCAAGCAAAAAGCCAATCAGGACAACGCAACCATTCTCATCCTGGAAAAAGGCTGGTAACGGGGGAGCGGGTAGTACGAATGAGAAAGGACAACAGTGAATTCATTACCGGGTTTCTATCCGAATCAGGCAGCTTCGTTCGCAACAAGGATTACTTTGCCTTCGCCGAGCTGGATGATATCGCGTGCTGGGTAATCGCCCGCGGATTGGACAACGATCAGGAAGTAGAAAGTGCGGAGTTGGCGGCCAAAAGCGTTCTGGGCTACTTTTTGCAGAAGCCGTCCATGTCGCGTTATCGCATACGCCGCTATTTGCAGGAGGCCCATCGTGTCCTGCAAGCCGAGAGCCATCGCGTCAGACTAAAAGCGAGCTTGACCGTAATCGTAACGGACTATGCCAGAGTAAGATACGGGGTCGCTGGTAACACCAGGCTGTATCAGTTTCGCAATGGCCGACTGCAATGGCAGAGCAAGGATCAGAGCCTTGCCCAACAGATGGTGGATGGGGAGGAAATCGCAGAGGAAGCGCTTGATCAGCACGAGGAGCGGCATAATCTCTTGAGCTATTTGGGGACACCCAATGAATTTCGTCCGTTTGTCTCCAAGAAGCTCCCGCTCTATGACGGTGATGTTTTTCTGCTTGCCACCCCTGGACTGTGGGAGAAGGTAAATCCGGCCGAAATGCAGGACGGGCTTCAAGAGGCGACAGATCCTGAAGCCTGGATCGATACGCTGGAGGACGTGCTTTTGAGCAAGCAAGAGCATGTCGTTCAAAACTACACGGCAGCCGCTATTTTTGCGAACAAAATTTTCAAGACAGACCCGCAAAAAAAATGGCGGATTATCAAACGGGTGGCACTCATCCTTCTCGTGCTTGCCTTAGCTGGCGGAGGAGCTCTGCTGTACAAGATGAAGGAAGCGGAGCGCATCGCGGATGCTGCGACAGGGATGTTCGAGCATGAAACAGCCGGAGACGCTTTCATTGCGGAGGGCGATTATCCGAAGGCACTCAAAGCGTACAGCGATGCCCGAAATGCGGCAAATATCGTGAAAAACAAAGTTCAGGCGGCTCTCTTGGCCAAAAAGATCCGCATTACACAGTTGATCGTGGATGGTGATACGGCGGTAAAGGATGAGCAGTACGCCAAAGCATTGGATAAGTACGACAAGGCGCTCAAGGAAATGAAAGGGCGCGATGATTTTAACGAACCGGAGATTTTGGAAAAGAAAGAAAAGACGCAATCGTATGTGCTCGTCATGCAGTGGAAAAAGGAAGGCGATCTCTTGTTTGAGGCGCAGGATTACGCCGGTGCAGAAGCCTATTACCAAAAGGCTCGCAAGCTGGCGTTGGAAACGTCCTTTGTAACAGGAGAAAAGGAGCTTCGCACCAAGCTGGACGAGGTGGCTTCCAAAAAGACCGGTATCGATAAGGAAAAGAAGACACTCGACGGCGACAAGCTGGAGAAGCAAGGCGACGAGAGCTATGCGGCCCAAGACTTCGAGGGAGCGATCCAATCGTATACGATGGCGCAGGAAATTTATCAGGAGATTGGTGTGCTGGAGAAAGTTTTGGCGATGGAGCGCAAGGTGACAAAGGCAGAGGAGAAGCTGAATCCTCCTGCTGCTCCACCTTCGGCAGGTACGCCAGCAGGACAGCCACCTGTGCAAGGGACGAGCGCTGCGAGTCAACCACCGCCAGTTCAGGTGAATCAAACGGCCCCGGTTAATCAGACGGCTCCTGTAAATCAGACGGCCCCGGTAAATCAAACGGCTCCGGTGAACCAAACGGCCCCGGTTAACCAGACAGTCCCAGTCAATCCGGTGGCTCCACCGTACCAGCCAGTTCCGGCGTCCCAAGCAGCGCCGACCAATCAAGCAGTTCCACCAGCCGCGACAGCTCCGGCGACTCAGC
This sequence comes from Brevibacillus brevis, assembly GCF_900637055.1. NCBI lineage: Bacteria > Bacillati > Bacillota > Bacilli > Caryophanales > Paenibacillaceae > Brevibacillus > Brevibacillus brevis. Next base: position 1,458,404 of record NZ_LR134338.1, read on the forward strand.
CAGTTCAGCCACCGCAAGCTAATCCACCAGCTACAGCCAATCCGACACAGGAGGAGGCAGCGAAAACGCCATGAAAGAGATCGTACTGGATCGTTTGAACAAAATGGAGGAGCTTGAGCAACGCAGGTTGCTCAAGCAGATCATGAACGGTGTCTTCCTCAACCTGGTCGAGTATCAGGAGGAGATGCAGAAGAAGCTGGAGGAGCGTGTTTTTACCGAGATCGAGGACAAGGAAGATAAGCATGACATCTACGTGACCCTCTGCCATCGCGATGACTTTGACCCGATCCACGAGTATTTGTATCCGATGATCCCTGGCGATGAGGAAAAGAAGATATGTGATCGCAAAGAGTTGGCGGTCAAGCTCAGCAACCAGGAAGAAGCGGTTATGATGACGATCTTTTTAGAGTGTGAGTACGACAAGATACAGGCGCTGATGATGAGCAAGCGAACCTTCAAGGGTCGTCTGAAAACGGCAGGCAATCACTATCCAATCGAGGTGCGCCTCCAACAAAGTCGTGTGTATATGGATGAGCTGGAAAAGCTGTACAACATGTTTCAAAAGAACGGGATGCCGTGGAAAACGGTGAATCACCCTTACGCCAGCAAGTTTTTCGATGTCATTCTGGTTGCCTGTGAGGGCACGTTTACAGAAGACGAAGAGATACTGGAGATGTCGATTACGCTCGATGAATGGGAGCCTTACAAAAAGCTGGACGTCATTCCGCTATGGAACATCGAGCGTTTGGCTTTAAAAAACATCGGCTTTCCCGTACCTGCCATTGACCGGGTGAACTTCGAGCATGTTCTGTCGTTACGCAAGACGGGCAGTGAGCACGGGTATTTGGTGGATGGAGATGAGGAGCTGATTCGCTACATCAAGCGGTCACCGGAAGAGCTGACGATCGTCTCGCCTCAGGAGAAGTCGGGAGTTTGGAACGTATGCAAAATTACGCAGCCTGTCACGACCCGCATCGGAAGACTGGACTACGAATTAGTGTCCAATCGTCGCAAAAACAGCTTCATCGGGAGCTATGCCCGAAAGCAGGCGATGACCGTACGAGCCAAAGGAGAGATTATCCGAATCGTCCATTCCTTTGAGGCAGCCGAGCAGCTGGAGCTAGTGAATGTTGAGATCCGGGACAAGAACAATCGTCCTTCCGCCACATACGGCTTGAATCCGTTCATTAGCGATAATGTCCGTGTAGAAAATGACAAGAAGATCATGGCTCTCGGCTTTCGGAGACGCGGGGCGAACAGCTTTCTTCTCCAAGACATGATGAGCTTCCTCGTCTCCGAGGTTCAGATGTATTTTCCGGAATACAAGTGTGAAGGAGAATGGGCTTGAATTACATCTGGGATTTGGTTATTCGTGCAAAACGCGCCGGGATCGCCAAAAAAGACATCCAGTTCAAAGCGGCCAAAGTGTATTCGCCCTACATGGAGCTGAGTCATGAGGCCATCAACGCCAAAACGGTGGACAAAACGGTAGAGGTGAATCCGTACTACCGCTTCGACGATATTTTCCGTGACCTTTTTGATGCCAATTACACGGACGATGCAGAGCTTCGGCATACCTTGTTTGATATCATCATCCATTTGCTGGCCGAGATCGATCTGACCCAAGGGATGAACAAGCGTGAGTACCACATCCGCTTTGTATTGCGCGACTTGGAAGCGGGGCTGTTCGGCAGTCGGGTACAGGAAAATATCCGCCTTTTTACCAAAGAGGAACGAGAGATTATCGCAGGCAATATTTTGCGCTTGTATGAGACCGGTGAAGCGGTGTACCTGCTCAAGGATACGATGCGCAAAATTTTCTCTCACTCTACCATTTACGCCAATTGCGAAGAAAAAGATGAGCTGCTGATTTACGTCGGGCAGTCGGAGAGTGAAACCGCACATGCCAAGCTCGCTTTAATCAAGGATATTTTTCTGCCGGTTCGGTTCCATACAGAGATTTATTGGCGAAACCATTTCGGCATTTTGGATGTCGAGGAAACGATGCAAATCGACAGTGTGGCACTGTACTAGAGGTTTTTGACCGATTGACCCCAACAAAAGGTCGGGAGAGAGGAGAGTTGGGATGACTACCTATTCATATAAGCTTCATCTCGAAAAGGGCAGCGGGGGTGGCAAAAGTCAAAGCGGAGTAACCTACACCCGGGATGAACTGATGGAGATGACGACTTTTCAACTGCGAAATATATGTTACAAAGAAAAGCTAGTCAGCTCACTCGTGAACAATCTCGATCGGGAGGGACTGCTGCACACGATTCTGCGTTTTCGCGGCGCAGAAGAAAACCTCCTGATTGAGCGTGCTGTTCCAGGTGGTGTTGAACGCCTCGAAGCCGTACTCCACAAATATTTAAACACACCGATGCCAGGTGTAGATGCGATCAAAATTCCAGCGAAGATGTGCTTGTACATGGGTCTCGCCATTGGCAAGCTGGACAACTATCACGTCGAATCCACCAAAGGCTTGTCCGAATCCAATGTGCTTTTGGTAAACGACCATATGGAGCTATGCGGCATTTTGCATCTGCGCAAAGAGAAAGACGATAGGAGAGCCGGGCATTTTACGCTGCACGCTCACCAAGATGCTCATTTGAGAAAAACGGTCAATCAAAACTACAGCCTGCTCTTTTTCCGCAAGCAGGACTCGGAGTATTTGTACAAGGCGTATCACCAGAACCATCCGTTGCCGCCTGTTAATCTCCACTACTACAAAGTACCGGTGACTGACCTCGAGATCAGGGAATTGGAAGAAACAGATGCCGTTCTCGCGATTGATTTTGGTACCTCCTCGACGACAGCGGGTGCTTTTCTCGACCATCAGTATGTCAGCTCTCCTTCTAGCAACGACTTGTTGAATGGACGCATACGCTTGAATGCGATCAATTACGTCTCTTTCCCCGATACAACGCAAAAAAACGAGGAATGGATCGAGGTGCTGCCGACGGCTGTCAGCGTGGCGGATTGCTCCAACCCGCATGACGTTCGCTTTCACATCGGTTATGAAGCACTTCGGCACATGAAAAAGAACGGATACAGCACGAATGCGACCGTGTTTCAAGGCATCAAACGCTGGGTGAACAGCTATCACAAGATCGAAGAGGTCATGGACAGCCAAGGGAATACCGCGACTGTGAAACGAAGCGACATCCTGCGCCAGTACCTTCGTCACGTTATTCAAATGGCCGAGCATCAATTCAAATGCCGCTTTCGTCATCTGCATATCACAAGTCCAGTCAAGCTGAAAACGCAGTTTCTTGAGATGTTCACCGAGATTTTGCCTGAGTATCGCATTGAATCAGAGCACGCCCTCGATGAAGGAATGGCCGTCCTGTTTAACACGATCGCGGATCAAATTGACAAAAACAGCTTTCTGGACGGGGAGACGTATCAAGCGCTCGTCATCGACTGCGGCGGAGGAACGACGGACCTGTCATCCTGCCATTTCCGGATCGAGGACGGACATATCTCCTACCGCATCGATATCGATACGACCTATGAAAACGGCGACACCAATTTTGGCGGCAACAACATTACGTATCGCATTATGCAATTTATGAAAATCGTCTTCGCGGACTATTACGGAAAAGGGCGGCAAGTGACCGACATCGACCAGATTATCGACATCCCTGGATCGGAAATATTCCGGTACGTGGATGAATACGGCGTCGATTCCGTCTATGAACGCTTCGAGGCGAGATATCGGGAAGCTGAGGTGATTTTACCGACTCGCTACAAGGAGTACGAGAACAAGAGCCGGGACGAGTATCAGCGTGTCCGCAACAATTTTCACTTTTTGTGGGACCTCGCTGACCATATGAAAAAAGAGTTTTTCCGTCAGACCGGCATTTTGCGCAATCGCTTCACATCCGATACGGAAAATCGTCAAGAGCCTGATCTAAAGCTGACGGCAGTCGAGCGATGGGTGTTGTCGATACGGGAGGATGGTCGCTTCCGGGATGTGTTTGATTTTCCTGATGTCGTTTTCAACGCCAAAGAGATCAATCACCTGATCAAGGCCGATATTTACGAGATTTTGCGCGTCTTCTTGGACGATTTTTACCAACAGGGAAAACTGGCTGACTTCTCGATCATCAAGCTGACCGGGCAGTCGTGCCGGATTGATGTTTTCCGTGAAGCGCTCAAAGAGTTTGTCCCAGGACGCAGTATCGAGTTCCGGCAAAAGTCGGAGGATGCGGGCAAGGTGCCAGACCTAAAGCTGTCTTGCTTACGTGGAGCACTGCGCTATCAAAGTGCCAAAAAGGCAGGTTTCATCGAAGCGCAGATTACGAATCATGCGCCGATCGTCCCCTATTCCGTGACCGCCTTCACGCATAACAAGCAAGAGAGAGTACTCATTCACAGTCAGGAAAAGCTGAGTCTCGTGCATGGCTCTATCTCGCGTCCCTACGGCGTGAGCGAGGTTGAATTTTATCTCAAGGAAAATGACGGCCAGCTGCGCCAGCGGTACTTGTACATGGATGAACCTGCTCAATACAAAACGGTGCTGTATGAGGACATCGCGAGCAAGTACGGTACGCATATCCCGCAGGATGAGACTGACTCCATTCAAAATGGCGAGTCGAAATACTTCGTTTTTGCGAGCGGCAGCGAGTGGGGATTCCATGTCGTGCCAGTAGCTCGCTTGAATGAACAGCTTGCTTTGGGGAAAAAGGTTTTCTTTGCTTTTGAGAGTGACTTGTCCGAGCTGGATTTCTTTGACGGGATGAAATGATCAAATAACCAGGCAGCTTAAATGAACAGGAAGGGGGAACAGCGGTGTTTTCCCATCTCTATCCCAATTTTCATAAAGGGCGAATTCTCAAGCGGGAGATGCTTGAAAATCTGCGTGATTACCCGCGGCATTTTGTAGATTTATACTTTCAGGATTATACAGACGGCATTATTTCCGGGATGGATGTAACGATAGGCGAAGGGCACCTCACTGTCGGCAGAGGGATCGTTAAGCATCAAGGGCGGATTTACCTGTTCGACCGCGAAGAGCGTGTCCCTTATGAGGCCACAGGTATGGAGACGGTGCTCAAGATTCGCTTTCACGAGGAGACTTCGCTGACCGACTATTACGTTTACGAGACGTCGTATGTTCTCGATCAGGAGATAGAGTCACGCCAAGATGAAAGGGAGCTGGGGCGCTTCAAGCTCAAGCAAGGGGCAAGGCTTCGCGGGGATTATCAGGACTTAGCCGATATGGCGACCGAATTCAATACGTGGAATCTCGTGCATGTCGAACATGCCGGGAGAAACGAGCCAACACTTGCTCCTTACATCCTGCGGTATTTTGCGAATGAAATGCTGAAGACTGTCACCAATCACCCGTATGATCTCGCCTTTGCCATGCAGTGCTTGAATGCGGACAGAGTAGAGCGCGAACTGATTCTTCATTATTTAGGCAATAGACTGGGGACTGGTTACCGCGAGTACACGAACCTGCAGATTCTCAAATACCTCGCACGCATCTTGGATGACGCCAAGAGTGGCGGAAGGTCCTCAAAAACGGAGTGGAAAACAGGCGGGCGTCAGCGGGTTATTGTTGATTAACGAGAGGATGGTGAATGGAAATGGCGCGTATGGATGAAAGCATTATCGGCATGTTGAATGAGCTTTCCGGTGAGGATGCACAGCCAGCAGCAATACGTTTTGGTCCAAAGGGCAAAAACCGACTGGATGTAGTGAACAAATCATTTATTACAGTCGGTGAAGAGAGAATTCCCATGGAGGACAAGCGCGTCCTCGACGATCTCGTACAGATTCGGCTCCCGAAGACATTTTCCATCATGAGTCCAGAAGTAGCAGCTCTGAAGTATCCATCAGAACGTAGGCCTTCCCTGATTTATACGAACGAAACAGCGTCAATTAACCTGGCTTTTACCTATACCGAGAGCAAGCTGACGGATTCTCCTGCACAGCTGAAGGCCTTCATGGATGTCATGAAGCAGGTTTTGCGGAGAACACAGCCGCTCGCTCGTTGGCAGGAGGAAGGAATACGTGAGATTGCGGGGACCAGCGTCGGATTTTTCGAGTTTGTCGCGCCCGCATTGGATACGGACATTTACAACCTGATCAGCTTTGTCTCCCTACAGGGACGGGCTCTTCTCTGCACGTTCAATTGCACGGAACAGGAGCTGTCGGACTGGAAGCCAGTGGGCTGGGGAATCATGGATTCTTTGTCGCTCGTATCCGCTAATTCAGATGAAAACGGGAAGGGAGAAGGGAAAATATGAGTCTTCCTGTCATTGCCTACAACAATTTGCAAATCTCTCCTTATCAATTGACGCATCTGGTAGAACTGACGATGACGAAAAAGATCAATGAGCATGCGCGCCTGACATTTACGGGGATCGTACCAGAAGAATTGAAGGACAGCTATGTGGAAATGACAGAAGCACAGACCCCGATCGAAATCAGTCAGGTGGATAACGAAGGCAACGCCACGCCGCTTTTTGCGGGGATCGTTCTGGAGATAGGCATCAAAGCCGTCCGAGACGTCTATTATTTGTACGTCGAAGCTGTCTCTCCTACGTACAATCTTGACGTGAAGCGCAAGAGCCGTTCGTTTCAAAACAAAGCCATGACCTACGGTGCCCTTTTGAAAACAATCGCAGGAGAATACCCAGGCATGGACATTATGGACATGGCCTCCAATGGCGGGAAGCTGGGCTCCTTTACCATGCAGTATCAGGAGACGGATTGGCAATTTCTGAAGCGACTTGCTTCGCGTTTTCAGACCGGACTGATGCCGGCATCCGTTTTTGAAAAGCCAAAGTTCAGCTTTGGTGTGCCAGAGGGTGCATCGAAAGGCAAGCTGGACGATTTTCACTACCGGGTGCGCAAAAATTTGAATGAATACCGCCATTCCTCGGAAAACGGGGTCAAGGGCGTGGATGAAAATGACTACATCTTTTACGAGGTAGAGACGGATCGCGTGCTCGATTTGGGCAACGGTGTGGATTTCAAAGGGAAGAGCCTGTATGTGTATGAGGCCCATACCGAGATGAAGAAAGGCTTGCTCAAGCACAAGTATTTGCTTGCGTCCAAAAAAGGAATGAGCCAAAAGCCGCTCCACAATTCGCTCATTGTAGGGGCATCGGTGCAGGGGAAAGTCATTGAGGTATCAAAAGACAACGTCAAAATCCACCTCGATATCGATGAGAGCCAGAGCAAGAGCGAAGCGCACTGGTTCCCGTACTCTTCGGTTTATACTGCCGAAGGAAACAGCGGTTGGTATTGCATGCCGGAGCTCGATGACTACGTCCGCGTCTATTTTCCGAGCAACAAGGAAAGTGACGGGATTGCGATCAGCTCTGTCCGGAAAAATTCAGACGAGGGTGAAACGAACAAGCTCGGGAATCCCGATATCAAATACTTCCGCACGGCCAACGGAAAAGAACTGATGTTCAGCCCGTCGGAGGTATTGCTTAGCGCAAAGGACGGGGAAATCCTCATTCGCATGACCGACGCGGACGGCATCCAGATTTTCAGCAAGAAAAATATCAAGGTTGTCTCCGAAAAGGACATTTTGATGGACTCTGCCACGAAGGTGATTATCTCCGCAAAAGAGGAGATCAGTCTCACCTGCAAAGAGAGCAACATCAAGATGGATGGAAATACAAGCATCGTCGGGCAGGAGCTCAAAACCAATTGACACACATGGTTGCCACGCGGGTAACCGTGTGTTTGGTGTATGCAAAAACGGTGAGAAGAAGGGGGGATTGGCATGGAGAGAGAGGAAGCCTTGCAGCATTTCAAGGAGCACGAGGTACCGAAGAGAACCATCGCCAGCCTGCATGCCTTGGATGCTTACTATCAGGCCAATAAAGAGAGGCTGGCAAAAGAATTTCTCCGTTCATTTGAAGAGATTTGCCGACGAGTCGTTGACATGCAGGGGCGAGGGGAAAAAGGCAAGCTGGCGCACTTGACCTATTCCATGCTGCGGACGGAGCTTCTTCTTGGAAGCAGTCAGTATTTGCTGGAAGCTACGGACAGCAGTTGGTTTTTCGATCCGGTGGAGTGTCAAACCAGCTATGATGCGAGCTGGGCTTTCCGTTTTTTGGATCGGCTTGCAGACGATTGGAACGAGGCTGCCAGAGCGTATGCCGGACACGTAAGACTTCCCGATATCGAACGGATCAAGCTCGTGGAGGCAGAGAAGTTTCATCAATATGTCGTTCACCTGATCCGTTATGCCATGGTGCAGGCTGTTCAGCTGGAAGTCTTTCTACAGGTGGACAAGGAGCCGGAGCTGGAGGTGCGTGTTGGAGAGTATCTGGATCAAAGCGAGATCGTGTACTGTCTGGACACTCGCCACAAAAATTCCGTGATGATCCGTGCTTGGCTGGAAGAAAAGCAAGAGCTGGAATACGGCTACAAGGTTTTGGCTGGCCTCGATTTGGGGCAAGGGCAATTCGATGGTCTTGATCTTCGTTATTCGGACCTCTCTGACAGTCAGCTAACGAAAGCAACTCTTCGCGAAAGTGTTTTGGTCGGAACGAGATGGCATCGTGCCCAGCTAAAAGCGGTTGATTTTGGCGACAGTCTCATTCACGGAGCGGATTTTACTGGAGCGAATCTGCTAGGTGCGAGCTTTCGTGAAGCATCCGGGCCAAGGGGTCTTTTGGAACCAGATGCGTGGGAGATGCCCGGTTTTGATGGCGTCTTGTTCGTCGGGGCGGACTTGACTGGGACTGATTTTACTGGGGCCGATCTGCGCGGCGCAGACTTTACAGATGCGATTTTGACCGGAGCGAATTTTAGCGGCGCACTTCTGGAGAGAGCCGTATTCTCGGAGGAGGTCAGGGAGTCCATTCTGTTGGATGAGCTTCAGGAGCGGCATGTCATATGGCGTGAGGGGAGTCAGGTATGAATTATTTCATCTTGTCACAGGACGAGCGCATCGCGAGTGCAGTAGAGCCAACAGGCGTTTTTGACGTTATCCGGCAGGAGTGGCTCACCACAGAATATCAGGAAGAGTTGGACGAGGCCGTCATCCAGTTCGACATCAAGCAAAAGAAAGAGAACGACTATCTGGATTTTCTCGACAGACCGATCCCGCTGTATTCCAACCGCTTAAAGACAATCATCCACAAGTTCGCGCCGAAGCTGTTCGTCAAATCCGTCGTGCTGGTAGACAGGGAGCGGATCAAGCAGGATTTGTACTGGATGATGATCCTGCCGCGTATGAACTGCCTGTCAGAGAAAAGCGAGTTTCACAAGGACGGCTCACTCAAGAGGCTGGTTCTCGATCCAGAAAAGATTGGACGCCACACGATTTTTCAAGTCGAAGGCATTCGTGAACCGTATATCATCATCGATTTGCGGCTGGCGGAAGCCTTGCTGCGCAGGGACTTTTTCGGTATCCGCTTGAAAAAAGCAGAGCAAGCAGGGAGGAGAATGAGTCATGCCCATGATTGAAGATGTCGATGTAGTGCCGTCGTCCGCTCCGAAGAAAAGCTACGTTGTGGCAGGCGCGATTCTCACGTGCGACTACGGGAGCCAGAAGAACAAGCTGAAAACGCCGTTTAGTCATGGCGTGTACATTCGCAATCAAGCACAAATGAACGTGAATGACTATGTGCCGCAAGTAAATATCATGCCGTTTGGCAAATGTAAATGCGAGAAAAATCCAACCGTCGCAGCTGCTACTGCTGCCAACAACGGCGTGCTCAAGCCGATGCCATGCGTTCCTGTGGTCACCATGCCCTGGATCGATGGCAAGGCAGATGTACTCGTGGAAAATCATCCCGCCCTGTTAAACACCAGCACGAACATGTGCATCTATGGAGGCTGCATTCGCATCGAAGACGACGGACAGGAGCAATCGTGAGGGGGATTGTATGAATACGACAGAGAAGCTGGCTGGATACGAGAATATTCAGTTGGTCTCACCCTTTGAAATCCAAAGCCTGCAGGATGTCAGAATCGTGAAGAAAGTCAATGAGCACGCTAGACTGTTCGTCACCGCAATCATCCCGGAGGAAAAAAGCGACCGTTACATTGAGATGGCGACGAGTGAGGATACAGTCGCGCTGAATTTGGTGGAAAACGGTTCGCTTACGAAGACACTGTTCAAAGGACTCGTGGATTCCGTCAGTGTGAATTTTGTTCACGGCGTGTATCATTTGGAGCTGGAAGCGGTCTCGCACACGCAGCGAATGGACGGACAGCGCAAGATGCGCTCTTTTCAGCATAAACAAATGACGTATGCCAGTCTGCTGGATGAAATCACGAAGGACTATCCCGGCTCGGATTATTTGGACCATGCTTCGAACGGAGCGCCGCTCGGGACCATTGCCATTCAGTATCAGGAAACAGATTGGCAGTTTTTAAAGCGACTAGCCTCCCGCTTTGGTTCCATTCTCGTCGCTGAGGCAGTGGCAGATACGCCCAAGTTTTGGTTCGGCTTGCCCGAGGGACGCACTGCCCAATTGACAGACGCTAGCTACACCATCAGCAAAAGGCTTTCTCCCTATATGGAAACGACAGAAAACGGCTACGCGGCAGGTATGTCGGAAAACGATTTTCTCACCTATGAAGTAGAAAGCGGACAGGTCCTCCAGCTCGGAGACCGTGTGAACTACCAAGGCAAAGAGCTGGTCGTCGCCGGGTCAACAACGAGGATCGACCATGCCCTGCTGATTCACACCTATCAGCTCATGCCCGAAGCAGGCATTCGTCAAAACCCTATCCGCAACGACGACATATGCGGCGCTGCCCTGGAAGGCAAGATCATCGACATCCAAAAGGATACCGTCAAAATCCACCTCGACATCGATCCGAAGCAGCCCAAGGCAGAGGCGAGCTGGTTCCCTTATGCCACGGTCTACTCGGCAGAGGGCAACAGCGGCTTTCACTGCATGCCGCAAATGGGCGACTCCGTGAAGCTCTACTTCTCTACGCCAGATGAAGAAGGAGCCATGGCAGTCAGCTCCGTGCGAAAAGGGGGAGGCAGCACGGCGAAAACGGGCAATCCCGGCATCAAGTACTGGGGAACCAACTTTGGCAAAGAGCTGATGATGGGTGGCAAGGAGCTCGTTCTTACTGCGAAGGAGAGCAAGGAAGGAAATATTTTTATCAAGCTTCATGAAGAGGACGGCATCGAGATTCACAGCATGCATCCGATTGTTTTTACTTCGGAAAAGGATATGGAGATTACGTCAGATACGAAAGTTGAGATCAAGGCCAAGGAAGCGATCTACCTCATGTGCAGCACCAGCAGCATGATTTTGGACGGGGAAGTCGATCTTCAAGCACCAAAGATTGAGATGGTCGGGCTGACGAAGGCTCCTGTGGTTGTGGAGGATTTGCCGCAGGAGGAGGAAGAAGTAGTTGAAGAGGAGCAGCAGGAAGAGGAAGAGTCTGGATGGGGTGGATTTCTGGATGGTGTACAGCTAGCGCTGGATGTTGTAGGACTCATTCCGGGTCTGGGAGAAGTAGCTGACCTGGCGAACGCGGGAATCTCGCTCGCACGAGGAGACTATGCAGGAGCGGCGCTATCTCTGGCAGCGTGTATCCCTTTTGCAGGCTGGGCGGCAACCGGAGCCAAGCTGGGAGCAAAGGCGCATAAAGCACTAAAGGGAACGAAAGCGGGACAGAAAGTGCTCGAGGTAGCAGACTCAGCGGCGGATGTTGTGAAGAACGTAGCAAATGCCGTCGAAAGTACCGTCGGGAAGGTCTGGACGGCTGCCCGCAAAACACTAGACGAGATGGATGTGGTGCAAGCCGTCCAGCGAATCAAGGAGCAGTTGCACGCTAGCGTCATGGCCGCAAAAGATGCAGTCATCAGCAAGGCTACACAGATGAAAGAACAGCTCAAGCAAAAGGCTAGGAAGCTGCGCGATGATATGCAAGAAGGTTTGCAGAATTTAGCGGATAGTTTAGGCCCTCAGTTACAATCGGCGGAAGGGTTTCCAATAAAATTCTCGAATAAAAAAGATGTAGTGGAGCTTCCAAGAACCGAGAATCAGCGGAAGTGGGATGAGACTTTTGGACGACCCAATGAGCCGAGACCGAATCAAAAGCCGCCGGAGAAGCCGCCTGAGGGTGAGAAACCACCAGAGACTGAGGGGACGGGTAAACCAAATTTATCAAGCGGTGATTTAGGAGAACTATTAGGTAGTGGGGGTAATAAGAATGTGTACGCCTATGGGGAGGATAAAGCTGTAGGGGTTCTAAAAGACGGTAAGCCACAAAAGCTAATTACAGAAGAGTTGGGTTTGTTAAACAAACTTGATGAGCTAGGATTACCGACAGTAAATGGACGCTCAATTTTTGTTGATGGAAAAGATGCCCTTATGTTTGACAGGTTTGCACAAGGTTCCAAAGATATAGTAAAATTACATGATGGTAAGGTGCAAATAGTTGGAGAATCATCATTATTGAATCAACGAAGTATTGAGGATTTAACTGCTATAAGAAAAATAATGGTTGAAAAGAAGATCAAGATTAATGATTTGCAGTTTCTAATTGGAAAAGATGGAAGAGTAGTAGTTGCTGATCCCCTAAACGTAGAAGTAGGTAAAAAAGTAAAACCATCAAAAAATAATCTAAGAATGATTGATTTGCTTATAGAATCCGCCAGGAAAAATTCAAAATAACGTATTGAATTTAGGAGAGTGTTTATGGATAACGAGTTGCGAGACGGATCCTCAATTCCATCTGATAGGATTAAGTTGTTACAGATTATTAAAAATGAAAAGCTTAGCAAGTTAATAAGATTTAGCTGGTGGGAAAGCGAAGAATCAATGGAACAATGTGAGATTGCACAAGATGAAGTGTTCTCTCTAACTGCTGGACCTCTACTGCTATATTTTGAATCAGGGTTAGTAATTGGAGCAGCTAGTGACCCTTCAAGAAATTCGGTTATTTTATGGGTTGAAAAAGATGATACCGGGTATATTAAAGACGAATCTATTGAAAATGACACTGATTTATATCCAATTGATGCTGAGGATAAAATATATAGTAGTCCTTATTGGGGTCAAATAGTAGGGCAGAATATAAAAGAAATAAATATAATAAAGCGCGATCCCCAAAATGCTCTGTTTGAAGAATTACCAAATGAAGTTGGTCTAGAGATAGTAATGGAAAATGATATGAAATTTATATTGTCCCATGGATTACACGATGATTCAGACGATTTCTCTGTATTAACAACTTCACAATTAGAAGTAGATTTAATAGCGAGCCTAAAGTGGTTCGCCTGCTAATAATTTTTGTTTGTATTGCGCGGTTTGGTGAGTCTGTTAATCATTTTGTTTAAACTTGGTTTACAATCCCAACAACAAGATCGTACAATACAACCATCAAACCAAACACTAAATAATTCAAACACTTGATAAAATGATAAACTTTCAAAGCTCTTTCCAACTTGTTTTATGAGTAGGAATGAGCTTTTTTTGCATGTTCAAAATCAAAGGAGGAAAAGGAAAATGGCGAAACAAGCACAAAAAGTAGAGGAAACATTGGGTTTGATTGCTCAGGTCCAAGCAGAGTATCGGCTTTCAGAGTTACGGATACGGCGTATGCTAATGCGTATTCAGCAGGAGGAACAGAAGGACAAGTCTGACCCTGCTGAAATCAGAGCGATGGAAGATGCGATCACCAAAGTGCAGATGAATGTTGCGGCACTTATTCGGGAGAACGGCAAGCTCAGGGATATGCAGAAGCAGAAAAGTGATGGCTCGTTAGACCAGTTGGTCGAGATACTGCAACAAGCGAGAAGCAAGTTTCAAGGATGAAGACAGGAGCAGACAGAGCACACGCTTTGTTTCGCTCCTTTTTACTACCGCAGAAGGCGTGGCATCTAAAAATGAATGTAAAAATGTCTTACCACGATCACGGTTAACGAGCGGCAAAAAGGATAAAGAGGGTTGTAAATGCCTTCCGTAAGGTCGTATGGTGTTACAAAAAACAGGAGGCATTTACATGAAGGAAACGAAGGTCAAGAAATGGGTAGGCTATGTGCGTATCTCCTCGGACAGTCAGATGGAGAACACATCAATCAGTGAACAGGTAAGGCAGATTGAAGCGTTTTGCGTGAGTCAGGGCTGGCAACTGGCAGCGATCTTCAAGGACGAAGGTATTAGCGGCAATACCAAGGAACGGGCAGGCTATCAGGAAATGCTACGATACATTCAAGAGTCGGAGAATGAAATTAGCGGCATTGTCGTCACGAAGGCAGACCGAATTCATAGACGGTTGACCATCTGCTGGATTTGATTGAGGAAGAGCTGGAGCCAAACGGAATGGCTTTCATTAGCGTCACTGAACGTATGGACACTTCTACTCCACAAGGTATGATCTTCCTGCAGATGATTGGAGGCTTTGCGGAGTTTGAACGGAAGATTATTAACGAGCGCACGAAAAGCGGACGGATTGCCACCGCTAGAAAGAATCTATACGCTGGCGGCGGTGTTCCTTACGGCTACAGATTACTGAACGGAAAAGTGGTTCAGGATGAGCAACAAGCCAGCACCGTAAAGTGCATCTTTCGAGAATATGTGGAGGGAACGAACCCTTACCGCATCGCCAAGCTGTTAAACAAAGCCGGAATTCCAACCAAAACAGGCAAGGCATGGACGGTCGTTCAAGTGCAGAATGTACTAGGTAACGAAACTTATACGGGCTACAATACCTATAACGGGCAAAAAGAGCAGAATGGCATTAGACAAAAAGACGTATTCCCACGAATCATTAGCCGTCAGTTGTGGAACAAGGCAAGACAGGTTAGCTAATCACCACGTAAACATTGGGAGGTTGGATAAATGAGCGAATACAAAGAACGGATGATGATGTGTTCAGAAGACTACGACGAAATGATTGACATGGCATTAGCTATGAATGACAAGGAATGGTTTGAGGAATTGGTCAAAATGCAAAAGCGGTTACGTGAGCTAGAGATTGAGATGCGCCGCGAATTAGGCGTACTAGACTAAGATACGAGCATACTTCACAGCAGACCAACGAGAACAGGGCGAGATGACGTTCTCATGTAGGATTACCACAAATGACACCGGAGAAGGGAGAAACAAACGAGATCGCCCCTGCTCCCAGGGTCATACGTTTGTGTCATACGTTATTGTTGACTCCAAGAAAAGCATGTGTCATAATCTCCCTACAGTATCCCATTGTGTTTCAGCGGATATTGCTAACTTGGTAAACTTCAACTCTTAAAGCACTTGATTGCCTGTAATGGGCGACAAGTGCCTTTTTGCGTTTAACGGGCTGAAAACGGACTACGCCCGATAATTACTTAATTAGTCGAGTAAGTGTACATTTTTACAATCGCTGAAGCCAAAAAGCGTATAAGAACGGGAGTGTAGCGTGTGATGGAGGCAGCCGTATCTATCGACAAATTTGTGATGGAGTACAAGGATGTGCCGCTTTCCGTATATTACGGGTTGATGAGAGGCGGCGATGATCGGTTATCAAACAAAAGAAACGGTGTATTGGGGCGAATACTGCTACGAGTTGCATATACGGAACGCGAACAGAGATTACCTGCATGTATTTTACAAGAATTTTAGGGAGACGGTGGGACATTTACATACTTTGCGGCTAGAGACACGCCTCGAACATTACTTGCAGTTTCATGAGTTGCTGGAACCGATACGTAATGTTGCGAGCAGTATGTATTTTGTTAGCTGTGATGTGGCGTATGATGTGCGTACCCCATTGGAACATGTGATGGTGATTCCAATGCATGGAAGGAGAAAAATGACTCATGAAGGAACAACGAGGTATTTCGGATTGCCGCATCAGCGCAAGACAAACGGATATTGCCGCATTTACGATAAAAGGCTGGAGCTATGGGAAAGGCAAAAGATCATGCTTGATCACGAGTTGAGCCGCATTGAAATTGTATACAAACCAGACCAGAAAATACTGCTGACGGATGTGAACGTGCATCCACCAGAGCAGAACAAACAATATTTTGCAGCAGTGGTGCCAGATTGGAGCGAACTCCCTAAAAGACGGCTAGAACAGATTCGCAATTTGAGGGACGGAGTAGATATGTATGATCGCCGTATACGAACAGCGGTAAAAGAAACCCTTGCCGCCCAGTATCACGTAGATTTCAACCGGTTAGCAAGGGAACAATGGGAATCGCTAGTTGAAGTACCTTGTACGGCATTGCTGGGGGCAGCGTAGACCGCAGATTCAACAGCGACAGGTGTAATGATTTCGCATATACAGTATACGATCTTCCTACAGACGAAAACGACAATGAAATACGGGTTGTTCAGATTTTGGAGAATATCGTATACTACGCATCACTGTTTCTTGTAGGTGTACAGGAGGGTTGAAAAATAATTTTTCTCGGCGCTTAAAAAACAGCAAGATTTTGATATATGTCCATCAGACGATGCAGAAGGAAAGCATGGATTGGCTAGCGTCCCGTTGCGGGCTGCGTTAGCAGCTAACGCTTGAACTGAGGTTGCCGACGTGTTTTCATCAAGCATTGTACTTGCTGGATCGAAGGAAGGATGACATGCATTACAAAGCGAAGCATATTTATATTGGCATTGACTTACATAAGAAAACTCATACAGCGGTGGTGGTCAATTGCTGGCACGAGAAACTGGGTGAGGTTACATTTGAAAACAAACCATCGGCATTCCTAGAACTGATTGCATTTGTGAAGCAGTTTAAGAAGCGTGGAATTACGCCGATCTATGGATTAGAAGACGTAGGCGGCTATGGTCGTGCGCTGGCGGTGTACTTGCTAGAGCAGAAGCAACAGGTAAAAGAGGTCAACTCTGCCCTATCGTATGCCGAACGCAAGAGCAATCCCATCGTGCAAAAGAGCGATAGCTGGGATGCGGAATGTGTAGCAAAAATCCTGCTAAACAAGCTAGACATATTGCCCGACGCAAACCCGTAGGACGTATACTGGACGATTGGTCAATTGGTGACGAGGAGGAATGGCTTGATTAAGGCATTGACCTCCCTTAAAAACCAATTGCACATGCAGCTCAGTTACCACTATCCAAGCTACAAAAAGTTTTTTAGCGAGCTGGATGGCAAATGTGCATTAGCATTTTGGCACAAGTACCCATCGCCTTATTTGTTGAAAGACGAGACGGCAGAAACGCTGGCTCATTTTCTGCGGTTGACCAGCAACAACGCCTGTTCAACACGGAAAGCAGAGCAATTACTAACGTGGATTCAGGCAGATGGCGATACCACCCGAACGTATCAGGAGCAGCGTGACTTCCTCATTCGGAGCCATGTCCGAGACATCCGGTTCAACAAGAGGGAAATCGCCCGAGTGGAAGGCGAATTAGATAATATGATGAAGCAACTCGATCTTCAATTGGAGACGATGCCAGGTATAGATTTGGTCACATCTTCCGCATTGGTAGCTGAAATAGGTGATATACACCGATTTGCTAGTGCAGATAAGCTGGCTCGTTTTGCTGGAATTGCCCCTGTAAAAATTGGTTCAGGCGGTAAGCATGTCAATCTGAAAAGCAGACAGGGGAATCGAGTACTGCATGGACTGTTTTACAACCTTGCTGTTCAACAAGTTCAAGTTTCAAAAGGCAGCAAGAAGCCGCGCAATCCCCTGTTCTACGAATACTTCAACCGTAAGAAAGAAGAAGGTAAAACGCCAACACAAGCCTTGGTTTGTGTAATGCGGCGGTTAGTTAACATTATCTACGGCATGATGAAGCACAAGACAGCGTTCCGTCTCTCCGAACAAACTGAACAACAGGCAAGCTAATAGGTGGTATCGCTAGTATTCTAGCAACCACCGTTACTTTTCAATAGTTTAGCTTTACAACATAGGGGATGGGTAATGGTACTAATATTCCACCTGCCTTCAAGCAAACTAAATTTGCCAGTTCATATGAAGCTAGATATAATCAAACACCTTCACCTGATTATCTAAAAGTTGGTTTTGAAGGAACAAGGGGTGAATCTCTATGTACTCTTAAGCCGCCGCCAGACCCTCAATTGAAAAGAATATTAGATGAAGCCGGTATTGATGGTATACAATATAAAAATGCTGTTCCCGATTTTTCACCAGTGGCAAAAGCACAAGTAGAAATTGAGTATATGCTCGGTGGAAAGGGGACTTATGGAGGGAAAGCTAGACGAGAAAATTTTATTCAATCAGACCAAAAATTAGCCGAACAACTAAATAATTCTCCTGAATTAGCACGTCAATTCGGGATGGAGTCTGGTAGAATTAGTGCTAAAGATGTAAAGGTTTATCGAGAAAAAAACAAATTAACATGGCATGAACTAAATGACGTCAAAACAATGCAACTTGTACCAACAAATATAAACAGTACATTTGGGCATCTTGGTGGTGTGGGGGAGATTAATGCAGGGGCATTTGAACCTGGAGGATTTGCCAATAAACAAAAATAGGAGATAATAAAATGACAAAAAACGATCCGATTTTTGGTGAACTTGAGTATAAATATAGTTGGTCTAAGGATACCCATATTCATTTTTTGGGAAAAGAAACTGAGATTGCATTGATGATTGATGGTGAAGAAGATGGCGAGTTTGATGAAGAACAATATACGGCATATCAATCTTTAATGCAAGATTGGGAGCAATTGCAACAAAGCTTCTTACAACCAATTTTAGACTATTACCAACAAAAGCGACATGAACTCGGTTATGATATTGCATTTAATGAGAATTATCCCTTAGTTGAAACAACCGACCAACTTCTTGAGATGATTACTTTGGATGGAATTGTTGTTCCATATGGAGATATTAGAGAAGGCCGAGATATTGGAATACTTTTTAATTGTACATGGGATCAGGAAAATGGCCTGGGACTCCGTTTGTTGAATGAAGAGGTGATTGAAGTAGGGTATCAGGATGTTGCGATTTGAATGCTTGGGTATACGGGCTACCTAATGCCGAATAAACCCATTATTTAACCGAGACATATAGCTACTACATAAAATACAGAAAAATATTCTGACAGCAGGGAGAATACAATATAACCAGCAAACCAAACAATTTGACAAACACTTGATAAACTTTCAAAGGCTTATTCCAACTCGAACGATGAGAGGAATGAGCCTGTTTTGTATGGGATGGAGGGCATCATCGTCCTAGGGATGGGAAGGAAGAACGGGAGAGAGAAGAGAACAAGAGCAGAGGGATACTGAGGGGACGGGTAAAAGTGATGCGGATGTAAGTGAAGTTAAACCAAAACCATTAGTAGGCGAAGGGGAACAGTTTACAAATGGACGAAAAAATAAATTGAAGCCTAATATTAGGTATAAAACTGGAGAATAGGATTATTTTTATGAAACAGATAGCCTAGGTAGGATTGGTAAGTTTGAAATGGATAATTTACAATTAACAAAGAGAACAGAAAGATTGTCACACAGCAAAAATACACCGGGTAAAAATGTAGGACATTTGGCAGGTGATAGATTTGGAGGCTCACCTAAAATTGACAATTTGGTTTCACAATTATCAGAGGTTAATCAGAAGAAATATAAGAAAATCGAAAATAAATGGGCTGCGGCTTTGAAAGAAGAACCTCCCAAAAAAGTAACAGTTGATGTTGAAATAGTTTACTCTGGTAATAATATGCGTCCGGACAAATTTATTGTTAACTACACTATTGATGGTAAAGCAGCTAGTGCAAAATTTAAAAATTTTTAAAAGGAGAGGAATGTAGTTATGAAAGGATTTGAAGAAAGGTTTAGTGAATTGCAAGCAGATATGATATCTATATGTATGGAATATGTGGGAGATAGGGCCAATAAAGTATATGTTTATGCTTCATGTGAAGAAGATATGATATCGAGTAGTTTCTTTTATTTAATTAATAATAAATATGTAGAGTGTCATAAGTTGAATGATGTATTGGAGGATGGGGACGAAAGTTATGATGTTTCTACAGAAAGACAGTTTATGGTATTAAATATTATCAATGATAATATAGAAAAAATCGAAGAATTGTGCAAAGAATTTGAAAAAGACATGCCAACTGAGATGAAATTAATATATGATGCTACGAGTGGCAAGTTTCAAGCTGAATACAAGTATGATTTAGTGCACACAAATGATGATATAAAAACGGCTGATGACTTTGCTGATGAATGGTTTGAAGAGATAAAAAGTAAATCTCTTTAATGGCTCAACTTAGAAGGCTTGGGTCTCCCAGTCTGTCAAAAATTTTGAGTATAAATGGCTTACAAGCCTAACAACAAGATCGTACAAAACCGACAAACCAAACACTAAAAAACATGAAAAACACGTTTATAAACTTTGAAAGGCGTATTCCAACTTGCCATACGAGGAGGAGTAAGCTTTTTTGTTCATGTCAATTTTGTCCTTTCACAAAAGATAAACAGTTCTAATCGACACCTTTGGTGGATTGGGTAGATAAACGTAGCAGCGTTTAAGCCGGGGGATTTGCCAATAAGTCGTCTGTACCTTGAGGATTCGTAAATAAAAAGAAATAAATAAAACGAAATTTAAAAAGGAGATTTTAAAATGACAATAAATGATGCAGTTTTTGGCGAACTCGAATACAATTATGCATGGTTTAAGGATACTACTATTGAATTTTGTGGAGAAGAAGTTGAGATTGCATTAATGATAAGTGGTGAACAAGATGGTAAATTTTCCGAAAAACAATATGCAGCGTATCACTCATTGATTCAAAGTTGGGAGCAACTTCAACAAAGTATTTTACAACCAATTCTAGATTATTACGAGCAGAATTATGATGCAGGACTTAACGAGAATTACCCTTTAATTGAAACAGCCGAGCAGCTACTTGATTATATAAGTTTAGTAGGAATATCTATTCCCTTTGCGAAAGGTTTGGAAGGCAGATACATCGGTTTAACTTTCGACTGCACATGGGACGAAGAAAATGGGTTAGGTTTACTACTAATAAATGAAGAAGTAGCCAGAGTAGGATATCAGGATGTTGCGATGTAAGTAATTTAGGATAGAGGTTCGTCGTGAATTAAGTGTAAACCCGTGTAATCCCCAAAAAACATGAATGTACAATACAATCAATTTACAAATAAGAAACACCATGATTAGTTAACTTTCAAAGGCTGATTCCATCTTTCAACAATGATGGAATCAGCCTTTTTTACATGTTCAAAATCAAATGAGCGATTGCTCACCCCCCGCATTATCAGGAAGGCTGGACGAGGCCGTCATCCAGTTCGACATCAAGCAAAAGAAAGAGAACGACTACCTGGATTTTCTCGACAGACCCATCCCGCTTTATTCCAACCGCTTAAAGACAATCATCCACAAGTTCGCACCGAAGCTGTTCGTCAAATCTGTCGTACTGGTGGACATGGAAAGGATCAAGCAGGACTTGTACTGGCTGATGATCCTGCCGCGTATGAACTGCCTGTCAGAGAAAAGCGAGTTTCACAAGGACGGCTCACTCAAGAGGCTGGTTCTCGATCCAGAAAAGATTGGACGCCACACGATTTTTCAAGTCGAAGGCATTCGTGAACCGTATATCATCATCGATTTGCGGCTGGCGGAAGCCTTGCTGCGCAGGGACTTTTTCGGTATCCGCTTGAAAAAAGCAGAGCAAGCAGGGAGGAGAATGAGTCATGCCCATGATTGAAGATGTCGATGTAGTGCCGTCGTCCGCTCCGAAGAAAAGCTACGTTGTGGCAGGTGCGATTCTCACGTGCGACTACGGGAGCCAGAAGAACAAGCTGAAAACACCGTTTAGTCATGGCGTGTACATTCGCAATCAGGCACAAATGAACGTGAATGACTATATACCGCAAGTAAATATCATGCCGTTTGGCAAATGCAAATGCGAGAAAAATCCAACCGTCGCAGCTGCTACTGCTGCCAACAACGGTGTACTCAAGCCGATGCCATGCGTTCCTGTGGTCACCATGCCCTGGATCGATGGCAAGGCAGATGTACTCGTGGAAAATCATCCCGCCCTGTTAAACACCAGCACGAACATGTGCATCTATGGAGGCTGCATTCGCATCGAAGACGACGGACAGGAGCAATCGTGAGGGGGATTGTATGAATACGACAGAGAAGCTGGCTGGATACGAGAATATTCAGTTGGTCTCACCCTTTGAAATCCAAAGCCTGCAGGATGTCAGAATCGTGAAGAAAGTCAATGAGCACGCTAGACTGTTCGTCACCGCAATCATCCCGGAGGAAAAAAGCGACCGTTACATTGAGATGGCGACGAGTGAGGATACAGTCGCGCTGAATTTGGTGGAAAACGGTTCGCTTACGAAGACACTGTTCAAAGGACTCGTGGATTCCGTCAGTGTGAATTTTGTTCACGGCGTGTATCATTTGGAGCTGGAAGCGGTCTCGCACACGCAGCGAATGGACGGACAGCGCAAGATGCGCTCTTTTCAGCATAAACAAATGACGTATGCCAGTCTGCTGGATGAAATCACGAAGGACTATCCCGGCTCGGATTATTTGGACCATGCTTCGAACGGAGCGCCGCTCGGGACCATTGCCATCCAGTATCAGGAGACAGACTGGCAATTTTTAAAGCGACTGGCCTCCCGCTTTGGTTCCATTCTCGTCGCTGAAGCCGTCGCGGATACGCCCAAGTTCTGGTTCGGCTTGCCCGAGGGACGCACTGCTCAACTGACAGACGCCAGCTACACCATCAGCAAAAGGCTGTCTCCCTATATGGAAACGACCGAAAACGGCTACGCGGCAGGTATGTCGGAAAACGATTTTCTCACCTATGAAGTGGAAAGCGGACAGGTCCTCCAGCTCGGAGACCGGGTGAACTACCAGGGCAAAGAGCTGGTCGTCGCCGGGTCAACAACGAGGATCGACCATGCCCTTCTCATTCACACCTATCAGCTCATGCCCGAAGCAGGCGTCCGTCAAAACCCTATTCGCAACGACGACATCTGCGGCGCCGCGTTGGAAGGCAAGATCATCGACATCCAGAAGGATACCGTCAAAATTCACCTCGACATTGATCCGAAGCAGCCCAAGGCAGAGGCGAGCTGGTTCCCGTATGCCACGGTCTACTCGGCAGAGGGCAACAGCGGCTTTCACTGCATGCCGCAAATGGGCGACTCCGTGAAGCTCTACTTCTCCACGCCAGACGAAGAAGGAGCCATGGCGGTCAGCTCTGTGCGGAAAGGTGGAGGCAGCACGGCGAAAACGGGCAATCCCGGCATCAAGTACTGGGGAACCAACTTCGGCAAAGAGCTGATGATGGGCGGCAAGGAACTCGTTCTTACTGCGAAGGAGAGCAAGGAAGGCAATATTTTTATCAAGCTGCATGAAGAGGACGGCATCGAGATTCACAGCATGCATCCCATTGTTTTTACTTCGGAAAAGGATATGGAGATTACGTCAGATACGAAAGTTGAGATCAAGGCCAAGGAAGCGATCTACCTCATGTGCAGCACCAGCAGCATGATTTTGGACGGGGAAGTCGATCTTCAAGCACCAAAGATTGAGATGGTCGGGCTGACGAAGGCTCCTGTGGTTGTGGAGGATTTGCCGCAGGAGGAGGAAGAGGAAGAAGTCGTTGAGGAGGAGCAGGAAGAAGAGAAGTCTGGATGGGGCTTCCTCGATAGCTTACAGCTTGGACTCGATATCGTAGGGATGATCCCTGTCATCGGGGAAGTGGCAGACGTCGTCAATGCGGGGATATCTGTCGCACGTGGCGATTATGCTGGTGCCGCTATGTCCCTTGCAGCCGCGATTCCAGGTGCGGGTACGGCAGTGACTGCGGCAAAGCTGACGACGAAAGCAGTGAAGGCAACCAAAGCAATGTCCAAGGCAACGAAAGCGGTCAAGGCAGCGGACAAAGCACTGGGTGTATCGAAAGCGGTCAAGGCGACGGCCAATGCAGCAAGCGCAGTGAAAGGCAAGGTCGTTACTGCTGCGCGGAACATTCAGGAGAGTATGGACAAGCTTGCCGCTGTGCAGAAGCTGAAGAAGAGCATGGTCGGCAAGTTCATGCAGAAGCCTGTTGTGAAAGAAGTGTTCAAGGAAGCCGGATCTGAGGCATTAGATTATGCGACGGACGGTGTCTTCTCGACCGTAACGGGAATGGCCTGGGCTCGGAAAAGAATCAAAGGGAAGCACAAGAAACCAGGCAAGGTAAGAAAGATGAACGTCAAAAAAGTAAAACCGAAAAGCTGCATCAAAGACCCGATCCATGGCGGCACCGGAGCGCAGTTTATCGTTCATCCTGCCCTCAAGCTGTATGGCGCCGAGACGTGGACGTTTGAACTGCATTACAACTCCCTGCTTTTGCAAGAGGGAGCACTGGGCAAAGCATGGACACACAATTATGAAATGCGCCTGGAATTCCTGGATGAGACACGCGAAGAAATTACAGTGTGGTGGAATACTGGCCGCGCCAATACCTTTACTCGCGTTCAGGACGGCTTATACCGGTCCAGTGATGCGGACGTCTTTTTTGACGAACTGCGAGAAAGACAAGACGGCTATACGCTGTGGGTCAAGGAAACGAGAGAGACGTACGATTTTGCCAGAAATGGACAAGCACTTCGCCATACGGTGGCTGCCGGAATGTCGCTGCTCTTCAGCTATGACCAGCATGGCAGGCTGAATCGCTTGACAGAAGAGCGGAGTCGTCGAGCGTTTTCACTGGAGTATGGGGTGGATGGCTTGGTTTCGGCATTGTCTGATGGGACTCGTTCCCTTCGCTTTTCGTATGATGCCGACCGCAGGATGATTCGCTATACCAATCCGAATGGTGTTGTCACTGACCTGTCTTATACAGGAAATGACCAACTGGAATCTCTGGCATCAGATGGTGTCATCGTCTACACGAATACGTTTGACGAAGAAGGGCGCATCATCTGCCAGACAGACGCGGCAGGCATCCCTGGTTATATTCACTACGATACCGAGAGCCGCCCTGGCATGATGGTCACGACCTTTACAGACGGCAATGGGCATGTCGAGATCATGATCCATGACGACAATGGCCAGTTGCTGGAGAAGACTGAGAAGGATGGAACGGTCACCAAATACTCCTACAATGAGTGGGGCCAAACGGCTTCTGAAACAAACGGAGCGGGTGAGACAACCACTTATACGTACGACCATCGCGGGAATCTGGTAAAAGAGACAGATCCTCTTGGCAATACAACGACGTATACGTACAACGAAAATGACCTACTGACAGCTGAAGAAGACGCGGAAGGCGGAGTCACGACTTACGCCTATGATGAACACGAGCGGCTGGTCAGCATTACACGACCAGACGGCTGCACCTCTTCCATCGGGTATAACGAGCACGGGCAAAGAAGCACTTATATTGATTTTACAGGAGCAAAAACCACTTATCATTACGATGGACAGGGAATGCTTGTTTCCGCTCAAGACCCAGAAGGGCGTATCTTCCGTGTTGGCTTCGACCCTACAGGCAGGATGACAACCTTTACAGATGCTTTTGGGGGTTCGCTGCGTCAGGTATTCGATGCCAACGATAATCTTGTAGGTGTCATAGATCCTCTCGGAAGGATGCATTCCTTCACCTACGATACACAGGATTGTCGAGTAGAGGAGACTACGGCTAGCGGAGCATCGACGAAGATCGGGTACACGATTACAGAAAAAGTAGAATCCATAACGAATGCATATGGTGAAACAACTCGTTATGAGTATGACAAGGAATGGCAGATCGTTGGTGTCGTAGACCCAACCGGGGAGAAGACCAGTCTCGAACGCGATGCCATGGGCAGAGTGACGTCTGTCACCGATCCTTTGGGGAATACCCAGCGCTATGAATACGATGCGGCGGGACGTTTACTAGCCGTCTATGATGCAACCGGACAGAAGGTGAGCGGGCTCACCTATGATGGCGCAGGAAACATTCTTGCTCATATAGACGGACTCGGACGATCAACCCAATACCAATTTAACAAGCTCCATCAAGTTATTGCCACAACGAATGCGGCTGGACAGAAAACCAAGTTCTCCTATGATGCAGCCGCACGTCTGACAGAGGTATTGGAAAATGAAGCAGCCGTCTACAAGCAGCAATACGACGGAGAAGGCCGTCTAACGAGCTATACGGATGCCAATGGCAATGCCACCACCCTCTCCTACGATGCCAGTGGTTTGCTTTTAGCTGAACGCAATGCTACCGGAGAAGGAACGACCTACCGCTATGACAAGCGCGGATGGCTGACCGACAAGACAAATGCACGCGGTCAGGAAACGCACTACCGCTACGATGCAGCCGGACAGCTCATTGAGCAGCAAGACGAAGCGGGGACTGTTCGCAGGACTTTCGACGCCGAGGGTCGCGTGGTAAGTGTCAAAGAAGATGGAAAAGACACCAAGCGCCGTACCTACGATCTTTTGGGGCGAATCGCCTCCAGCACCGATCAGTATGGGAATACGCTCCAGTACACCTACGATGCGGGAGGCAGACTGGAAACGCTCATCTATCCAGATGGCAAGACGGTTCGCTATACCTACGATCTCGCAGGTCAATTGACCACGGTCACAGACTGGGCAGGTCGTGTCACAAGGTACACGTACGATGAAAATTACCGCCTCATTCGTACAGAGCGACCGAATGGCACGGTAGAGCAGCGTCACTATGACGCAGCTGGTCAGCTCCTGCGTCTTTGGGATCAGAATGCGCAAGGCGTCATGCTCCAGCAATATCGGTTTGTGTACAACGAGCTCGGGCAGATCATCCAAGAGGAAGAAAAGCAGTACACCTATGATGCTCTGCGGCGCCTGACGAGCGGAGCCATGGCAGGACGAAAGATTCTCTACACCTATGACCAGGGCGGGAATATTACCGCTATTGGGGATTCAGGTTCGAGTCTTGCTACGGCGATGACGTACGCCAAGGACAACCGACTGGACACCGTAGATGGTCAACAGGTTCAGTATGACGAGGACGGTAATCTTCTGCTGCTCCCGGGCAAGCAACAGCCAGAAACGTATGCGTATGATGCCCGCAATCGTCTTGTTCGTGCCGGACAAGCTCGCTACACCTATGATGCCGAATACGTCCGTACCTCGATGACTTGGAATGGAAAGACGACACGGTATGTGGTTGATCAAAACGCTGACCTGACTCAGGTTCTTATGGAGCTGGAGGAAAATGGAGCGGCCAAAGCGTATTATGTATATGGATTGGGGCTTATTGGTCGCGAGGATGCCCAAGGCGATTATTTGTCCTATCACGCGGATACGCGAGGCAGCACGACCCTGTTGACCGACGAGCATGGTCGAGTCACTGACCGTTATACCTACGGATTGTATGGGGAACTGGAAGCACATGAAGGCAGGACGAAACAGCCGTTTTGCTATAACGGCCGCGATGGAGTCATGACCGATCCGAATGGGTTGTACTACATGCGGGCGCGGTATTACCATCCGGGATTGAAGCGGTTCCTGAACCGAGATGTGCTCCAAGGGGATATGACGGACGGGCAGACGTCTAACCGTTTTGCTTATGTGAATGGGGATCCGATTGGGTTCATTGATCCGTTGGGGTTGATGAAGTGTGAACTAAGAAAACCAATTTTCGCAGATAACAATTTCTTGATTGCAGCTGCTGAAAAAGGTGACACTAGAGCTTTAGAAATTATTCGTGAAGGAAAAACTTATATTACACCAAACCAATTACATGAATTTCTCAATGTTCGTACGAAAAGTCAAAGAAAATTGCGTAAGTCATTTTTAAAACAAGAAGGTGTGGAAGTTTTTGGAGGCGCTAAGGCAAAAGCAATATCACAAACACCTGAATTCCGACAAGTCTTCCAAGCTGTTAAGTCCTCTCATGGTCGAGGAGATGCCGCAATTGGTGCATTTGCAAAGGCGACTGGTTACGAGGCATATACTTATGAGAGAAGACTATACAACCATTACAAACACACTGTACCCAAATTAGGAGTTCCTATACGTAACCCACAGAGAGAATAGGAGTTCGATATGTATAATCTGCTAATCATGAAAGAAAAATGCCCAAGATGCGGTGTAATCGTTGATACAGAAGCTGAATTTAAAATGGGCTTTATGAATGTGGATATCTACCACATTGGTGATGAATTAAGATGGGCGACAGGGCTGAGTAAAGCACCACACCAAAAAAGGCCTCCGGACGGAAACTCGACAGGCGAGGGTTATGTATGTTGTCCTAACTGCTCAAAAGATTTTTGGGTAAAGATCCAAGTTGAACATGATGTTATTGTACTTGCGGAAGTAGATCATATCAAAAAAGGTTATATAGAATAGTTATCCAATTTAGAACCCTTGTTTGGCTTGCGCTTATCGAGGGTTCTTCTGCTTGAGCTATTTAATAAAAACATTGTGTCTTGGAGGGAACTTTGAAAAATAATAAGTTAGAACAATTAATTGAAATGTATGGTATGGCAATTACTACTGCAGGGAAAAATTCTGCCTATGATGAAGTGCAAAAAAATCTTGAAGAACTTGGAAAAGAAGTTGAGTTATTGGATCATGATTATGTTGAGAGAGAAATATTGTCTTATATTAAGCACAATCTTGTAACAAAAAGTTGGAAAAACGCTCAACATTGGATTGGTGCAGCTTTAATTCACCCTTCTTCACGATATTTGGATTGCTTTTTGATGGTTTTAAGTGAAGAGGATCCTAATGCACCTCATTATTGGGTCCTTGATGTGATACAGTATATGCCTGAAAACATTTCTAATCTCGCACTGCCTGCGCTCAAAAAATTATCGGAACAAATAAATTCTTCATGGTCAGCTGCAGTAATCGAGAAATATTTTGAGACTGTTGTATGGAATGATGAGAATGCAGAAGATTTTATATCTACTTTAGTTACTTCAAATAATGAACTGGTAGCTTTTAGGGCTAAATATTGGATGGAGACCTTTGAAGTGGAGAGAAAAGAGGAAGAAGATTTAGTAGGTAAAGAAACAGATGATTAAGCATACATGAGATATCTGATGCCTAAAAATGCATATTCTGAAAGTCTGAATGAGAATCGGAAATTTGAATGAATGTTTTTGTCATGATCGGAGGAGTTTTGATTTAAAGACCCAAATGTCTTGGTGGAATTAATATCCACCGAGACATTTTTACTTAGAAAGAAGTATTTACTGTCTGTTGATAGACATATATGACTGGGGCTCATTGGTCGTGAGGATGCGCAAGGCGATTATTTGTCCTATCACGCGGATACGCGAGGCAGCACGACCCTGTTGACCGACGAGCATGGTCGAGTCACTGACCGTTATACCTACGGATTGTATGGAGAACTGGAAGCACATGAAGGCAGGACGAAACAGCCGTTTTGCTATAACGGCCGCGATGGAGTCATGACCGATCCGAATGGGTTGTACTACATGCGGGCCCGGTATTACCATCCGGGATTGAAGCGGTTCCTGAACCGAGATGTGCTCCAAGGGGATATGACGGACGGGCAGACGTTTAACCGTTTTGCTTATGTGAATGGGGATCCGATTGGGTTCATTGATCCGTTGGGGTTGATGAAGTGTCCTCCAAAAGATGTTGGAGAAGATGAACTGGTCACTGTCTATCGGGGAACAAGAGGCTATCTTGAAAAACAAGTATATGATGAAACTGGATACTTATTGAGTGATGCAACCCGAACGGCTTATTTGGAAACAGGTGACCTTGTTAAAGCTTATAAAGCTTCTCAAAGTACGCATGATGAATGGCTCAAGATATGGGATAATAATCTGGATGATTATATACAGGCTCATGGGGCATTTGGGACTGAATTACCCAAGGCTTTTAATTTGGATAGAACTTTGATGTTTGTGACTAAAGATGAAAAAATAGCTAAATACTTTGCGGACGGGGGAAGGGTATATGAAGCAAAAATTCCAAAATCTTAGCTGATACCGCAAACACTCCCTGGCTCTACTAAGAGTGAATATCTAATTAAATTTGGTGCAGGGGGCTTTAAACCTATATGAACCTAGAGCATGAATTCATTACTAGCCAAATAATCGATGGTCAACTTGTGTACATGTTAGACCCAAGAGCATTTGAGCTGTTAATAAACACCCCTATAATTGAAACCCAACCGATAGGGGCAATGGACATAGTTCGTCATATGATGGATTTTGTGAATAAATACCATACCTTTTCTCTTGCATTTTATCCTTTGGGGAAATTTAATAAGTGGGTGTTTTGTTTACTGTTTCAGACATCAGATAAGCTACAACGAGTGCAACTTGAGAACGTACAGTGTACGAATTGCAATTGGAGAGGGATTATTGCAAACTCAACATTTCCGGAGTTGTACTTAGGATGCCCAGATAGATGGGCTGCACTTGATGAAGCTTTTGAATCCCCAAAAGTAAATTGTCCTGCGTGCAACAACGGATTACCAAGATATGCCATATGGGCTAGTAGCTAAAGCTTTTTAAAGATATCCGGTGTTAAATAAACCTTGATTGGCTGCTTGCCTTTCAAGGTTTCATTTTTTGGATGGCTGATGACGAAAGAATTAACCATCCAACCAATAAAGAATTATTTGTCCTATCACGTGGATACGTGCGGCAGGATATATTTAATAATAATTTTACTAGTTTTGAAAGGATAGAAAAATGAATCAAGAACTAAGAGTACAAATAAAAAAGCTTATTGGCGGTGAAATAACAGATTTAGAATTTTGGGATTTGTTCAAGGAAAATATAGAAATAACTAGCTACTTTGACAAACTATTAGAAGTTACTTGTAGAGAAAAAAATAAAGATGACCTAGGATTACTATTTTATATTGGATTTACATTTGATTTGTTTGATGAAAGACATTTGGAAATGTTAAACCAGTTAATTACTGAAGCTTGGCATACGGCACATGAGGATATTGCTGGCTTGCTTCAATATTTTCAATCAAATTCATCGGTAGAAAGTCTTTATAAAGCAGCAATAACAAAATTTGAGTATCTTCATTACACAAATGCCCTTGCCGTAAAATGTATCTGGGCCCTAGGTGATATTAATACGCCAGAGTCTAAAGAGAAATTAGAACTCTTAAGTAAATCAAAGGAAAAAGAAATGAAAAAGAATGCCTTACACCAATTAAAAAGAATCTCCATAAAAAAGTAGTATAAAATAATTTATGAAATATTCGAAAAAGCGACAGGTGATAAATCTCCAAAAGTTAACGATTACAAGAGAAACAAGAACAATTAAAAACACTACACGTAGTAAGATGACTGGCTTACAAAGAAGAGCAATTCATATAATGAAAAGAAAAAATAGGATCAGGGGGAATAGCCTGATGGAAAAAATAATAGAATTTCTCACGTGGGCTGAAGAAAAAGGATGGGAAGTTAAAAAACGGATCGATCGTGAACTAACATTGACGAATGAAATCGTTAATCGATATCCAGTAATACCAGAACAATTTGTTCAATTTCTTAACCTGGTAGATATTTGTGTAGCAGCAGACGAAAAATCTTGGTTTCTATGTGTAAACGATTATAACCGAGAAGTAGAATTAGCGTTTAGTTGGGATGAGTTTGAGAAAATAAGTTTAGAATCGGCGTCCGACGATGAATCGTGGAAACAAGAGATTACAAAATTTTGGGACAGGTATTTGCCCATAGCTTTATCTGTAAGAAATGGTTATACCTTTTATGCAATAGATCTCGGGAGTGAATTTGGTTCAATCGTATGCGGTTCTGAACCCGAATTTGAAGAAGTTGAACAAATTGCATCTTCGTTAAATCAGTTTTTAGATAAAATCATGAAGAATAGCGTGAATTTTTCATCATTTTAATCGAGCAGTATGAGGTGAGGCTATGTCATATGTAACCTTTGATTGTACACAGTTCATTTCATTTGATTCCGATAATGAAGCTGATGTTGCTGCATCTTTGAAAGAATTTGAAGTTACCAATCATTTTAAAGTGTTACCGAAAGATGAAATTTTGCCCAATAAGTTAGAGCATTTGAGACATTTTCTTCATTCAAGCGTTTTTGAAATAGTGAATCAAGAATTCATTGGGGAGTTTGACGAGTGGTTGGTAAGAGAGGAAGTACCAGTTGATATTCTAAGTTTCAGCCGCAATATTCAATTGTTCATGCAAAACAAGCATGTGCAGAATGCCACAGTAATCCTTGTTCGATACGCTAATGATCAAAAGAATGAAGATCGCATATTTGTTGGGGAATTTCATAAAGAGCATATTTTGGAAGGATTGTACCATGCTTCTTGTTTTGGAAACGCTGGAAATATTGTTGTTCTGAAAATGAAATCGAACGATTAGAGTCCTAACAGCCCCACCAAATAGTTTTCAATGAGTGGCAATCAGATCGACCCAGGCTTTTCCTGGTTTTTTGTGTTTTTCCCAAATCCCACACTTTCCCCTTACTTTTCACGAGGTTATCCCGAACATTCCCGCCGCTCGTACGGTACGATTTGTTTGTAAGAAACAATAGGAGAAAGGGAGTGTTCACACATGAAAAAAATGCTTTCCGTATCTGTAGTCGCAGCGAGCTTGCTGGTAACGAGTGCCGTAGGAGCTTTTGCGGCTGAGAAAGAAGGGAAAGTAGCAGGGTGGAAAAGCCTGCCTGAAGTTCAAGCGCTAAAAACATTGCAAATGGAGCAAAAAGCTCTGCAAGATAAACTGAAAGCACAATCGCAAATCAACCAACAGGCATGGGATGTTCTTTGGGGCGATGTGACGAGAGAAGTGCGCGAACAGGTAAAAAGTGCACTGGAAGAAACGAAGCCACTGCGCGAAGCAAACAAATCGCTGTCTGCTGAACTGAAAGAAGCGAAGAAAGCTAAGGATAAGGAAAAGGTAGCGAGCATTAAAGCTGAAATCGCTGCAAACCATACCGCCATCGAAGAAAAACTGGCGCATATCCAAACAGAATTGACCCAAGTCAAAGAGAAAAAAGCGTCCTTCAAAGAGATGAACCAAGAATTGAAGCCAATTCGCACAGAAAAGAAAGCGAACAAAGAGCAGGCGAAACAGCTGAAAACAAATGAGCAGAACACAGTGAAAGAAGCGAAGGAAGCATTCCAGGCCGGAGACAAGGAGCAAGCAGCTGCATCCTTGCAAGAGGCTGCTGATCTGTTGAAAGAACTAATCCAGGTACAAAGCGAGATTTTGGAGCAAAAGCAAGCGATTTCCGAGATTATTCAATAAGGAACGTCTACGAGAATAGTGACAGCCCGAATCCTGTTATTAACTAGACAGATGTTCCCCCTCACATAAGAGACAGAAAGCCCGTTGCACGCCAGCGGGCTTTTTTCATTCCCCAATTCGTCAAACTCCTATGAAGCATCTATAGTAAAATGGAAGATAAAGACATAGGGGAGGAGGAGTGTCGCATGGATATTCTAGAGAGAGCGGGTACGGTTGAGAGTAGAGAGGATATGGTTCAATTCATTTCTCATTTGGTTAAGGATTATCAGCAAAATAAAAAAGAGTGGGCGAATATATCACTTGAAGAGTTCCTTAGTGGGATGGAGTCATGGATTGAGGATTGTGATAATATGTTAGCTGATCTTGAAGGTGTAGACTGGAATTTGTTTGCTACCATTTTAATTGCAGGAAGCCGATATGAGTAAATGGAAAAGCCCTTGAAAACAAAATTTCAAGGGCCTTTGACGATATAAGGGTTATCCAGTTCATCTCCGAGATTATCCAGGTCACGCGTAATATTAATGATAATTAAGTATTTTGATTTGCCTTTATGCTTTCCCAAGTCCACAACTTGATGAACCTCGATTAGATCGTTTTCATACTCTTTCTGAGAGTAGCAGATTTCAATTAACGAGGATGAAAGGTCTGTGTTGTCCCAATTCGCTACTTCCAGTTCTACAAATACTTGATTTTTCTTTATGTTCATCTGGCTTCTCTCCCTTGCTTGATCTCAATTCATTCCTCTATGTTCCTATAAATGGTAGCATATATGGTTTTAAGATAAACTCGTTGGCTGATTGTTTAATTGGGGGATTTGGTAGTCCTGGACCGTTTTTTACTCGTACATGGGAGAATTGCGACGTAGCGCAAAAGAAAAAATGATATACTGGAAAAAATTAAGAGATGAACGGGGGACATAGCAATAAGTTGTTGCCGTAAGGATTATTTTAAAAGTACACAATATAATAAAAATGATCATGACAGAACAGGGAGGTTTCGAATTGGAACAGCAGCAACATCAAGAGCAATGGCAAGTGAACGTGCCTGAAAATGAGCGGGTCATGTCGGTCAAGGAATGGTTGATTACTTTTTTAATTATGATGGTGCCCGTGGTCAACCTCGTGATGTATTTTGTTTGGGCATTTGGCAGTGAAGGCAATCTAAACAGAAAGAATTGGGCAAAAGCGAACTTGCTGATCATAGGTGTTTGCATCGGGTTGTACTTGAGCGTCTTCTTTTTAATTCTGATGTTGGCATTCATTGGAGCAGCGGTTGAACAATAGGGAAACGGTGATATAGGCAAAAAACGTGGAGGGTGTAGAATGGATCACCAAACGTATGTGGAAGGAAGCATAGCGGAAAACGAAAAGGTCATGACAATGAAAGATTGGATACTCGTCTCGTTGTTCATGATGATTCCGATCGCGAATATTGTTTTGTTATTTATGTGGGCTTTTGGTTCAGATGGGAATCTGAATCGTAAAAACTGGTCAAAAGCTACCTTGTTGTTAATGGCCATTCTTTTGGGTTTATACTTCGTCATTGGTACGATCATCGCAATTATCACGTTTATTTTACTCGCCATGGAAGGGCAATAAGGGACGAAGCTAAGACGTCGATCAGGCATATTCCAACTCGAATCACCGGGGAGGAATATGCCTTTTTTTTACGCAGAGCATTACACCAGCTTTGCTTTTTTGACGTGCTTTTTCATCAACAGATTGCCGAAATAGCAGCCGAGCAATCCACCGACAAATGAAATCGAGCACATGATAAGAATCATGCTGGGGGTTTCAAAGTAATAGAGCATCGCAGAAAGCTGCTCGGGTGTATAGCTTTTTTCCAAGGTCGCAAGATACGATTCGCGGAAGAAAATAAGCGGGACAACCCCGCAAAGCGAATAGCCGACATAAAAAACAGAATAGCTGATCGCATTGCGCACAGGATTCAGATAAGAGCCTTTTCCCCATAGGATCAGTTCGCAGATGAGTCCGATAACAGCTAAGGTAAGTAAGTAATTCGCGTAGCCAAAACCGACAAAATACAATCCAGTCAAGACAGCTGTAAAAAATAAAGTCCCAGGCTTGGCGATTTTATTGGACATGACCATATAAATCGGACCGTTGAGTAGTGCGGTAAAGCCGCCAACCAGTAAATGAGAAACAACGGTAATAATCGGGGCAATCGTCATCAGTATCAGCATGACGACGTTAAAGATCGCGAGCGTAATAATATCCCGCATGGTCCATCTGCCGCTTTGGGCAGCTAATGATGTTTGGGCTTGCATGTAACATCCTCCCTCAGACATAAGTAGCCGATCTGCTTGACTCACACTCTCTACTTGCGATCCCCCTTTTGCAGGCATGCTGGAAAACAGGTTGCTAGTTGTACACACGGTTGTCAGTATAAGAACACAATATTGATAATGAGAATCGTTGTCAAAATAAAAAAAGCCCAAATTTCAATATTTTGGGATATTTTTCGAGCTTTTTCGCCTATTATCTCCGTGTTTTCCCGTTTTTCTTGAACAATCGCCAAAATATTACAGGTTGGAGGATTTGCAAAATAATCATTCTGGTGAACGTAGGACGAGATAATCAGGGATAATCGCGGAAATGTACCAGAAAACGGAAAAGGAGGGGATTGTATGTATTTGGCAATGGTACATGAGAATCATTATCATGTACGTTGTATCAAAGCGTTTCAGCAAGAGACGAAATGGAGGAGTACATATGAGCATGGATACGATAGCGAAATCATGGCTGCTTACTCAGCCGCAAGCTAAAGACAGCGTCCGCCTGTTTTGTTTTCCTTACGCAGGGGGAGGGGCCTCGATTTACAGGGGATGGGCACAGGCTTTTCCCAGTGATGTCGGTGTTTACCCGGTTCAGCTGCCAGGGAGGGAAAATAGAATTGCCGAGCGAGCGTACTCAGATATGGGAGAGCTGGTGGAAGAGCTGGCCCAAGTGATTCATCCGTATTTGGATCGCCCGTTTCTATTTTTCGGTCACAGTATGGGAACGCGAATTGCCTTTGAGCTGGCACGTGCCGTACAGAGCAAATGGGGACGTCTTCCGCTTGGCCTCATCGTTTCAGGAGGACGAGCTCCACACTTCCCGGAACCGAAGCCTATTTACCATTTGCCTGATGATGAATTTGTCGCAGCACTGCGACGCTTTTCCGGGACCCCAGAGGCGATCCTGCAAAGCAAGGAGCTCATGCAGTTGTTCATGCCGTTGTTGCGTGGGGACTTTACCCTCGACGAAACCTATGTGTATGCCGAGGAGCCTCCGTTGGATTGCCCAATTGCTGCGTATTGCGGGACAGAGGATCAGGAAGCCACGCAGGAAGAAATGGAGGCTTGGGCTAGTCATACAAGTGCCGGATTTACGTTTGAAATGGTAGACGGCGGACATTTTTTCCTGACGACGAACAAAGAGGTTCTCCTGCAATCTGTAACCAAAATGATCGGACAATACCGGAGTGCGGTAGCAGGAAAAGGGGAGCGCTAATGGGATGCAGCATATGCAGCAGGTGCGAATAACCCATTTGTCTGAGAGGACAAAATCAGCTCTGGAGGAATCGTCCTCTATGTTATTGGCTAAAGGGGAAGTGCATATTTGGCTGACGTTTGTGCAAGCATGGGAACACAGTATGCAGGAGCTGGTAGGCGATCTGTCTGCCGAAGAACTCGATAAACGGGCACGATTTCATTTCCACGCAGACAGGGAACGCTATGTTGTCGCACATGGACTGCTGAGAAAGATGACTGGACTGTACCAAGGGATTTCTCCTCGCGCGGTTCAATGGGAGTGCAATTCGAACGGGAAACCGCTTTTATGTGGAGCAGACAGTGATTCCGAAGCACTTTTTTTCAATCTGTCGCATTCGCATAAGCTTGTGGCGGTCGCTTTTTCACGCGATCGCCTTCTCGGCGTTGACGTGGAGCATTTGCGTCACATCCCGGAAATGGAACAGCTCATGAGCTACTTTCATCCTGTGGAGCGAGAGAGGATCTTGCGTTTACCCTTTGATGAGCGACAGCAGGCTTTTTTTGATTGCTGGACACGCACGGAGGCTTTTGTCAAAGCGACAGGGGAGGGCCTGAGTCGTCCACTCGATTCTTTTTTCATGGAAAAACAAGATGGCAGCTTCACGGTAAACGGAGATGGAATCAGGAGCGGGGAGTGGAAAGTTTACGGGTTTACGCCTGCCAGAGGCTATGCAGGAGCAGTTGCAATTGGGAGAGGCAGACCGTAAATCGGAGTACTTGAAACGAGAATCTTCTATTATACTGATAAACTTTATCGGGTTTAATGAGAGTATATAAGTGTGTAAGAATATGGAAATCCCATCGTGAGAAACGAAGAAATCTTGAGAAAACGGAAGATAATCTACCCTGTTTTTCCCAAATGTAGAAAAAACAGCTTGAAGATGAAATTGACAATGAGAATCACTATCAATATCTTGTTGTTAGACAAACCAACATGATGCGTACAACGACAAGGCAGTCTCTGCATGATCCGGCTTCGGGCGCAAAGAGTGACCCGCAGTTACACAGGAGGAGGACGGAATGAGAGTAAGTACGGAGTGGTATGAGCAAGCTGCAATAGCTTATGAACAGCGTGGTTTTTGGGAGCCGCTGACAATTGGGCAGCAATTGCGCAAATGGGCGGAACAGTACCAGAACAAAGAAGCGCTGGTGGAGGACGAGAAGAGGCTCACTTATAGCGAGCTCGACAGCAAGGTGGATGCGCTTGCTTCCGGTTTTTATCACATGGGAATTCAAAAAGGCGACAATGTAGCCGTCCAGCTACCAAATCGAATTTCTTTCGTACTGACTTGCTTTGCCCTGTTTCGCATCGGCGCTGTGCCGATTCTCGTATTGCCTGCCCACAGAGAGGCTGAATTGGACGGGATTTTTGCACTCGCGAGGCCTGTTGCCTACATCCTTCCAACGACGTTTCTCGGTTTTGATTACACGAAGATGGCAGAAGATTTAGTCAAAAGGCATGCGTCGGTTAAATTCGTCATGACGGATGGGGACAGTCCGATCGGGAGGAACTTGGCTGAGATAAGCGGACCGCCAATCGAGCTGGAAGCCCCTTCGTACAAAGACACTGCGTTATTGCTGTTGTCTGGCGGTACGACAGGGATACCCAAGCTGATTCCGAGAACCCACGCTGATTACGTCTACAATGCAAAAGCAACCGCAGCCCGTTGCCAACTGACAGAGCGAAGCGTCTATCTCGCAGTTTTGCCGATTGCGCATAATTTCCCTCTGTGCTGCCCAGGCATCTTAGGCACACTGTCCGTTGGCGGCAAGATCGTACTATGTAAAACTACCAGCTGCGACGAAGCTTTTCCGCTGATTGAGAAAGAACGCGTGACCATTACCGGCCTCGTGCCTTCGATCGTGCAAGTATGGCAGGAAGTGCTGGAATGGGATACAGAAAGCGACCTGTCGAGTCTCGAGGTTCTTCAGGTGGGAGGCTCCATGCTGGATGATAATCTCGCCAGCCGCATCACGCGAGAATGGAAATGCAAGCTCCAGCAAGTTTTCGGTATGGCCGAGGGGCTCATCTGCTGCACATCACTGGATGATCCTGAGTCGATCATTACCAGCTGCCAGGGGCGTCCGATTTCCGAAGGCGATGAAGTGCGAATCGTGGATGAGCATGGAAACGATGTCGCGCCAGGCGAATACGGAGAGCTAATTGTGCGGGGACCGTATACGATTCGCGGCTACTACAGAGCGGAGGAACAAAACCGCGAGAGCTTTACGCCCGATGGATTCTATCGCTCTGGGGACAAGGCGAGAATCACGCCAGAAGGAAATATTCAAATCGGTGGACGGATCAAAGAGCAAATCAACCGAGCGGGCGAAAAAATCATGCCGGCTGAAGTAGAGACGTACCTGCGCATGCACCCAGCCATTAAAGACGCGGCGCTGATTACACTTCCCGATCCAGTGCTGGGCGAGAAAAGCTGCGCATTTTTGATCACCGACGACGAGAC
The DNA here is from genome assembly GCF_900637055.1 of Brevibacillus brevis. Taxonomy (NCBI): domain Bacteria; kingdom Bacillati; phylum Bacillota; class Bacilli; order Caryophanales; family Paenibacillaceae; genus Brevibacillus; species Brevibacillus brevis. Next base: position 1,497,564 of record NZ_LR134338.1, read on the forward strand.
GATCAGCTTGGCGGACGTCCATGCCTTCTTCCAGGAAAAAGGAGTGGCACGCTACAAAATGCCAGACCAAATCGAACGCATCGATTACTGGCCGCTAACCAGCGTCGGAAAAGTCAATAAAGCCAAGCTGAAAGAACTGGCGTTAGCGCCGAAATCAGAGACGAAGCCAGCGGAAATCGCTTATTTGGAAGAGACGTTTGCTTTTGCGGGTGATGCGCATATGGCAGCGGCACTGATTGCAGAGCGCAGCGGGTATGAAAACTACCTGCTCTATGAAAACGGAGATGAGCTGTCACTAGGAATGGGGATTCATGCGCTTCTCTACGTGGATGGTGCGCAGACTGCTTTGACTTATCGCAACGAGACTCTCCGTTTCGACAACAACGAGCTGAGTGAGACGCTCGAAAAAGCGATGGCACAGGTGCCGATTCAAAACTGGCGCGCTTATGGAACCGTCCATTTTGGCATGGCGCGTTATTATCAAGGCTTGCCGCTCATGCCAGAAGAGGATTGCTTGCTCAAGCTGTTTGTTCCTGAGGTCGAGTTGCGCTTCAACAAAGGCACAGTCCTATTGAGAGCCTTGCGTGAAGAGAAGCGGAGCGAATTTAGTCAACTGCTTCGGGAGCTGTCGATGAATACGCACGCAGAGCAACAGCTGACCCAAAGAGTGGACAAGCCAAAGCTGTCCGTCCCGCAAGCCGATACATACGACGCGGAAGCCTACATGCAAAACGTGGCCGAAGCGGTACGCGAGATTCAGGAACGCAAATCCCACAAGGTCATCTTGTCGAGAAAAATTCCGCTTGATCACGAGCTGGATCTGGTTGCGAGCTATATTGCTGGCAGACGAGTGAATACGCCAGCACGCTCTTTCCTTGTTAGTTTGGACGGTCTCGGTGCAGCTGGTTTTAGTCCGGAGACAGTTGTAGAAGTTGATAGCGACGGATGGGTGAGTACCTTCCCACTCGCGGGAACACGGGCAAAAGGCAGCAGTGAAGAAGAGGCCAGCAGGCTCAAGGAAGAGCTGCTGAATGACCCGAAGGAAATTGCCGAGCACGCTGTTTCCGTCAAGCTGGCATTCGAAGAGCTGAAAAGCGTTTGCGATTCAACAAGTATCGTCTTGAACGATTTTATGTCAGTAGCTAGCCGAGGAACGGTTCAGCATATCGCTTCTCGCTTGAAAGGGAAGCTGAAACAAGAATGCAATTCATGGGATGCCTTCCGCGCGTTGTTCCCGGCTGTTACCGCTTCGGGAATCCCGAAAAGAGAATCGATCGAGGCGATTGGCAGATTGGAGAATGTGCCACGAGGTCTGTACAGCGGGTGCGTCATGACTTTTGACAGCGACGGTGCCATGGATGCGGCTCTCGTGCTGCGAACGATTTATCAAAAGGACAACCAGGCTTGGCTGCATGCCGGAGCTGGTGTCGTCGAAATGTCTTTGCCGTCCAGAGAACTGGAAGAAACGCGTGAAAAGCTGAGCAGCTTCTCCAGGCAGCTGATTGGAAAAGAATAGGGGCTTGCACGAGAGAGGAGGGAACAAGGATGTCCAAAATGCTCAATGACAGTCTGACCGCAAGTCCCGCCGCTTCCTTGAGCTATGAGGAAATGAAGAGGCAAATTCAGGCGTTGTTGCCCGCGCCTGTCGCATTTTCCGATGATCAAAACCTGATCGAGCTGGGGCTGGATTCCTTGCAAATGATGAGGATGGTCAACAAATGGCGCAAGGAAGGCGCAAAGGTTACATTTGCCGAGCTGATCGGTGCTCCTACCTTGCGTGATTGGCAGGCGTTGCTGCAAAAAAGCAGCCCGTCGCTTCCACATGTGGACGAAAGGAAAACTGATGTGGAAGTAGAGGTGAATGTGCCCTTTCCACTCACCGATGTGCAATACGCTTACTGGATTGGACGCCAGGATGATCAGCCTCTCGGAGGAGTCGGGTGCCATGCGTACTTGGAAATTGATGGGGCGGGCGTGGAGCCGGATCGATTGGAAACAGCGTGGGGCAAACTGCTGATGCATCACCCGATGCTGCGGGCCAGATTTTTGGCGGATGGACAGCAAGAGGTGATGAGTGCCCCGAGGTCCACTGCCGTACCTGTCCATGATCTGCGGTCTTTTTCTGAGGACGAATTGGTGCGGGAGCTAGACGGTATACGGGAGCGGCTGTCTCATCGTCGTTTGGCGGTGGAAGCCGGAGAAGTAGCCGGTTTAGAGCTGAGCTTGTTGCCAGAAGGACGCACCCGCATCCATTTTGATCTGGATTTGCTGGTCGCTGACGTACAGAGTCTGCACATCGTATTGCGCGACTTGGCGGCAGCCTATGCACGAGACAGCAAGCCTCTTGCCCCGACCAATTGGAGCTTTGCCCATTATCTCGGGCAAGAGGCAGAGCGTCGGGCACAGGACAGACAGGAAGCTGCCCGTTATTGGCAGGAACGCCTATCCACATTGCCGGGAGCGCCAGGCTTGCCACTGAAGGAAAAGCCGGAAATGATCAAGTCGCCTGTTTTTACGCGACGGACGCATTTCATGAAGCCGGCCGAATGGGCTCTTTTGCAAAAACGATCCGCAGCTCAGCGGGTCACACCAGCAATGGTACTGTTGACGGCTTATGCAGAAGTACTGGATCGTTGGAGCACCCATTCGCAGTTTCTCATCAATATTCCGTTATTTGATCGCCAAACCGGAGACGCTGGCATCGAAGACGTCGTTGCCGATTTTACCAACCTGCTGCTGCTTGCGGTTGACATGCGGGAGCCATCTTCCTTCCTGGCGCGGGTGCAATCTGTCCAATCACAGTTTCATCAGGATGTAGCACATGCGGCTTATTCCGGGGTTCAGCTGCAGCGGGATATGGCTCGTGTCCGTCAAGGAGAGCGGGATTTTGCCCCTGTGGTGTTCGCGTGCAATTTGGGTACGCCGCTGATCAATGGCGAGTGCCGGGACACATTGGGCAAGCTCTCTTACATGATTTCACAAACGCCGCAAGTATGGCTCGATTTCCAGTCGTATGAAATGGACGGCGGGCTTCTGCTGGCGTGGGATGCGGTTGATCAGCTGTTTCCTGACGGGATGATTGACCAAATGTTCGGCGCTTTTTGCCAGCTGATGGACTCCTTGGTGACGGAGGACAATGACTGGCAAGCACCATCCGTGCTGCTTCCCGATTTGGAACAGAAGAGGAACCATCAGGCTGTAGACGATTCACAACCGCAATCGAGTCAATGCTTGCACAGTGCCTTTTTTGCCTATGCAAAAGAGAATCCGCACGAGCTGGCATTAATCGATAGTCATGCGTCCACTACTTTTTCATATGGCGAGTTAGCGACGTACGCTTTGCAGATTGCGGCGTATCTCCAAAAGCAAGGCGTTGAAGCAGGAGACCCTGTGGCGATCAGCCTGCCGCGTGGAATCGATCAGGTCGCTGCGGTTCTCGGTATCGTGGCACGAGGAGCTTGCTACGTCCCGATTGGAATGGGGCAGCCATCTACAAGGCGTGAGCGCATTCATCAAAAAGCGGGGATTCGCTATGTGCTTACGGATACGGAGCAGGCGCAAACACTGGAGTGGCCAAAAGACGCTGTTGTTCTGTCTGTTACAGATGCGTTGAATGTCTCGCCGCTTGCTGAACCCGTGCCGATTTCTTTTGACAGTCTTGCCTACATCATCTTTACTTCTGGCTCCACAGGTGAACCAAAAGGGGTAGAAATCAATCATTCCGGGGCATGGAACACCATTGCAGAAATAAACAGACGCTACGGAATCGGGCAAACGGATCGGATTTTGGCGGTTTCCTCGCTTGATTTTGACCTGTCTGTCTACGACCTGTTCGGATTGCTCAGTGTAGGCGGCTCGATTGTACTTATAGGGGAAGAAGTGCGACGGGATGCGGCTTATTGGGCGAGACTGGTGGACCAGCATCAAGTGACGCTGTGGAACTCTGTGCCCGTGCTGCTCGATATGCTCTTAATTGCTGCGGAGAGCGGGCCGTACGAGAGCTTGCCGCTTCGCTTGACCATGCTTTCCGGGGACTGGATCGGCCTCGATTTGCCGCAACGATTGAACCAGCTCGCACCGAACAGCCAGCTTGTGGCGATGGGGGGAGCGACAGAAGCGTCGATCTGGTCCAACTTTTTTGATGTGACGCTGCCGTTGCCCGCTCACTGGACATCGATTCCGTATGGTCGACCGCTCGCGAATCAGGCTTATCGGGTTGTCGATGCGCATGGACGTGATTGCCCTGACTGGGTAGAGGGAGAATTGTGGATCGGCGGAGCAGGTGTGGCAGTAGGCTATCGGGGTGATCCTGCCCTAACCGCAGAACGCTTTGTCAACTGGAACGGTTCGCGCTGGTATCGGACTGGTGATCTCGGGCGTTATTGGCCGGATGGGACCATTGAATTTCTCGGGCGCAAGGACTTTCAGGTGAAAATCAGGGGGCATCGCATCGAGCTGGGTGAAATCGAATCGGCCATGAAGCAGCATCCGGGGATTCGTGATGCGGTAGTGACGGCAGTAGGTGATCCGCGCGAGAACAGGCAGCTGGTTGGGTATGTGGTGCCAGAACGGGAAAGCGAATCAGCGCTGTTCGATCGTCTAGAGGCTGATCCGAAAAAGAGCGAAGAACTGTGGGCAGATGTCGTCGATATAGGTCGTGTGCAGACCTTGTCAGAGCATTTTGCAAGCATTAGACCGGAAGATTTCACCTCGATTTGGGCGTATATGGAGAAACTTGCTGTTCGATTCATTTACCGCGCATTGGAGATGGCGGGAGTGAACTTTGAACAAAATGCCAACTACTCCCTCGATGATTTGATGCAGAACTGCGGGATTCAAGAGCGTTATCGCGGGCTGGTCAGACAGTGGCTTCAAACATTGGAGGACGAAGGCTTTGTCCGTAAAGACAAATCGGATGTGTACAGCATCACGCAGGCGAGCCTGACTGAATGGCTGGAAAAGCCGCACGTCTCTCACGTATTGCCTGCATGGGAACATCAAGCACAAGCCCTTTTGCGTTACTTGGAAAAAGTCAATGACGAGAGTGTTGCGCTTTTGCGTGGCGAGCTTGACCCGTTGGCCCATTTCTTCTCGGAGGAATCCAATCTGACTCCGAATGATCTGATGCAGACACTCCCTGGCGCAAAGCATCGAGACAGCGCGGCACTGGCGTTGGTCGAAAGGCTGATCCATCGTCTTGGAAAAAGGTCTGAATCAGAACCGATACGTGTGCTGGAAATCGGGGCGAGGAGCCTAGCACTGACGGAATCATTGCTGGCTGTGCTTCCGGCAGATGCGACACACTTTACATGCACAGACACCTCGACTTTCTTTACGAATGCAGCAAAAACGCGGTTTCGGGAGTACCCGTTTGTGCACTATCAACTGCTCGATATCAATCAAAGTCCACGATCTCAAGGCTTTGAAGCCCATCAGTTCGACGTTGTTATCGCCTCTGATTCCCTGCATCGCGCGAAAAACATCGGGATGGCTCTCTCGCATGTGCAAAGCCTTTTGGCTCCGGGAGGCATGCTGATTTTGCTGGAGATGACCCGCAACAGCCGATTGCAGCAAATCAGCACGGCATTTCTCGAAGATGGCTTTACGCATTTTGAAGATGAGCGGCGTAATGAACAGCGCCCCTTGTTATCGGTGGAAGCATGGCAGCAGGCCTTGCAGCAGCAAGCCTTCGCACAAGTGGCAGCTTTCCCGGAACAGAACGATTTTGGTCAGCATGTACTGGTTGCGCAGGCGCCACTTCAAGCCAAGCGCTTCAACGCAGCACAACTATCAGGCTTCCTGAGCCAAAAGCTGCCTGATTACATGGTTCCGACTGCTTTTCTTTTGTTGAACGAACTGCCGCTTTCTGCAAACGGCAAGGTAGATCGGCAAGCCCTGCCGACTCCTGACAGCCTGATGAAGGCCAAAACAGAAAAAGCGTATACAGCTCCAACGACACCAATCGAAACAGCACTTGCGGCTATTTGGTGCCAGCTATTTGAAGTGGAACGGGTAGGCGTTACAGACAACTACTTCGAGCTCGGCGGGGATTCGCTATTGGCAACCAGACTCAGTGCGATGGTTCGCAGCAAGCTTGCGGTAGAGCTGTCGTTAGGGCGCATTTTTGAAAAGCCGACGATTGCCGGGCTTGCCCAGCATGTGCAGATGCTTCTGGAGGAAAAAGGAGAAGCGTCAGGCTTGCCAGCAATTGTACTGGCTCCACAAGACAGGCATCAGCCATTCCCGCTAACGGATATCCAGCAAGCCTACTGGGTCGGGCGCAGTGGTGTTTACGCCTTGGGTCATGTCTCCACGCATTGCTATTTCGAAATCGAAGGACAGTACTTGGACCTAGAGCGGATCAATCGAGCTTGGCAACGATTAATTGACCACCATGAAATGATGCGGGCCGTGATTTTGCCGGATGGCTGGCGTCAGCAGATTTTGGAGCAGGTTCCTGCTTATCGGATCGAGGTCATGGATTTGCGGAACCAATCGGCTGAAGAAGCTGAGTCCGAGCTGCAAGAGATTCGGGAAGAGATGTCCCATCAGGTGCTGTCTACGGATGTGTGGCCGCTGTTTGAGGTGCGCGCTTCCCGCTTTGGAGACGAACGGGTTCGCTTGCATATCAGCTTTGACAACCTGATTTTTGACGGATGGAGCATGTTCCACCTCTTGAGCGAGTGGACGAGGCTGTATCATGAGCCGGATGCGCCTTTGCCACCACTGGATCTAAGCTTCCGCGATTATGTCCTGGCCCAAGAAGCGCTCAAATCTACAGAGCTGTACCAACGCGATCTGGACTATTGGATGGATCGACTGCCGGATTTGCCGCCAGCACCACAGCTGCCTTTGGCGAAAAATCCTGACACGATTACCGAGCAGCGCTTCCATCGTTTGGAAGCCAGAATCAATCGCCAAGCATGGCAGCGGCTGAAAAAGCGGACAGCAGAGGTCGGTCTGACGCCTTCCGGGATATTGCTGACAGCGTATGCCGAAACCCTCGGTGCATGGAGCAAGAGCTCGCGTTTTACGATCAACCTGACGCAATTCAATCGCCTGCCCTTGCACGCGCAGGTAGGCGAAATCGTGGGGGACTTCACTACGTTAACCTTGCTGGCAGTCGAGTTGTCCGCTGGCGAGACGATTTTGGAACGAGGCAGGAATTTGCAGCAGCAGCTATGGCGCGATTTGGACCATCCTTATGTGGGCGGGGTTCAGGTCCAGCGCGAATTGGCGAAGCAAACAGGAGAGCACAGCGGTGTGGCCATGCCGATTGTCTTTACGAGCGCATTGGGTGTAGAGCAGTGGAGTGGGTCTGACTCCGATGGCAAATGGCTGGGCAAGCTCGTTTACAACATCACGCAGACGCCGCAGGTATGGCTGGACCATCAAGTGGTTGAGCAAGACGGAGAACTGCTGTTGATCTGGGATGCCGTAGAAGGACTGTTTCCAGAAGGACTCCTTGCTGACATGTTTACAGCCTATTGCGAGCTGCTGCATCGACTGACAGAAGAGGATGCGGTATGGCAAGAGGCGGCACCGAGCCTGATCGCTGTCCCTCGACTGGAAGAAAGAATCGCGGCAAACGATACGGCTGCGCCTGTATCCACAGAAACACTCGTCGGATTATTTGACAAACAAGCTGCATGCCAAGCGGATCAGCCTGCCGTGATCTCTACTCAGCGGACGTTGACCTATGGGGAGCTTGCCGACACAGCTGACCAAATAGCGAGGTGGCTGCGTTTAAAAGGAGTCGAACCGAATACGTTGGTCGCTGTCGTGATGGAAAAAGGCTGGGAGCAGGTCGCAGCCACGCTTGGGATTATGAAATCCGGGGCTGCTTATTTGCCGATCGATCCGCAGCACCCAGAGGAACGACGCTCTCAGCTTTTGCATGATGGGCAAGTGCAGTTCGTGCTGACACAGTCTTGGCTGGATGAGCGATTGGGCTGGCCTGCGGATGTGGAGCGGCTGATTGTGGACCAGATGACAGCAAGGGATGAGGGAAGCATGGTGAACGCAGTGACACCAGTTGCCGGGCAGCCGGAGGATTTGGCCTATGTCATCTATACATCCGGGTCAACGGGCTTGCCAAAAGGAGTCATGATCGACCATCGAGGCGCAGTCAACACGATTGAAGATATCAATCAACGCTTTGCAGTGGGGCCACAAGATCGGGTGCTCGCTTTGTCCAATTTGAATTTCGATTTGTCGGTCTATGACATTTTCGGCATGCTTGCCGCGGGTGGAACGATTGTCATGCCGGATGCGGATAAAGCCAAAGACCCTGCACACTGGCTGGAGTGGCTGGAAGCTGAGCAGGTGACAGTGTGGAACACAGTTCCGGCGCTGATGCAGATGCTGATCGAATACGCCGTGGGGAGAAACCTTCACTTGCCGCAATCGTTGCGTCTCGTCTTGTTGAGCGGTGATTGGATTCCGCTGGATTTGCCAGACAAGATCAAGTCGTTTTTCCCTCACGTTCAGGTGATCGGTTTGGGCGGGGCAACAGAAGCCTCGATCTGGTCAAACCTTTTCGCAATCGAAGAGATCGACCCTAGCTGGAAAAGCATTCCGTACGGTCGTCCAATGGTCAATCAGCGCTACCATGTGCTGAACGAATCGATGGGGGATTGCCCTGTTTGGGTGCCAGGCCAGCTGTTTATCAGTGGCATTGGGCTTGCCAAAGGCTACTGGCGAGATGAAAACAAGACGAATGAAAAATTCATCACGCATCCGCGGACAGGTGAACGACTGTACCGCACGGGGGATTTGGGCCGTTACCTGCCAGATGGCACGCTGGAGTTTCTCGGTCGGGAAGATTTCCAGGTGAAAATCAGAGGGCATCGGATTGAGCTGGGCGAGATCGAGACGGCACTGAAGCGCCATGACGGGCTCAAAGACGTTGTCGTGGCCGTACCAGATGACGGTGCGGATGAAAAGCGCTTGGTCGGGTATATGGTGCTGGATCGCGAAAAGGATTCCGCGTTATTCGAAACAGAATTGGCCAGTCCCGCTGCAAGTGCTGCTCGATGGCAGACGATCAACAGCATAGGTCATACGCAGGCCGATACCATTCCTGCAAGTGTCGATGTGGAAGCCGTCACGCAATTCCTGATGGAAGCTGATCGTGTAAGCACCGCCTACCTATGCCGCACGCTGGAGCATATGGGAATGTTCGCGCAAGTAGGAGAAAGCACTTCAATTGCGGAGCTCATGCATCGTTTTCAGATTCATCCTCGTTATCAGACCTTGCTTGCGCATTGGCTGGAAGTGCTGGTAGAAGAGGGCTTGCTGGAAAAGCGCGCAGCGGGTAAGTACGTCAGTCTGCGTTCCTTGCGTGAAGGGGTGCCGGATGTTGTTCTGTCAGCTTCCTCGCTACGTACGGAAGCAGCACGTGATCTCGAAGCCGTTTTCCGCCGCGACTATCCGTTGTTTATTGGTCTGTTGACCGGTGAGCTCGATCCGTTGGAGCTCTTTCTAGCAGACGACGCCTTCTTGACACCTGCGGGCTTGAGCCGCTTTGACCTGACGCGGGAGTTTTACAGCAGTCTTGCCGGGGCGGTGTTCGGCAGTATCGTAAGTCACCATCCGTCAGACAAGACATTGCGGGTGCTAGAGCTTGGCACGAGAGCCGGTAGCTTGACGCAAACGCTGGTGTCCACCTTGCCTGCAGAACGCAGTCGTTATTTATACGTCGACGAATCCTCCTTTTTTACCGACAGGGCAAAGAAGGAGTGGGGAGAGCAGGCTCCGCTGGAGTACGGTCAGCTTGACATGAACGTTTCCCCGCTTACGCAGGGCTATGAGCCGCATTCGTTTGACGTCATTGTTGCGGACAATACGCTGCACCGCTCTCGTGATATAGGGAAAACGCTGGCGCACTTGAAAGGGCTGCTCGCACCTGGGGGGCTTCTGTTCCTGGTCGAGTCGACGCGCAACAGTCGTCTGTTGCTGACCACTGTCGGCTTCTTCGAGGATGGGTTTAGCCATCTGGAGGATGAGCGCAAAGCCAATCATCTTCCTCTGCTTACGGTCGAGCAATGGCGAACGGGCCTGGAAGCACAAGGCTTCACCAACGTCCTTGCCATTCCGGATAAAGCTCAGGTCGCAGAGGCGTTCGAGCGCCATCTGATTGTGGCGCAAGCACCGGAGGCGGTTCGTTTGTTCCAGCCGGAAAAATTGTCCGAAGCCTTGCGAAATAGCTTGCCTGACTATATGGTGCCAAGCGAGTACGTACTGCTGGATGAACTGCCGCTATCCGGCAATGGAAAAGTAGATCGAAAGGCAATCACAAAGCTTGGCAGAAGAAAGGCAAGCATGCCGAAAAAGATGCATGTAGCGCCTTCCAACGAGCTCGAGGTCAAGCTCGCCAAGGTCTGGGAAGAGGTGCTTGGTGTAGCGGAAATCGGCATCCACGACAGCTTTTTTGCGCGGGGGGGAGACTCATTGCGCGCGATCCAATGCCTCAATCTTTTGAGAGAGAGATACCAGATTGATTTGTCGCTGCAAAGCTTGTTTGAAGCTTCCACGATATGCACCCTTGCCGAGCTGGTCAAGACGAGCACACAGGCAACGGACGATCTTGCAGCGGATTTTGACGAGGGGACCATTTAAATAAAGAAAAACCGCAGATGAGTAGGTGGGCTGCGACTCAGTGGCAGGCGCAGCCCCGCCTTTTCTATGAAGAAGAATGCGGGGAGCAGGAAGGAGGGAGAGAACATTGGGTATCAAAAAGATTGGCATTTTGGGTGCGACTGGCGTTGTAGGCCATGCAGCCTTTCAAACGATTTTGTCTAGGACGAACGATCCGATTTTGCTGGGAGGCAGAAATCCCGAGAAGCTACGTGAGCTTTTTACGGGGACGGACGGCAGGGTGGAATGCCAGCAGGTGGATGTATGCAACGAAGAGGAGTTGCATGACTTTTGCGGCCGAGTCGATCTCGTCATCAATTGTGCAGGGCCCTCCAAGCAAATCGTTGATAAAGTTGCTGTCGCATGCCTCAAACATGAGGTTCATTACGTAGATGTGTCCGGAGATGAGCATTTGTATCGACAATTGCTTACGCGAAAGCAGGAAATCGAGGAAAAGGGACTGTTGTTTATCATCTCTGCTGGCGTTTACCCGGGGCTGTCAGAAGTGTTCCCCGCTTACGTCGCTGAGAATGACTTAGACGAAATCGATTTGCTCGAAGTCTTTTTTGCAGGACAGGGCGGGTTCTCACTCAATGCGGCCTATGACATCGTCTGCAGCATTGAAGAAGATACCGGGTGGGGAATGTCTTACTTCAAGCAAGGCGAGCTCAAAAAAATAGACGGGCCGTTCCATCGCAACTACACGCTGCCACATCCCGCGGGCAAGCGCGACACGTATCCGGTAGTGACCAAGGAATTCGGCCTCATGACCAAGCAGCATAAAATCGAATCCGCTTATTTTTACAACAGCTACCAAAGCAATGCCATCCTGAATCAATTTGTGATGATCAAGGCTTTGCAGCAATACAAAACCGAGGAACAAAAAAGAGCGTCAGCCAAGCTGCTGCTGGAACAGTTTGAGGCGAAGAAGCCAGGTGTGAAAGATTTTACGATGTTCCACCTGCATGCGACCGGAAAGCGCGACGGCAAAAAAGTGCGGGTCTTCTCCACTCTTCTGTACCCGGGCGACTGGAATCGGATATCTGGCATCATCGCTGCCACAGTGGCTCATTTGATCGCGGAAGATCAGAACAGCAAAACAGGCTGCTTTTTCGTGGCAGAGGGCGTATCGGCGACAGGTCTGATTGATGCGCTTCGCGAGCAGCAGGTCGAACTCATGCATTCCATCATGGAAATGAAGTAGGGGTGACGTATGACAAAGAATCGTAAGTTGCGTACCGTGGTATGCGGTTCCCGCTTTGGACAGTTCTACTTGGAAGCGGTAAAGGCATTGCCTGAGCAGTTTGAATTGGTAGGGCTGCTGGCAAAAGGAAGTGAACGCTCGCGTCAATGCGCCGAGCGAAATGGCATCCCGCTGTACACCGATATGAATCAATTACCTGCTGACATTGATCTGGCTTGCGTTGTATTGCGTTCCACCGTGATGGGCGGCAATGGAACAGAGCTGGCGATCCAGCTGCTTGCCAAGGGCATACACGTCATTTCGGAAGAGCCGATCCATCACAAAGATTTGGCATTGTGCCTAAAGCATGCCAAGCAGAATGGTGTTCATTTTATGACGGGCGATCTCTACGTACATTTGCCTGCTGTTCGCCGCTTTATTGCTTGCGCTCGAACGATGCTGGCTATGCAGCCTGCCTTGTACATCGAGGCTGCTTGCGCTACACAGGTGTCCTTCCCGCTCATGCACATTTTGCAGGAAGCTCTCCCTTCTATTCGTCCGTGGAAAATCAGTCATGTCATCAAGGATGAGGGGCCGTTTCAAGTGTTGATCGGACAGCTGGGCAAAATCCCAATTACGCTGCGCGCCCACAATGAAGTCGATCCGGATGATCCAGACAACTATCTGCATTTGCTGCATCGCGTGACGATTGGCGTAGCTGGCGGGAGCTTGTCGCTCACAGACACGCATGGTCCGGTCGTGTGGCAGCCGCGTCTGCATGTACCGGATCTTCCCGACATTCATGGTGAGCTGACAGTGTCTCCACCCGCACACATGCTGGAAAACAGTACACACATACTAGGACCGCAGGAGACGCCGACCTATCGGGACATTCTTACGAAGCAGTGGCCGCGAGCTATCGGCCGCGATTTACTCATTATGCGAGAGAGGATCATGGGGCAGGTCGATAAGGCTGCGATGGAAACGCGCGCGCAGCAGGAGCTATTGTGCTCACGACAGTGGCAAGAATGGACGCAGGCATTGGGATATCCCGTGCTGCGCTCGCATGGCAGCCATGAACCGTTATCGTTAGCCTCTCTCGAACAAGCAGCCTGGAGCATTCCAGACGACGAATTCCACGACACTGCATCACCCAATGACGCGACTTTGGCGGAAAACAACGATGTTTTTGCATGCACGGCGTCTGCCGAGAACGAGCTAAAAGGGATCGATGCCGTGCAGGTAAATACGTGCATTGAGCGCCTGGATGCAGCAGCGGTGGCCTCCATGCTGCTTGCGCTGCAATCCCAAGGAGCATGGACAGCAGAACAACATTCTTATACGGCGTTAGACATTTTCACTGCTGCAAACGTCGCAGAACGTCATCATCCGGTCATCAAGCGCTGGCTGCACATCTTGACGGATCGTGGCTTCCTGAAATATGCCGCTGGCGAGTATCAATGCGACATTCAGATGACGCGAGAGGAAGTAGAACGACGGTGGGAGTTAGCCAAAAACGCTTGGAATGGCAAGCTGGGCTCACCGCTTGTCATGGACTATCTCAAAGACAATGCGGATCGGCTGCCACAGCTGATGGATGATACCCAGCAAGCTGCTTTGCTGCTATTTCCTGAGGGTCGCATGCATGTTGCCAATGCGCTTTATCGGGACACCCTTGTGGCGCGTTATTTGAACAAGTCGGTCGCAGAAGCAGTAGCGCGGATCGCGTCTACGGCCAACTCGCTTCGTATCCTGGAGGTAGGCGCCGGGACTGGAGCGACTAGTGATGTGGTAGTGGACCGCCTGAAGCCGTCTGTTTCCAAAGGACTGAATGTGGAGTATGTGTACACGGATGTGTCCCACTTTTTCTTATCCGCTGCACGTGAACGGTACAAAGCTTGCCCGTGGATGAAATACCAGGTGGTTGATATCGACAAAGATTTGTTTGCCCAAGGTCTCACAGAAGGCAGCTTCGATATCGTGATTGCGGCAGGGATGTTGAACAACGCGCGGGACACGGATGAAGTTATCCAAGGGCTGTTGAAGACCCTTGCTCCAGGAGGCTGGATGATTATTACCGAGCCAACTCGAGAATTCGTTGAAATGCTCATCTCCCAAGCTTTCATGATGACTCCGCCAGTAGATGACAGGAAAAATACGCAATCGACCTTCATGACTGTCCAGCAGTGGCTCGATGTGTTTCAGCGGGCAGGTGTCCAGGAGCTTGCGGTCCTGCCTGAGGAGTCTCACCCATTGGCACCACTTGGACAAAAGCTGTTCCTCATCAAGAACAACATCGATGTTGGCGTACGTCAGCAGCTTTCCCCAAACGAAAACGAAATGGCCAAGCTCATTTAAATAGGAGAGTGTGCATATGCCCCAAAACCTCAAGACGAATAGCGTTGAGCTCTTGATGCGCCTACGCAGAGATGGAATTTTTTTATGGGAGGAAAACGGGAGCCTGCGTTACAGAGCCCCAAGAGGAACACTGGCAGCCGACGATTTACAGGCGTTGAAAGAACAGAAAGCAGACATTCTCGCCCTTTTGCGAGCCGAATCCCAACCGGTGACGGTGGTTCCAGATCCAGCAGCGCGATTTATGCCTTTTCCCCTGACCGATGTGCAGTCTGCTTATTTGCTGGGACGGTATGAGCTGTTTGGCTATGGTGGCGTAGCGTGCCATATCTACATGGAGCTGGACTATCCCGAGCTTGATCCGAAACGGGCGGAGGATGCGTGGAACCTGCTCATTGCAAGACATGACATGCTGCGCGCAACCATTGATCAGAATGGTCAGCAGCGTATTCTGGAGAAGGTTCCGCATTGGACGATTACCTATACGGATACGAGTGGCATGAATGAGCAGGAGGCAGGAAGAAGGCTCGATGACATACGCGAAGCGATGGGACATCGCGTGTATGATACAGCCAAATGGCCGTTGTTTGATATCGGCTTGACGAAAACGAGCGACAGGGCTGTACTCCATGTATCGATGGAATTTCTCATCGCGGATTGGGCGAGTATTTGGCTCTTGCTGGGTGAGTTTGAGGCCCTTTACAAAGAACCGGGAAAAACATTGCCTGCGTTGCCGATTACGTTTCGCGATTACGTATTTGCCGAACGAAGCCTAAGAGAGACTACCACGTATGGCAGAGACAAAGCGTACTGGGAGCAACGGATCGATGCATTGCCACAGGCTCCAGACCTGCCAATGGCGAGACAGCAGACCCAGAATGGAGGCGCACGCTTTCGCCGTCGCTTCATTCGCTTACATAACGCTTCGTGGGATGCCTTCAAAAAGCGTGCCCAGCAGCGAGGATTGACGCCAACCGCCGCCGTGATGACAGCCTTTGCCTCTGTGATCGAGCGCTGGAGTCGAAATCGTGCGTTTTGCCTGAATTTGACGTTGCTGAACAGACAGCCGCTGCATGAACGAGTCCATGAGATTGTCGGGGATTTCACATCCGTCAATTTGCTTGCGGTTGATTGGGGATTAGAGCGTTCTTTTCAGGGACGGGCGAAAACGATTCAAAAGCAGTTGTTTGAAGATTTGGATCACCGTTTGTTTTCCGGCGTGGAGGTCATGCGCGAGCTAGCGCGCAGGCGCGGGCGTGAAGCCGCTCTGATGCCAATCGTCTTTACGAGCGCGATTGGGTTAGTGGAACCAGCGGAAGGCGGTCAGCTACAGGGCAAAATTGCTGGACACGGAATCAGTCAAACGCCGCAGGTTTTCATCGATTGCCAAGCCATGGACAGCCAGGCAGGCTTGCAGGTGAACTGGGATGTGCGGGAGGGTGTTTTCCCGGAGCATGTCGTTGACGACATGTTTGATACTTTTGCAAAATTACTGCAATCTTTGGCGGACAGCGAGCAAGTGTGGGAGGGAGCTGACGAAATTGCGTTGCCAGACTGGCAGCGGGAAGAGCGTCAGCAGGTGAATGCAACCACCGCAGCTTTACCAGAGTACGCCTTGCATCAGCCAATCGTCACGCAAGCAATGTCGACGCCAGATCGTCCAGCCGTGATTGACAGTGAAGGACAGATTTCCTATGCAGAACTGGTGAAACGAGCTGCCGCAGTAGCAGGGAAGCTGAAGGATCTGGGCTGCCGCGAGCAAGACCGCGTTGCCATCGTGATGGATAAAGGCGCGCATCAAGTCACAGCCGTACTCGGTACATTGTTTGCCGGAGCCGTCTATGTGCCCATTGATCCGAAGCAACCCGAGATGCGCCGACAGGCCATGATGGAACAGGCGGACATCCGTTATGCCTTGACGGTATCTGCCAGCCAGCTGCAATGGTCAGACTCTATTCAAACGATTGCAGTGGATCAAGTGAGCCCGCAGCATGAACCATTAATACTGCCTGACCTAAACCCGGATTTGCCTGCGTACATCATCTATACGTCTGGCTCCACGGGACAGCCCAAAGGGGTCGTCATCAGCCACCGTGCAGCAGCAAATACGATCGAGGACATGCTTCGCCGTTTTGCGATCACGGAAAATGACCGCGTGCTTGGCCTTGCCCAGCTGAGCTTTGATTTATCTGTCTACGATATTTTTGCCACGCTCTCTGTTGGCGGTGCGGTCGTGTATCCTCATCCCGACCGTCAAACGGACCCGTCCCATTGGACAGAGCTGATAGCCGAGCATGACATCACCGTGTGGAATTCCGTGCCGGCCCTGATGCAGATGCTGGTCACGTATTTGGATTCGACGCCAACTGTCAAAGTAGACAGCCTACGACTGGCCTTGCTTTCCGGTGATTGGATTCCGTTGACGCTGCCTGATCGGATGCAAAAATATTTGCCTTCTGCACAGATCGTCAGTCTCGGCGGTGCCACCGAAGCATCGATCTGGTCGAACTACCATCTGTACAAAGGACTGGAAGCAGACTGGAACAGTATTCCGTATGGCCGACCGCTCGCCAATCAAGGCTTCCGCGTCCTCGATTCACAGATGCGCGATTGCCCGGTGTGGGTGATCGGGGATCTGTATATTACCGGAGCTGGCTTGGCGGAGGGCTATGTGGGAGATCAACGGCTCACGGAGGAAAGGTTCTTCTCCCACCCTATCGATGGAGAGAGACTCTACCGAACGGGTGATTTGGGCCGCTACACACCGGGGGGCGAAATCGAGTTTATCGGCCGCGAAGACAATCAGGTCAAAATCAGAGGGCATCGGATCGAGCTGGGTGAAATTGAAACGGCCCTGCTCAAACACCCTGCTGTCGCCGCAGCTGGTGTCGTGCTGGATGGAGCGAGTGACGAGCCTGTTTTGCTGGGGATTGTGGAAAGCGCCCGCAAGATGGATCGGGACCTTGAAGCGGAACGAGCAGAATTCGCGATGCTAGTAGATGGGATCGGTGAAGAAACGGGCATCGAGGTCAATCAGCGCATTGGCGAGCTCTTGCAGCGCATTGCGCGACAGCATACGCCCAAATCTCTTCGGGTATTGCAAGTCGGCACAGGGAACGGGGCGTTGACAGAGTATGTCCCGCAAGCGTTGGAAGGCTATGATGCAGAGTATAGAAGTATGGATATCGTAGAAGGAGAGTATCGGGCAAAAGGACTGGCACCGAACTCGTTCGACGTGGTATTAGCTGCGGGAGATATAGAAAGCTCCGACATGAGCAAGCTGAAAGAGCTGATTTGCCCGGGCGGGTGGCTCATTCTTGCCAAGTGGACAGAAGCGTCATGGATAAGTGAGTGGCAGAAGGAAGAGGACGCTCTTGTGTTCGTGTTGCAAAAGGAGGGAGAGAATCATCTGCTCGCTCATCAGGTGAAGCTGGACAGGATGAGGGTCAGTGCCGCAGAGCTGGAAAAATTCCTTTCCCTACACCTGCCTGCTTATATGCTGCCTTCCCACTTGCAAGTCGTAGACGCACTGCCGCTTACCGGAAATGGAAAAATAGATCGCCGCGAGCTGGCAAAATGGCGCCCTGCATCATCGTTCGAACAACATGCTGCTAGGGACGCTACAGAAGGGGCGGAATCAGATCCGTTGGAAGCGCAGCTTGCTCACGTCTGGGCAGAAGCATTGGGAGTCCCGAGATTCGGTCGAACACAAAGCTTTTATGAGTACGGTGCAGATTCTCTCATCATGGCACAGGTAGCAGGAAAGCTGCGCGACAAGCTGGCAGAGGACCCGACGCACGCTGCCATCCCGTTTGATGTCTTGCTGCGGCAAATGCTCAACTTCCCGACCGTGGAAGCACTGGCTGGCTTCCTACACATGCGCAATCAGGAGATGCAGCAGAGTGAGGAAGTCGCATTGCCGAAAAAACGCAACAAGTCCAGCAATGCCGTGCTGATTCCATATGGCGGTGACGAATCTGGTCCGCTGCGGGTTGTGTTCCATGCCGTTTTGGGGACGATGGACAGTTTTCGTCCATTGATTGAACAGCTCAAAGCCCAGCAGACAGGAAGCATCGTCGGGATCGCCATTGACGATAGCGAGCGTTATTGCGCACTAGAGCCGTCTGAGCTGATAGAAACCGTGGCCGATGATTACGCCGAATGCTTGATCGACATCTTGCGTGAAGGAGAGCAAAGACCTGTACAGCTCATCGGCTATTCCTTGGGCGGATTGATTGCCATTGAAGTGGCGAGAAGACTCGGGGAGCAGGGCGTCCCGATTCTGGACCTGGTTTTGATCGACATTCCTCCGATCCTGACAGAAGTGAATGACGATCTCTTGATTGAGGCACTTTTCGTTCCGAACCTGAACATCACGCTGGAACAGGCTGATTTTGGAAAAGTGGATGAGCACGATTTCGCACGGGCGATTTTGCAGCTTGTAGAAAAATACGGAGATTGCATCCCGCAAGGCTCAGCGTGCACTATCGGTGGAGACGAGGGGCTAGATCAGGTGGGAGAGATGTTCCGCAAATTATCCGCGTTTGACAGAAGAGAACGCTTTACTGCTTATGTCCATGCGCTAGGCAAAACATCGGGGGAACAGATGCCCGTGGAAATGGCAGAGGGCTTGTGCAAAGTGTTTGGGCAGAGTTTTAAAGCAGCTCGCTATACTCCTTTGCCTTATATGGGAGACATTCGCTTCCTGCTGGCTCGCGAGCCGTTTCAATTTTTGCCAAGCACGAGCGAAGAGACCATCGCTTTTTGGCAAGATATATGCATTGGAGAACTGGAAGTGACAGAAATCGCCGGCAACCATTACAGCTGCATGGCAGGAGAGAATGCGGTCAAGCTGGCGGAGCTGTTGGCAGTACCACTCGGCACCGAATAACTTCATCGTTTAGCAATCAAAACAGCGGTAGACAAGGACGAAAAAATAATGTCCTTTGTCCGCCGCTGCTCCTTTTCCTCCCTGCAAGAATTATTCCTAAAAAATAGAAACCCTCATTTATTCATCACGTATTACTACAGTGAAATCCAGCCCTAACAAAGTGAGGTGTCGTACATTGGCAATAGAGATAGCGAAAGTAAGTACTTCAAAAGGGAAGATCCAATATCATTGGAGCGGGAACGGCAAACCCAATATCGTTCTCATTAACGGTGGTTCAGGACCCATAGAAGGCTGGATGAAAATTCTACCTGAACTTTCAGAGACGTCATCTGTCTTTTCCTATAATCGCTTTGGTGTTTCGGGTAGTGATAAGCCGCAAGAACCCCAAGACGGACTCACAATTGTAGAGACATTACGGGAGGCACTAAAGATAGTAGGATTTGAACCCCCATTCTTGCTAGTTGGACATTCATTAGGGGGATTGTATGCAAATTTATATGCCCGGCGTTACCCCAACGAAGTAGCTGGCATCGTCTTTTTAGAATCCAGCCATCCAAAAGATATCGGCCTTGATCAATATCAAGGTAAAGTAGTTAAAACCATTAACAAAATACTCTCCATGTTTGATTCCTTGTCTCCCCATAAACCATTCAATGAAGTTCATTTTGTCAAAAGAACAGTAGAACAAATCCATGCAATCGATTATTTTCCCGACATCCCTGTTTATGTGATTACAGGGGGGAAAGAAAATCGTATGATGCCAGAGGAAGTGCGCAAAAAACGAATCGAGCATCAGTTGGAACTGCTTTCATTATCAAGCAACAGCAAACATATCCTCGCTGAAAACAGTGGACATTTTCCTCAATTTACCGAGCCCAGAGTCGTCATTGATACGATCAAAGACTGTATCGAACAAATACAACAAAAAACGCTGTAGCCCACCTGCCAAGCCGCGCTTTGCAGTTCATTCGTCAGCCAGTTAGTACATATCCTTTGTAGCAAAAGTGTAACGGAGCTTTTCGCCTATTCGTGATATCCTGAAGATAGCAGCAATACCGATCACGCAGAAAGGAAGAGGTCCATGTCAGCTGAGAAAGAGTCCCGACTCTGCCAACGCTCCAAACAGATTCATAACCGTACGTTTGTCGTGACCTGCAAAGAGTTTTTGGTGAAGCAAGCAGACTTTCTGTTGGACGTATTCGCCGATGTAGAAGACGAGATTGGTCCTATCAAGAACGGTGCGAAAATTCAGGTAGGCTGGACCATTCTGCTGGTTTTCGAACGGGATGGGTATATGGAGATCGTGGCACCCGACTACGATTCGAATCCTTTTTCCGAAACTACTGCTGACTTGTCAGTGTCCTTGGTTGTGCAAATGGCGCAAAACAACTGTCTGCAAACCGTGCGAGCCGAAGGGGAATCTGCTTTGTTCCAAGATAAAATGGTGGTGGCAAAAGGTGCATTTGAACAAGAACACGTCTATTTGCAGCGTGCTGAAGATGTTCAAAAAGGTGACTCCGGATGGTATCTCGGGCCCGTAGAAGGCGAAGTAGACAGTGACCAGCTAGCGTCCTACTACGTTTACGAACTGCTAAAGCTACGTCCGTCTCTTTTGCAAGCATTGGCTCTGCCACGAGGCTACATTGTCGTTTTCCAAGGAGATCAGATTGAAGCAGTCTTGGATGAGCACGATGAAAATGTATGGCCGACACTCCATTAGCGGCTGCTGTTTAAATCCGCCGATACTTTATTCACGAGCTGATCCGCTTGCCGCGTCGTTTCGGGCAAACGATATTTGGGAGAGAGCTTGGTGATCCATGCGCATGCAGTTGGCAAAGAGATTCCGTGTCCGATCGAGACGAAGATCGGTTTGATATTCGGTTGTGTGCGCAAGACTCCACCGATGATCTCACCCTGATCAATCAAAGGGGAATACACGCCTCTTTCCTGTGCTGGTTCTTCGTATTCACCTAACAGTCTCGTTTTCCCACAGCCAATGGTAGGAATGTCAAACAGGACGCCCAAATGACTGGCTAGTCCGAATCTTCGCGGGTGAGCGATTCCTTGCCCATCGCAGACGACGAGCTGCGGTGTTGTTTTTAGCTCCTGGAATGCACGTACCAGTGGAGGCAGCTCTCGAAAAGAGAACAAGCCGGGAATATAGGGGAACTCAACGGTGTCTTGAATAACGACAGACTCGACGACTTGCAGGGAAGTGGCGTCGAGGATTACAACACCAGCAACTAACAAATCAGACTCGGCATGATAGGCGACATCTACTCCAGCGATAAAGCGTACGTCCGCTAGTTGATCTTCTTTTTTCACTTGCTGGGCTAGTTGTCGCTGTAAGTTGATGGCCTCTTGCTCATCAATGTTCCAAGGATGTTGGATAATCGGCTCCATCTGGTTACCTCCGGATGATAGAAGATTTGTTCATTATATCCAAAGGAGGCGCTGTGCTCCAAGTCTTGGGAACAATCCTTTAGAAAATACGTTGACTTCTCGGATGAAAAGCACTATTTTGTAACCGACCGAATCATCATGTTCGAGATGGAACGAGGAGGGCTCGTTGTGAAAATCGCAGTAGTAGGAAGCATCAATATGGATCTCGTAACCCATGTACATCATTTGCCCAAAGCAGGAGAAACGATCACAAGCCATCACTTCGAGCTGATCCCGGGTGGAAAGGGAGCGAATCAGGCAGTAGCGGCTTCTCGCCTAGGTGCGCATGTCTCCATGATTGGAATGGTAGGAGAAGATGAGAACGGCCAGGTCATGGTCAAAGGGCTAACGGATGCGCACGTTCACATAGAAGGGATTAAACGCTCGGGTACGACAGGCATGGCTTTTATCAATGTCAGTGATGATGGGGAAAACAACATCGTGCTCGTTCCGGGTGCGAATGCGCTCGTCAGTACGGAGCATATTGCAGACAATCTGTCTATTTTAAAGGACAGCGACGTCGTATTGCTCCAACTGGAAATCCCGATGAATGTCGTGGAATATACAGCCAAAGAGGCTGCTCGACACGGCAAGCTGGTCATTTTAAATCCGGCACCTGCACGCGAGCTATCCAGTGAGCTATTAACCCATGTACATACCCTAACCCCAAATGAAACAGAGCTTTCTATTCTCACGGGAATGCCTGTATCCACGATAGACGAAGTGCATGCCGCAGCCAAAAAGCTTTTGTCTGGCGGACCAAAGCGCGTCATCGTGACGTTGGGGGAAAAGGGCGCTCTCTTAGTAACCTCCGATGAGGCGACCCACATCCCGGCTTTCCGCGTAGAGCCAGTGGATACAACTGCGGCAGGCGATTCCTTTACGGCAGCATTTGCGGTTGGGATCACACAAGGAATGACAGAAACGGAAGCGGCCACTTTTGCCAGCAAAGTAGCAGCGATTGTCGTTACAAGGAATGGTGCGCAACCATCCCTGCCTACGTTCGATGAAGTACAAGCATACTCTTTTTAATGGGGGGAGAATAATGAAGAAGGTCAATTTAGCTGAAAAGTTTTCGTTATTCCATGAGCATTGGAATCCCAAAATTGCAGGAGAACTTAATGATTCCTATGTAAAGCTAGCGAAATTGAAAGGAGAGTTTGTCTGGCATCAGCATGAAAATGAGGATGAGATGTTCTTAGTTGTGAAAGGGCAACTGCTTATCAAGTTTCGTGATAAAGATGTTTGGTTAAACGAAGGGGAATTTCTCATTGTTCCAAAAGGTGTAGAGCATATGCCGGTTGCAGAGGAAGAGGTTCATGTATTGTTGCTTGAACCAAAGACGACGCTGAATACTGGCGATCAAGTAAACGAAAAAACAGTAACAGATTTAGAGACGATATAATCCATGATCAAGCCTATTTTGAGAGATGATTTTCAAAATGGGCTTTTTCTATATGCATGGATGGATTACAGTTGCAGACATCTCATTTGTTGACCGATCGGTACATAATGTGTAAAATTTCCATAACAGTTGGAAACGAAGGGAGGATTCCGTTGAGCAAACGCGGCAGACCTCGTGATTTTGATTACACTTCTATCGTAGATGTGGCCATGAAAACATTTTGGTCAAAAGGCTACAATGGTTGTTCTACGCATGATTTATGCAGTGATACTGGACTAGGAAAAGGCAGCTTGTACAATACGTTTGGCAGCAAGCAGGACCTGTATCTAGCAGTGGTGGAACACTATCACGAAACGGGTATTCGTGAACAGCGGGCATTATTGGAAAGTCCGGGTTCCGTGAAAGAACGGCTGCAAAATTTTTTAGCTTGGGCATTGGTGGAAGACTTTGAATCAACGAATCCAAAGGGATGTTTGTTGATCAATGCGGGATTGGAACGGGCAAAAGACGATCCCAAGATTGAAGAAATCGTCTCCAGACATGTTGAACTTCTCAAGCAAACCATGGAAAAAGTGATGGAGGAAGGCTTGCAAACGGGCGAAATCTCCAAAAAACGATCTGCTGTGGATTTGGCAAGCCTATTTTTAAGCAGCTACTACGGCTTCCGTGTGTTGAATACATCTACACAAAATCGGACATTGGCTGAACAAATCATGAATGGCACCATGGAATCTATCTTCGGCGCGTAATGCGCTCTTTTTTTGAGTGATTTTTGTACCGATTGTTACAATAATTAGCGAGGGGTGTTCCTTCATGCCGTCGATGATTTATTTGTTAGCGGTAGCGATTTTTGCAATGACAACTTCTGAATTTATGGTGGCCGGGATGATGAATGAGCTTGCCGATGATTTCGGTGTATCGATTCCCTCCATCGGGTATTTCATAACGGCGTATGCGGGTGCAATGGTGATAGGAGGCCCGATCCTAACAGCAACTCTCCTGCACATTCGCCGAAAACAAGCGCTGCTTTCATTGGTTGCCGTCTTCTTTATTGGTCAAGCGTTAGGAGCAATGGCTTGGAATTACGAGTCGATGATGCTTGCGCGTATCCTAACGGGTATCGCTTCATCCGCAGCGTTTGGCATCTCCGTCAGTATTTCAGCCAGCTTGGTTCCCCCTCATTCACGGGGAAAGGCAGCTTCGATTGTTTTGGCAGGCTTAATGATTGCTACTGTCATCGGACTCCCTCTGACAACCGTGATTGCACAATATTTCGGCTGGAGAATGAGCTTTTGGGCTGTTGCAGTAGTCGTATTATTATCAGGGATCTTGATTCAATGGTTGCTCCCTTCCTCCGCACAAAAAGACCAGATGAATGGAAAGGATGAGCTTGCCAGTTTTCAAAATCCGCACCTTTGGGCCGCGTATGCAACGAGTATGCTAATCATTGGCGGTACCTTCGCAGCGTTTAGTTATTTTACTCCGATTCTTACGGATGTAACGGCATTTTCGGCTGCGAGCATCCCGTATTTGCTTGCCCTTTATGGGGTCGCGACCGTGATCGGAAATATCGTGATTGGCAGATTTGCTGATCGTTTCACCATGCGAATCCTTGTAACGGGATTAAGCATGCTCGTAGCGGCATTGGTTCTGTTTGCCGTAGGCGCCGAAAATAAATGGATCGCTGTGCTGTCCATTGTTCTTATTGGGTTGACGGGCGTAGCGATGAATCCGGCCATGATCGCACGCGTCATGAATACAGCAGGCAGTGGGACAATGGTAAACACGGTGCATACTTCCTTTATTACATTAGGTGTTGCGATTGGATCTTCCTTAGGGGGGATCGGGATCAGCAGTGGCTATGGGCTTGTTTCACCATTGTGGGTAGGTGCTTGTTTAGCTGGTATTGGGTTACTTTCAATCGTTCCCTATCTGCAAAAGAGCAAAGTGTAAAAAACCATACAATCCCTCTTGAAAGTCAAAAAAGGTCAAACTATAATAAAGTCAACGAAGGTCAGGGAAGGTCAAAGATCTTCTGAATTCCAAAACAACGCTTTTGGGGGGATTGAATATGCATTGTGAAATCTGCAAACAACGAGAAGCAACTGTGACTGTTCATATACGTGTACAAAATCAGCAACAAAAATACGATCTGTGCCAGGATTGCAAAACAAAGCTGACCAACAAAATGGGAGTAGGGATGGGCTTTAGTCCTTTCTCCTCCTTCTCTGGACTGGATGAGTTCCTGCAAGGCTTTGCCCAAGGCCGGGTGAATCCGGGCAAATCGTCCAGCCAACCGCAGCCACAAGCACCAGAGCGTGGCGGAGGCATCCTCGATGACCTGGGCCGTAATCTAAACGATGCGGCACGTGCCGGACTGATTGATCCTGTGATTGGACGCGAACAGGAAATTGAGCGTGTTATTGAGATTTTGAACCGACGCAACAAGAACAATCCGGTTCTGATCGGGGAGCCAGGAGTCGGGAAGACAGCGATTGCGGAGGGTCTCGCCCTGCGTATTACGGAAGGGCAAGTACCGACCAAGCTGAAAAACAAGCAGGTGTACATTTTAGATGTCGCCTCTCTGGTTGCAGGAACGGGAATTCGCGGACAGTTCGAGGAAAAAATGAAGCAAGTGATTGCCGAGCTGCAGAAACGCAAAAACGTCATTTTGTTTGTGGATGAGATTCATCTCTTGGTGGGAGCAGGCTCAGCGGAAGGATCAATGGACGCTGGGAACATCCTGAAGCCTGCACTGGCTCGCGGTGAGTTGCAGCTGATTGGGGCAACTACGTTAAAAGAATATCGCGTGATTGAAAAAGACGCTGCTCTGGAGCGCCGCCTGCAGCCAGTCATGGTCAAGGAACCAACCGTAGAACAAGCCATCGAGATTTTGAAAGGATTGCGTCCGAAATACGAAGCATTCCACCAAGTCGCATACTCGGATGATGTCATTCGTGCCTCCGTGGAATACTCCCATCGCTACATCCAGGATCGCTTCTTGCCTGACAAGGCGATTGACCTCATGGATGAAGTGGGCTCGCGTTTGAACCTGCGATCCTCCGCGGTTGATACGGCAGAGCTGCATGAGCGGCTGGCGCAAATCAATCAGGAGAAAAAGGAAGCAACGGAGCAAGAGGCTTACGAACGAGCTGCCCGTCTGAGAGACGAGGAAGCGGGTATTCTAGAGAAGCTGGATCAGATCGAGGGCAAAGAACAACGCATCCAGGTTGACGTCACGGACATTCAAGCCTTGATCGAGCAAAAGACTGGGATTCCTGTTACGAAGCTGCAAAGTGATGAGCAGATGAAAATGAAAAACCTGGCAGCTCATTTGGAAGCAAAAGTCATTGGTCAATCCGAGGCGGTCACACAAGTAGCGAAGGCGATTCGACGCAGTCGTGCAGGTCTGAAACCGAAAAACAGACCGATTGCTTCCTTCCTGTTCGTCGGTCCGACTGGCGTAGGGAAAACAGAGCTGTCCAAAGCGCTGGCAGAGGAGCTGTTTGGTACCCGCGATTCCATGATCCGCCTCGATATGAGCGAATACATGGAGAAGCACTCGGTATCCAAATTGATTGGTTCTCCTCCTGGCTACGTCGGGCATGAAGAAGCAGGTCAGCTGACAGAGCGCGTACGCCGCAACCCGTACAGCATTATCCTGCTGGATGAGATCGAAAAAGCACACCCGGACGTGATGCACATGTTCCTGCAAATTCTGGAGGATGGTCGTCTGACAGACAGTCAGGGTCGTACAGTGAATTTTAAGGAGACGGTCATCATTGCGACTAGCAATGCCGGTGTGAGCGAGCGTAAAATCTCCGTTGGCTTTGGAGCACAAGCACCCGAACCTGCAACCGTGCTGGATTCTTTGGGAGCGTACTTCAAGCCGGAGTTCCTGAACCGCTTCGACTCGATCATCTCCTTTGCCCATCTGGAAAAACAGGATTTGGTCAAAATCGTCGATCTGCTGCTGCAAGATGTCATGGGCAATCTGTCTGAGCAAGGAATGGAGATCAGCGTGACAGATGCCGCAAAAGAAAAGCTGGCTGAGCTGGGCTACAACCCTTCCTTCGGAGCACGTCCATTGCGTCGCGTGATTCAGCAATACGTCGAGGATGGCATTGCGGATTTGGTGATGGAAGAAGACAATGTAACAGCCATGGTCATTGATGTAGAAGATGATGTGATTCGTGTGAAAAAAGGATAACAGTCGTAAAAAAAGAAACCCCAATGTGGGGTTTCTTTGCTTTTTGTTATCGACTTTATTTATTCATGACTTTCTCATTGATGCCATTACTGACGCCAGTACTTTCCATTTTCAGCTGGCGGCGCTTGGTGACGATTTTCTTCACCCATAATCCAACCAAGATGAGCGGCACCACGGTGAGAAAGATATAGAGAGAAACGTCATGGACCATATTTTCCGCCATTTTGCCGTAAAAATAAAACAAAAATCCGACTGCGTAAAATTTGACTGCCCGTCCAATTGCCGCATACCCGATCAATTTCCACAACGGGAAGTTCAAGCAACCCGACATGATTGTAAATACTTTAAACGGAATCGGTGTAAACGAACCAATGAAGATCGCGACTTCGCCCTTCTTTTGAAACATCTCTGTGGCAGAATCAATCCATTCCTTTTTGAGGATTTTGTACAGAACGGATTTGCCTAGTACTTTACCGAGAAAATAACCGACGGGTGTCCCTAACAGACAAGCGATGTAGCCTACCGTTGCAATCCACAATGCCTGCGAAGGATCAACAAGGCTGAGTGGCACTTGAAGAAAGAAGGCAGGAACGGGAAAAATGACTGCGTCTGCAAAAGAATGGATGAACATTCCCATATAGCCGTATTCCATTAAGAAATCTAAAATGTTCTGAAACATCTATTTCTCCTTTGTCATTCTATCGTTAACTGCCAGTCATCAACTCAATCGAGTCGGATCGTACCAGGTCTGCGCGCTTTATCGGAATATTCAGCTTCACACCGAGTAAGCCCAACAAATTATATGTGTATAGATGCGATTCTACTTCAAACTGGCCGACTATGGAACGAATTTTTTTGAATTGGGATTCACTTACTATACAACGATTTACCACAACTATGTTCCTGTATCTGATAATACGATGTAGAGCGTTCTCGGGTTACTCAACAATCACACTTTTATTGGTTGTCCAAAAACGCACCCTCGCCGGATTTTATCTGCGACTTAAGGCGGATAGGTTATCGGTGCATGCGGCGTAACACATCCATCAGCACATGAATCCCTTGCTCAATCACTGCTTCCTTGGCATAGGACACATTCAGCTTCAAAATATTTTCTTGCGGAAATCCCATCAAGTAATTTTTATCAATAGAATCCACGAGGATCGAGCGTTTTTTTAACTGGCTGATAACAGCGGGAACTGGGAGGGAATCGTTCAAAACAATGTGCGTATGAATCCCCGGATAAGCAAGGGGCAAAAAGGTGAACAGATGCTCTTCATTCGCTGCGAAATGGTTCAAGGACGCCATCAGCAGGTTGGATCGCCGATGATAGGAACTGCGTATTTTTTGCTTGTGACGCTCGAACATTCCGCTTTTTAGGTAAATTTCCAACGCAGCTTGGGATAGCATGGAGCTGTCGATATCCATGAGTCGTTTGTGCTGGTTGAAGGAATCCTTTAGCGCGTCAGGTATAACGGCTACACCCAAACGCAGACCGGGAAAAATAATTTTGGAATAGCTTTTTACATAGATGGTGCGAGAATAGCGGTCATAGGCAAAGAGGGGATCGGCTTTGCTGTCCTGCTCAAGATCTGCCATGTAATCGTCTTCCACGATATAGACGTCGTACTGTTTGGCAAGCTCCACAATGCGCTGTTTATCCTTTCGGCTGTACGTCGTACCGAGCGGGCTATGATAGCGAGGCATCGTATAGAAAAACTTGATCTCTCCCGTTCGGAAAATAGACTCTAGCTCTTCTAAATCGATTCCTTGGGCAGTGCGCTTGATTCCGACGACAGGATGCCTGCGTACTTGCAAACTTTCAATGAAAAGGTGGTAGCTGGGCTGCTCAATCAGAATCGTGTCTTTGCCATTTGGAAAAGGAAGACTGCACAGCAAGGATAGTGCTTGTTGGACACCGGAGGTAATGAAAATATTGCCCGGGTCCGTAAAAACTTGATGGTTCCCAAGCAGCTTGGCGACGACGGCAATGAGCGATGGCAAGCCTTGTGTGGTTCCATATATGAAAAGATCGTTTTTATAAGTTTCAATTGCTTTATTGATGCAGTGTTGAAAGTCGATATAAGGAAAGAGGTCAGGATCGGGAGCAGAGGTCGCAAAATCGATCGTCGACGTATCTGCGGGTTGTATCTTCCTTTGTTTTTTCACGACATAGTAGCCGCTTCGGTCGACCGAGTAGATGAGATGACGCTTTTCGAGCTCATCCAAGGTGCGGATAACGGTACTCTTGCTGCATTGGTAGCGAGAGGCGAGCTCCCGAATGGAGGGAAGCCGGTCGCCGTCTCGATAGGAGAGGCTTTCAATCAACGTTTCGAGTTCATTTTGAAGCTGCAAATATTTGTGCATCCAAAAAACATTCCCTTACCGCTGAATTTGTATCGGTACAGTTACTCCTTTTTTGCATTGTAGCACGATTGATCCCCCATTACTATTAACCTAAGACGGCCGTCTGTAAAAAGTCCCCAGTAGGAGAGATACATCCGATGAAAGACCAACAAAAAGCGATTGTTGCGGCATTACTGAATGCAGGGATTACCGGCTTGTCGTTTTTGTTTCTGAAAATGGCACTCGCTGTAACCAATCCGGTTGATACTTTGGCACACCGTTTTACTGTGGCCTTTATCGCTGCTTCCATTCCGATCGTGTTTGGGTGGATCAAGCTGTCCATCAAACCAAAAGACATGCTCACAATTATACCGCTTGCCATGCTGTATCCCATTCTGTTCTTTACTCTTCAGGCGTTTGGACTGGTGTATACCACTTCATCTGAAGCAGGGATTATTCAAGCAACCGTTCCGATTTTTACCATGATCATGGCGGCATTCTTTTTGGGAGAGTCTTCTACCTGGCTGCAAAAGCTGTCCACGCTTTTATCCGTAGGAGGTGTCGTGTACATTTTTGCCATGAAGGGGCTGGGGGTAAGCTCAGGCTCAGGGAGCAGTATCGGTACCATTCTCATCCTGTTATCCGCGTTTTCTATGGCGGGGTATAGTGTACTGGCGAGGAAAATGACAAAGTCCTTTCATTATATAGACATGACGTATATGGTGGCGTTACTCGGATTTATATTTTTTAACGGCTGGTCAGTCATTCGCCATAGTGCAGAGGGGACCTTGTCGACGTATTTTGCCCCTTTCGCCAGCTCGGCCTTTATCATCTCGATTGTATTTTTGGGGATACTGTCCTCGCTCATGACGTCTTTTATGACCAACTTTGCCTTGTCCAAGATGGAGGCATCCAAACTCAGCGTGTTTAACAATCTGTCTACATTGGTTACCATCGTGGCAGGTGTTCTCTTTTTGCAGGAACAATTGGCATACTACCATCTCATTGGCGCAGTGATGATTATTATCGGGGTGATTGGGACGAATTTCCTAGGGGCAAAATCGAAAAACCAAAATCGCACGCCTCAAACGAAATCAACCTCTGTGTGAGAAAATAAAAAGGATAAGCAACAGAGCGAATGTTTATTCATTGGCTCTGTTTGTTTTTGTGGAGGAATCGCTCTGCTTTGCTGGTCGCAAAAAAATCGTTCCAGACTTGGTGAAACTGTTTACAAATCGTAGCATACACGATATAGTTACCTAGATTGTATGAGTATAATGACATATGGTGAGATGACGGAATGAAAAAAATTATACATCTGGATTCGATTGAAAAGAGATTTGCAGATACTGTCGTCGTCCCCTCTTTTTCTCTCTCCATTGAAGAAGGGGAGTTTTTGACGTTACTCGGCCCAAGTGGCTGCGGGAAAACGACACTGCTGCGAATGATTGCTGGCTTTGAGCAGCCAACGACAGGGGAAATTTTCATGGACGAAAAGCCACTTAAGGCTGTGCCGCCGTATCAGCGCGATATGAACATGGTGTTCCAGCAATATGCTTTGTTTCCACACATGACCGTGGAGCAAAACATCCTGTTTGGTTTGAAAATGAAAAAAGTGAACGCATCTGAACAACAAAAGCGTTTAGAGGAAGTACTTCAGTACGTCCAACTGACAGAATTGCGGAAGCGCACGCCAAAGCAGCTGTCTGGCGGACAACAGCAACGCGTAGCAATCGCACGGGCGATTATTAACAACCCACGCGTTCTGCTTCTGGACGAGCCTCTAGGTGCTTTGGACTATCAATTGCGAAAAAGCTTGCAGCTCGAACTGAAAAACTTGCAGAAGAACTTAGGGATAACGTTCATTTACGTCACACATGACCAGGAAGAAGCGATGGCGATGTCCGATCGAATCGCGGTCATGAACAAGGGACGAATTGAACAGATTGCTTCTCCAGCAGAGATTTACAACTCCCCGCAAACCTTGTTTGTGGCTACCTTTATTGGGGAAAACAACATTTTCCGGGAAAACGGAACGAATGCAGCCGTACGTCCAGAAAAGATCAAGTTGTACCCGGTTGACTCCGAAAAGGACAAGCACAAGAAGCTGGGCACCATTGCTGACGCGGTGTTCCTCGGCAATTTGCGCAAGGTATTTATCCGCCTCGAGGGGCAGGATATGACCGTAATGGCACACCAGTACGCAGGTGACGGTCTGGACTGGCAGGTGGGAGATCAAGTGGCCATTGGCTGGGCACAGACGGACGAGGTGATTCTTCCTTGTTAAACAAGAAGCCGGTAAAACTGCTCGCGCTTCCCGCCCTTTTGTGGATGGGTGCGCTTTTCGTCCTGCCTATGCTTATGATCGCTATCCTGTCTTTCCTCAAAAGAGGCACGTACGGGCAAGTTGTCTATGAGTTTACGCTGAACAATTACATCCGTATTTTCGATCCGCTGTATGGCCAAATTTTTGGGGATACGCTGGTCGTAGCGGTTTTAACAACTGTATTTTCGATCTTGTGCGGCTACCCGTTAGCGTATTACATTTCACGGCTGGAAAAATCGACTCAGCAGATATGGCTTTTGCTCGTGATGATTCCGTTTTGGATCAACTTCCTGGTCCGTTCCTATGCGTGGGTAATCATCCTGCGTTCGCAAGGCGTAATCAATACGTTCCTGCAATCGCTGGGCATTATATCGGAGCCGCTGCCGCTGTTGTACAATTCCGGTTCTGTACTGCTCGGGATGGTGTACACACTCATGCCGTTCATGGTACTGCCGATTTATGTGTCACTGGAGCAGATGGATCGTCGCAAGCTGGAAGCAGCGTATGACCTGGGCGCAACGCCTTGGAAAGCTTTTTGGCACGTAACTTTGCCGATGACCAAGACGGGTGTTGTCACTGGGTCGATCCTCGTATTTGTTTCTTCCATTGGGATGTTCGTCGTTCCGGATGTCATGGGAGGAGCGAAATCGGCACTGATCGGAAACGTCATTCAAAATCAATTTTTGTCTGCGCGTGACTGGCCGTTCGGTTCTGCCTTGTCCATCGTGCTGATGCTATTGTCCATGCTGTTGATTCTTCTTTATTTCCGCGCTACCAAAGCGAGTGAGACAAAGGAGGGATCGGCATGAAAACATTGCGTCGAAACGCACTATCTGG
The DNA here is from genome assembly GCF_900637055.1 of Brevibacillus brevis. Taxonomy (NCBI): domain Bacteria; kingdom Bacillati; phylum Bacillota; class Bacilli; order Caryophanales; family Paenibacillaceae; genus Brevibacillus; species Brevibacillus brevis. The sequence continues at coordinate 1,530,197 of NZ_LR134338.1, forward strand.
ATACTCGTGGCTGATGCTGGTCTTTTTGTATCTGCCAATCTTGATCCTTGTCCTTTATTCGTTCAATGATTCACGGATCAATGCTACGTGGACTGGCTTTACGTGGAAGTGGTACGTTTCTTTGTTTGAAAACAGACAGGTCATGCAAGCGTTAATGAATAGTTTGACGATTGGGATTATCAGCAGCGTCATTGCAACGGTTTTGGGTACGGCTGCCGCTCTGGCGGTCAAGCATTATTCGCTGCGTTGGAGCAACATCTTCAACGGGCTGATGTACTTGCCGATCGTCATCCCGGAGATCATGATGGGGTTGGCTTTGCTCGTGCTGTTTAGCCAGGTACAGATGGAGCTGGGGAAAGTGACCCTGATCCTGGCGCATGTTACGTTTAGCATGCCGTATGTGATGGTCATTATCTCTGGACGTTTGGCTGATATGGGCAAAGAATTGGAAGAAGCGTCTCAAGATTTGGGAGCAACTCCATGGGAGACATTGCGCTATGTGACGCTGCCTCTGATCATGCCAGGGATCATCGCAGGCTTCCTCATGGCGTTTACCTTGTCGCTGGACGATTTCATCATTTCGTTCTTCGTGGCTGGTCCGAATTCGACCACATTGCCGCTCTACATTTATGGGTTGGTAAAACGAGGCGTCTCGCCAGAAGTGAATGCACTCTCGACACTTTTGATCGTGAGTACAGTGCTGTTGGTTGTGGTGGCAGAGATTTTCCGCCGCAAAGATTCGAAAAATAATCAATCCATCTTTTAGATACATCATGGTGTTTTCATAAAAGCAATCCCATAACTGATTTGGAGGTTGAGAGGAAAAAATGAAACGTTTCAAGTCCTTGATGATCGGCGCTTTGACCGCCGTACTTGCGGTGACTGCTGTAGGCTGCTCATCGTCACCTGAGCAAGAGCAACAAGTATTGAATATTTATAGCTGGGCAGACAACTTCGACCCAGACGTCATCAAAGATTTTGAGCAAAAATTCAACGTTAAGGTCAACTATGATGTATACGGCAGCAACGAAGAAATGCTGGCAAAAATTCAAGCGGGTGCATCCGGCTACGACCTGATTCAACCTTCCGACTACATGGTAGGCACCATGATTCAGCTGGGTCTCCTGGAAGAGCTGAACAAAGCCAACATCCCGAACATGGGCAATATCGTGTCTACGTTCAAGACACCTCCTTTTGACAAAGAAAACAAGTATTCACTCGTATATACATGGGGAATTACAGGGATCGCTTACAACAAGAAATATGTAAAAGAAACCCCGACAAGCTGGAACGATCTGTGGAATGAAGCCTACAAGGGCCGTGTCATCATGCTAAACGACCCGCGTGAGGTTATGGGAATGGCACTGATCAAGAATGGCTTCTCCAACAGCACGACGAACACAGAGGAACTGGAAAAGTCCTTTGCTGATTTGAAAAAGGTAGTACCGAATGTTGTTGCCTTTGATACAGACAACATCAAGCAAAAGATGATTGCGGAGGAAGCATGGATCGGAACGGTTTGGTCCGGTGACGCCGCTTTCATTCACGCACAAAATCCAGATGTAGAGTACGTCATTCCAAAAGAGGGCGCAACGATCTGGGCAGACACGCTGGCCATTCCAAAAGGCGCTAAGAACAAGGAAATGGCTGAGAAGTTCATCAACTATCTGATGGACCCACAAGTCAGTGTGAAAAACTACGAGTCTATCGGCTACAGCAACCCGAACGAACAAGCATACCCACTGCACAGTGAAGAATATCGTTCCAACAAGATGGTCTTCGTGGATAAAGCAGACATTGCCCGTGCCGAGTGGCTGGTGGATGTAGGAGAAACCTTGCAGCAATACGACCGCTACTGGACTGAAATGAAGAGCGGCAGATAAATAGTTGTATACGAACCGAGATGGAGTACTTCCGTCTCGGTTTTTTTGTTTCTTTATATGGGTGGAAACCTACTCTTCGGCTGGAAAGGGGAATAGAGCTAGAGATTTGGAAAATAATAAGGGTACACCATTTATTGGGGTAATAGAAAATGACAACCAACATGATTCCTGATTCCATTCAAGAGACGCAAGAAATATTATGGCAACAAATGCGAAATCCGCGATTGTCGTTTCGCAGTCTATCCTGTGGAAACAATAGCTTGTTGTTAGCATACCTCCCGTATCTTATTGATATGGTTACTCTCCAGCAAGTTTTGCTTCCCTTTTTAGAAAGGTTGCCCGACGAAAAGATAGCGCCTGATACTCTTTTGGGGAACCTCCCTGTTGCTAAAGTTCGCAAGACGATTGATTACAGACAAGTCAGTGATTATCTCGTGAGGGGATGGATTTACCTTCAAATAGAAGGAGAAGACTGCGGACTTCTTCTCTTCGTGGCAAATATACCGAGTCGTTCTTTGGGAGAGGCTCAGGTGGAAGTACAAATATTCGGTCCCCAGGTTGCTTTTACCGAAGCATTTGAAACCAACTTCGGGATCCTGCAAAGCTATCTAACGACGGATATGCTCTCTAACGTCTCTATTACAATAGGGAGACGCAGTAAGACGAATGTGGAAGTATGTTACATGGAAGAGCTGGCTGATCCTGAAAATGTTCAAACCGTGGTTCAGCGTGTGAGAGAACTCGATGTAGATGGATTGATTGACAGTGGAAAACTGGTTCAACTGATTGATGATAATACCTTTTCTATTTTTCCGCAGTTGATCATGACAGAACGTCCTGATTATGCAAGTGAAGCTCTGTTGGAAGGAAAGGTTATCGTGTTTGTGGAAGGCAGCCCTTTTGCTATCATGGGTCCCAGTACCTTCGTTGACTTTTTCAAGTCCAATGAAGATCTCTATATTCGCTGGCAAATGGCTTCCTTCATTCGATTGTTGCGGTTCCTTGCTCTTTTTGTCTCCTTGTTTTTTACGGCTATCTATGTGGCTGCTCTGACGTTTCACTATGAAATGATTCCCTCTGCTTTGCTCGTATCGTTGGTAAAGTCTCGTTCCAAGGTGCCATTTCCGCCATTGTTTGAAGCTTTGCTGCTGGAGATGATCATTGAATTCTTGCGGGAGGCTGGGGCAAGACTTCCTTTCAAAGTCGGGCAAACGATGGGGATCGTGGGTGGTATCGTTATTGGACAGGCCGCAGTAGCAGCGGGTTTTACCAGTAACATTCTGATCATGATTGTGGCACTAAGTGCATTAGCGTCGTTTACCTTTCCTTCCTACATGATGAGTACGGCAGTACGCATCCTCCGTTTTCCAATCATCTTGCTGGCTGGAATTTGGGGAGGTTTCGGTATTATGCTTGGCGCCTCTTTTCTATTGATTCACATCCTACGCCAGTCCAGTTTAGGACGTCCGTTTTTTCTCCCCTTTTTTCCATTTCGCTTGCGGGATTTTAAAAACAGTCTGATCCGGGTTCCTTTTTATAATCTCGGCAAGCGTCCCGCTTTGACGCGTTCTCCTGACAACGCCCGTTTGCCTGATGAAGCCGGGAAGAAAAGACCAATTCAGTAGTTAGGTGTTGAGTGGGAATGTCAACGATTCGCCGTCATAGCCATATGTTTATCAGCGTATCACTTGCCATGTTTATTGTGCATGGCAATCAGGTTGGAATTGGTATAGCGGGCGTACAGCGCTTTATTTATGATCGAGTGCAGCAAGACGCCTGGATTGCGGTTATAATAGCAGGCTTCATGACGCATGTGGCAGCGTGGGTCATGCTAAAAATCTTGAGGAAATATAATAACTTGGATTTGTATGACATCCACCAAATGGTGTTTGGAAAATGGCCAGCCAAAGTGCTTAATTTGATATTTATCATCTATATCATGGGTTCTGCATTAACGATCCTGCGGGGATATATCGAGATCATTCAGTCATGGATGTTTCCAGAAGTGCCATCCTGGATATTGAATGCTTCCTTGCTTTGTCTGGCCATTTATGGAGTGACGGGTGGAATTCGAGTGTTGGCTGGGATCAGTTTTTTTTCGGTGGGGCTGACGATTTGTCAGCTATTGTTGATGGTTTATCCCATGCAATATGCCGATTTCAACTTATTGCAGCCTGTCTTTCATCATGACCTTGTAGAGCTGTTGGACGGTGCCAGGAAGATGTCTTTTAGCATTATTGGATTCGAGATTATTTTGTTCATCTACCCTTTTATAAAGGAAAAGCAATTACTCTCTCGCTATGTACATGGTGGACTGTTGATGACCACCCTTTTGTATGTTGTAGTCATGCTGGTTACACTCCTGTATTTTCAAGGGGAACAGCTTAAACATCTGATCTGGGCAACTCTGATGATGATGAAAATAGTAGAGTTTCCGTTTTTGGAGCGGTTTGAATTCGTTTCCATCTCATTATGGATGCTGATCATGCTGGATAATTTGCTTTTGAACTTGTGGGTAGCCATGCGGGGGGTACACCATATTGGTGGTTTCAAGGAAAGAAAAGCACTTATCGGGATTGTCATTGTCATGTTTTTCGCCAGCAACTTTTTGGAGACGCGCCAGTCGATTAACTGGATCACGGATATTTTCGGAGCGGTTGGCTTCTATATCATATTTGTTTATCCGTTGATACTTTATATCGTTATTCTGCTGTTTCGGAAAGGAACGGTCCGGACATGAAAAGGATACGTCTGCTAGCTTATTATTTGCTAATGGCCGCTTTGTTAAATGGCTGTGGGGAGGAACAGGTACTAGAAAAATTGGGACTAGCGGTTGCCGTGGGTTACGATCAAATCGGAGACGGAAGGTTGTTGGGTACCACGGTGTTTTATCAAATTGATCCGGAGGCGCGTCAACTCGTCACTGTGATTGCGGGAACAGCCAATACAAGCAAAGGACTCAAAATTACTCATAACAGGGAGTCTTCCAAAAAAATAGTAGGGGGGCAAATTCGTGTCGCTGTCTATCAGGATGAGCTGGCACGCAAAGGAATATTGCCGCTTGTGGAAAACTTGAGCCGAGATGCCTCCATTGGCAGCAATGTCTATTTGACCGTAGCAAAAGGAAGGACTTCTGACATTTTGACGCATCGCTACCCCGAAACGAGCAACATTGGAATTTACCTTTATCAAGCCATACGGCAGAACGTCAATGGTGAGAACATGATCTCCTCTAAACTCCATGAGTTTATGAAAGATTATTATGCGGTCGGGAAAGATCCCGTGATGCCTTATATCGAAAGAGTAAAAAATGAACTGCATATTGACAAAATTGCTCTGTTTCGAGATGAACGATTGGCGGGGGAGATTTCCACAAGGGAGGGGTTTTTCCTTAAGATATTGCGTGAGCGTTACAATAAGGGAGAATTGGAAATAAACTTGACTGTTGATAATAAGCGTTTTTTTACTGTAATTGAACATATCTCAAGCAAAAAGCAAATCAAACTGCTGGATTTGGATAAACCAAGGTTTTCGGTGAAAGTCAAAATGACAGCACAGATTCAGGAAATGGCTGAACAAATAGATTTATCAAAGCCGGAGGAGTTGCATAAGGTACAAAAAGCAATCCAGCTGGCAGTTAAAAAAGAGACGGAAGGTTTACTGGAAAAGTTAAGAAAACACCAGGTAGATCCCGTAGGATTCGGGGAAATCTACAACATAGCCATTCAAAAGAGTGGAAAAAAGAAATTGAATAGAGACGAATGCCGTGAAGTCATGAAAAGGGCGCAATTTGATGTTGATGTCCAGGTCAAGATTTTACGGACAGGCGTCATTGGGTAAATGGACCATGAACGGCTTTCTCGAAGCCAATGGCGCACGAATTTACTATGAAGTAGCAGGGGAAGGCGAGCCGCTCCTATTGATCCATGGCTTCAATCTGGACACAAGGCTATGGGATGCCCAGCTGCAAGCATTTGCACAGATGTATAAGGTCGTTCGCTTTGATATCCGCGGGTTTGGTAAAACGCTGGCGACTGACGTTCCTTTTACCTTGTACGACGACGTGAAAGCGGTTCTGCTAGGGCTTGGTATCGAAAAAACGCATGTGGCTGGGCTTTCGTTTGGGGGAATGGTCGCGCAGGAGTTCGCCCTTGCTTATCCGCAGATGGTGAGCAGCTTGATTCTAGTCGCTTCCGGCTTGTTGGGTCACCCAAGAAGTGAGCAAAGGCTGAACGATGTGGAACGATTCAATCAAGTATGTCAGCGTGGCACGACAGAGGAAGCGTTGGAAATGACGACACAAATGTGGTTTGATGGTCCTGGTCAGCCGGTAAATGAGCAAGCTCGCGAAGCACGAAACCGCTTTAAAGAAATGAACAGACACGCCTTTTCGCTGCCGGAGTTTGGCGCTGGATTGGAAACTTTATCCCCCTCGCCAATCGAGCGTTTGGAAAACATCAAAGCCCCAACACTCGTTATTGCAGGAGCGCGGGATTATCCTGATTTTCTACAGATCGCCGATGTGTTGACTGAGCGGATTACAGGCGCACAAAAAGTCATCCTGCCTGACTCAGCCCATATCCCACCGATGGATCAACCAGAGGTATTCAACAAACTCGTCCTGGAATTTCTCGCAAAAAACATTGTAAAATCATCCTAATACAGTTTGAAAAGGCATGGATCGGAGAGAATTTCCGCTCATGCCTTTTTTTGTTTTCAACACTTTGCCACATCAGATAGCCCAATGGAGCCATATAGATTCTCGTACTATTTTGATAGGATTAAGGACGAAATAAGGAAGCAGGTGATAGGGTGACAGACAACATCAGACATTATGCGGTTGTGTTTTTGCTCGCCTTCTTACTTGTACTGACAACGGGTATGACAACTGCTTACGCCCATGCTGGCTTGATGAGCAGTTCACCGCAAGATGGTGAGGTACTGAAGGCGAATCCAGGACAAATCTCTGCGCGGTTTACCGAAACATTGGAGCCCGATCTTGTTAACGTGCGTTTATTTGACTGGGATGGCAAGGAAATAAAAGTGGAGCGGCCGACATTGCAGCCAGGCGACGCCTCGCAGCTGAATGCGAAACTGCCGAGCGATTTGGCTGAAGGGACGTATTCGGTTATCGTATCTGTCGTTTCCGAGGACGGACATCCGATCGAAGAGAAGCTCACGTTTTCCATCGGACAAAAAAGTGCGGTTGTGATTCCGCCAAGTGAGCAAAAAGCAGATTCAAGCTACTTGATCATGTACCGCTATTTGGCGCAAGGGATTATTCTCGTGGGTGGCGGCTTGTATCTGGTAGCGTGGGCAGCGCGTCGTCATGGCTTGCCTTCGCTTGCCCAGCTCATCGGGATTGGCAGACAAATCGGATGGAGTTTGGCGATCATCGGACTTATCTTTCTGTGGTTCTTGTATGACGAATCGTTAACCGCTGTATCACTTACGCAAGCACTGTGGCAGATGGACGGGAACTTGCTCAGTCAGTCCCCGTTTGCGATCATGTTGCTGGTGTCCTTTGCATCGCTGTTATTGGTTGCGATCCCTAATATGGTGTCCGGCTGGTATGTGGGAATCTGGGTTCTCGTGATCAGCGCACAAGCTTTTGGTGGTCATGCATGGGGCATTGCTCCTGTCTGGCTGTCCCTTGTACTGAGACTGTTGCATGTTTTGACGGTCGCCGTGTGGATGGGGGCGCTTGTCTACTTGCTACTCACAGTCAAAGCGGCCGAACGAGGACAGGAGTCGTTCAAGAGATTCTTTTTGCAGACAGTTGCTGTGGCGTCTGTGCTTGCTGTCGCGACGGGTGTTGTCATGCTCATCGTGCAGACGGATGTCATGAGCATTTTCCAGAGTGCAACGGCATGGAGCTATCTGTTATACGGAAAAATCGCAAGTGTCTGCCTCATGCTTCTTCTAGCCTTTAGGCAAACAAGACGCTGGCGGACGAAAAATTCCTTGCAGCCATCTTACTTGCGTTGGGAGATTGTATTCGGGATTATCGCTGTTCTGGCTGGACTTTGGATGAGCCAGATCAACTACCCGACTGCTACGACAAATAATCAGGCCGTGATTCAAACAGATTCAAACTAGGGGAGGATTTCATACGATGAAAATGACAAAATGGATGAGCAGTGTACTGGTAGCAGGTGCAGTTTTGACGTTGGCGACAGCAGCACAAGCACACGTGAACGTATATCCGAAAGAGGCAACTACAGGCTCCTATGAAAAATACACCGTGCGTGTCCCGGTAGAAAAAGACGTCAACACGACAAAAGTGAAGCTGGAATTCCCAGCAGGTGTGAAGGTGAATTCCGTACAGCCGATTCCGGGCTGGTCCTACGAGTTCGAAAAAGATAAAGACGGTGTGAACACAGCGCTTGTGTGGACAGCAACAGAAGGCGGAATCAAGGCGCATGAATTCCAAGAGTTCACGTTTGTGGGGGCAAACCCGAAAGAAGAGGGTCAATTGGCTTGGAAGGCTTATCAGACCTATGCAAATGGCGAGGTTGTGGAATGGACAGGGGACAAGGATTCCAAAACGCCAGCGTCTGTCACTACCATTAAGGCTGGTGTAGGCGAAGCAGGGCACGAGCATGGACAAGAACAAAAGCCAGCAACCGCTCCTGCCGGGGAAGCGGCGGGTGCAGGCAGCAACAACACCTTGCCATTGGTACTTTCCGGTTTGGCGTTGCTGATCTCCATCGTTGGTCTGTTTAGAAAAAAAGCGTAAGTGCTTCATAATCAAGCTGTGCAGTGTGTCCAATCATGCTGCACAGCTTTTTCCATTGTGTGGCAATTGAAAGAATTCTATAATAGCTGTAATTACTTTCGGAGGTGTATATCACATGTTAAAAACACTATTCAGAGCAAGCAAGTACACAGGAAGGAAAAATAAGAGTGGCAGTATGACGCGTACGCATTTTGCACAGTAGAGGATTGTAGAGTAACGATCAGTATGTGAAAACGGAACGCGTCATCTGCCTAAAAAAAGGTGGATACTGCTTCCATGTTCATGAATGCGACAAAAGTATATACGATCAAAAGTTTTTTGACTTCCCTGGCCAATACGACCATGTTCACGACCTATGCGCTTTACTACATTGTGACACTGGGTTTTAACCCGTTTGAATTGCTATTGATCGGGACAGTATTGGAGCTATCCGTGTTGGTGTTTGAAGGGATAACAGGTGTAGTGGCGGATACGTACAGTCGCCGTCGTTCCGTCATTATCGGGATGTTTTTGCTGGGAATCGGATTTGCGATGCAGGGGATCGTCCCTGCGCTTGATGCTTGGATACCGTTGGTTTCTGTCTTCGGTTTGGTGCTGTTTTCGCAAGTTATCAGTGGTCTCGGGTATACGTTTATCAGTGGAGCGGATACTGCATGGATTGTGGATGAGGTCGGAGAAGAGAAGATCGGTACAATTTTCATGAAGGCCAAGCGCTACTCCTTGTTTGGGAATCTGCTTGGGATAGCACTTAGTGTAGCATTGGCAACACTCGCTTCTAACTTGCCTTACCTCATAGGTGGCCTTATGTATATGGGGCTTGGTATCTTTTTGATTCTGTTCATGAAGGAGACCGGTTTTGTTCCTCGTGAGCGTGAGCAAGGTGCTTCCCACGTGAAGGAAATGATTCAGACGTGGACTTCGGGTGCCAAAGTGATTCGCAGTCAGCCGATTCTCATGCTGATCTTGTTCGTGACGCTATTTACGGGTGCGGCTTCTGAAGGGTATGACCGATTGTGGGAAGCGCATTTGATCGCAGAAATTGGCTTTCCAGAGCTCGCTGCTATTTCGATGCCGATGTGGTTCGGGATCATTGCCGCACTCGCAAGCTTACTCGGCCTCATCGTAGTAGGCGTTGTGGAAAAAAGGCTGGATGTGAACAATGAGCGAGTTGTCCTTGTGGGGATGTTCATGTTGACGGGACTCAAAATTGCAGCGATGATTGCTTTTGCCTTTTCCCCTAGCTTTAGCTGGGCATTAGTAGCATTGCTGTTGATCGGCGTGATCCAGTCATTAAGCAGTCCGCTGTATGATACGTGGCTGAATTTGAACATTGAGAGCAGTGTGCGGGCGACGGTTTTGTCGATGATGGGCCAGTCCAATGCCTTGGGACAAACGGCAGGTGGTCCGGCTGTCGGATGGATTGGGACCCGTTTTTCGATTCGCGCTTCGCTGGTTGCGGCGGCCATCTTGTTGGCACCGATTCTGATTGTGTTCGGACGTGCGCTTAGGAGGCGCTGAGTTGTAACAAGCATAAGGCATGTGTCCATTTTTAGGGCGCATGCCTTTTTTGTTGAGGCAATAATTAGGTGTTGTAAACTAACTTGCGAACGTGCGTTCTCTTTTGATATGATGATCTCAACAACAAGAAGACACATTTTGTGGTGGTGATAGCCTGATGATTCTGGAGTTGAGAAGGTACGCGGCGCGGCAGCAAGCAGTGGAGATCATCTATTTGAAGAAGGATGGAGAGGCTAGCAGGCGTACGATTCGTGTGGTGCAAATCGATGTGAACAAAGGGAGCTTGAAAGCATACTGTTATATGAGGAAGGCGTACCGTGTGTTTATGCTGGATAACATTTTGGCGATCGCACCTGTGTCTGGACATTTTACCGGATGAAAAGGAACCACCCTCCATGCCCCCAGCCTATTCCAGCCATACTATGTTATACTAAATAGGTAAACAACTTCAAAAAAGAGGAAGGGCGGGGACAACAATGGAGTTCTTCATGGTCATCGTCATCATGTTTTTGATCGTAGTATTTGTCTTGGCGTCCAAAGCCACAAAAGGCGGAAGTAGGCGCTCTCATTCCTCTTCAGACAGCGGAGGCGGCGCCTTCTATGTAGACAGCAATCACAATCACCATCATCGAAATCACGATTCAGACGATCGTTGGGATAGCTATGACAGCGGTAGCGGAAGTGGTGGAGACAGCGGTGGTGGCGGAGATAGCGGAGGAGGCGGCGGCGGGGGAGATTGACGCTGTTGCATTTTGTTTCATTATGGTACAATAATTGGGAAATATGATTCCAAACCTGAATGGTAGGTTTGCTAAAGGAGAGATGTTTTATGGTAGCCATCAAATTTGTTCAGAGTGTCGTAGTCGGGGTCACAGGAATCCTCCTTTCAAGCGAACAGTAATACCGTTCACCAAATGAGGATTCGACTGTGACTGGTTCTGGCTGATAGCCATATATTTAACCAATTGCAGGGGGAATCCGCAGTGAATCAACTAACCAATCAACAAGTATTGCAATCTATGGGCTGGAATGAGTATTTTGCTAATCATTTTGCCCCTTATGCCGAGCAAGGCTACAGTGTGGGACGTATCACACTCGAACATAAACGTATTTATCGTCTGTGGAGTGAGCATGGCGAACTCTTGGGCGAAGTAACGGGTAAGCTTCGTTATGAAGCCATCGGACGAGAAGATTTTCCGGCTGTCGGGGACTGGGTAGTGATCAGTGCCCGCCCAGAGGAAAAGAAAGCCTCCATCCACGGACTTCTTCCACGTAAGAGCAAGTTTTCCCGCAAAGTAGCTGGGGATACTGTGGAAGAGCAGATTGTGGCGGCTAACGTCGATACCGTTTTTCTCGTGAATTCCTTAAATAATGATTTAAATCTACGCAGGATGGAACGTTATCTCATTCTTGCGTGGGAAAGTGGAGCCAATCCGGTGATCGTGCTTTCCAAAGCAGATTTGTGTGACGATCTGGATGCATGCATGGCAGAGGTAGAATCAGTTGCGATCGGAGTACCTGTTCACGTAGTCAGTGCTGAGCAGGGAGAAGGACTGGATCAGCTCGCACCGTATTTGGGCGAGGGACAGACGATTGCCTTGATGGGTTCCTCTGGTGTTGGCAAATCCACGTTGATCAATAAATTGAGCGGAGCGGAGATGCAAAAAGTCAGTGGCGTGCGTGAAGGTGATGACCGTGGCCGCCATACGACGACACATCGCGAACTGTTCCGATTGCCGAGTGGTGCTCTGATGATCGATACACCGGGCATGAGGGAGCTGCAGCTCTGGGAGGCAGATGAAGGCTTCCGTGGTGCCTTTGACGATATCGAGTCCATTGCGGAAACATGCCGTTTCAATGATTGCAAGCATATGCGCGAGCCTGGCTGTGCTGTTCAAGCTGCCATCCATGAAGGGTCATTGGAAAAGGCACGCTTTGACAGTTACCTGAAGCTTCAACGCGAATTGGCACATCTGGCACGCAAAGAAGACGCGAGGCTTGCTGCCGCTGAAAGGGATAAATGGAAGAAGATCAACGTTCAAATGCGTCAGAAAAAACCGAAGAGATAAGTGCGAGAGCCCTTGAGAAATCAGGGCTCTTTCCTTTATTTGTACAAGTAAGCGCTTCCTTTTTCTTTCAAAAATTAACGCTTGCCCACAACGAGGGAGTTATGATAGATTTGGTCAATACTCGTTATTACACTTCGAAATAAATAGATAGGTAGCTCGTATAATTTTGGGAATAAGGCCCAACCGTTTCTACCAGGTGACCGTAAATCATCTGACTACGAGTGAAAGTGTGTCTAGGGTTCCGTCTCTTTCTTTCCTATTCCAATAATAGGGTGAAAGAAAGCTGGTCCGAGCGACGCAGGCACTAAGATGTGTCACACCTAAGGGATAAAAGCCCAGAGGGACAGTTTCACTTGGCGTTGGTTTGTTACGTAGCCCGCTTGTGACACTGTCCGCTCTGGGCTTTCTATATTTCAGCAGGCCGCAGGTATCAACGTGGCCGGAACCATATCCGAGGAGGAAGAATTGATGAAAGAATTACAAGAGCGCATCGTACAGGACGGCAAGGTACTGTCGGCATCCGTTTTGAAGGTGGATGCGTTTTTGAACCACCAGGTAGATCCACAATTGACGATGAAGATCGGGCAGCGGTTTGCCGAGCTGTTCGCTGGTGAAAACATCACAAAAGTCGTGACGATTGAGGCAAGTGGAATTCATTTTGCTATGGCGACTTCCTTTGCATTGGGTGTTCCCTTTATCTACGCGAAAAAGAAAAAAGCTGTCACGCTGACAGAGGAAGTATACTCTGCTCCTGTTCATTCCTTTACCCGTCAGGAAACGTATCAAATCAGTGTTTCCCGTCAGTACTTGTCCAAAGAAGACCGCGTATTGATTGTCGATGACTTCTTGGCTACGGGAGCTGCTCTGGTAGGGCTTACGAATATTGTCAAAGATGCCGGTGCTCATCTCGTCGGAGTTGGCGCTGTTATTGAAAAAAGCTTCCAGGAAGGCCGCGGTCTCTTGGAGCAAGCTGGCGTACGAATCGAATCATTGGCACGTATTGAATCGATGTCACCAGAAGGCATTCACTTTATTGAAGAAGAGCCTGCGCGCGTATAATCAAAAAATGAATAGGAGGTAAGGGTTCACTCATGCTAGCCAAACATAAGATTGTTACTTTGGGCTTACAGCACATTCTTGCCATGTATGCAGGAGCCGTCGTCGTACCGTTGATTATCGGTGGTGCTTTGAATCTGACTCCAACGCAAATCGCTTATTTGATTGCTGCCGACCTTTTCACATGCGGAATCGCGACGCTCTTGCAAGTCCTTGGCACGCGTTATACAGGGATTCGCCTTCCCGTTGTGCTAGGCTGTACGTTTACAGCAGTAGGACCGATTATCGCGATTGCTTCTACGAGTAATCTAGCGACCGCTTACGGTGCCATTATCGTATCGGGTATATTCGTTGTCTTGGCAGCTCCGCTGTTTGGCAAGCTGCTGCGCTTTTTCCCAACCGTGGTACAAGGTTCAGTTGTTACGATCATTGGACTGTCGCTCATTCCTGTTGCGATGAACAACGCGGCTGGCGGACAAGGCATGCCGGACTTTGGACAACCGCACAATTTGCTTTTGGCTTTAGGAACGTTGGTTATCATTTTGCTTATTAATCGTTTCTTTACCGGATTTATTCGTGCGATTTCTGTATTGCTCGGGTTGATTGTCGGTACGGCTGTCGCTTACATGATGGGGATGGTCAGCTTCGCGAGTGTTGCGGAAGCCTCTTGGTTTAGCGTGGTTGAACCGTTTTACTTCGGTACACCACAGTTCAGTATTGTGGCCATTGTTACCATGATTCTTGTCAACATCATCAGCATGGCTGAGTCCACAGGCGTTTACTTTGCACTCGGTAAAGTGACGGATACAAAAGTAACGGATCAAGATGTAGTCAAAGGATTGCGCGGGGAAGGGGTCGCCATTGTACTGGGCGGCATTTTCAACGCATTCCCATACACGGCTTTTTCGCAAAACGTCGGTCTGGTTTCCTTGACTGGCATTAAATCGCGCGACGTGATGATTGGTGCTGGTGGAATCCTGGTTGTTCTCGGATTATTGCCGAAGCTGGCTGCTTTGACAACGGTCATTCCTAATGCGGTATTGGGTGGAGCGATGATCGCCATGTTCGGGATGGTAGTTGCATCTGGTATCAATATTCTTTCGCAGGTTGATCTGAACAAAAACGAAAATCTGCTGATCGCTGCTTGCAGTATCGCTGTTGGACTAGGCTCTGCTGCGGTTCCGGCAATGTTTGATCAACTGCCTACTTTGGCAAAAATGATGCTGCAAAATGGTATCGTGACAGGTTCTTTGACCGCAGTCATTTTGAATATTTTGCTCGTTCACACGAATAAAAAAGCATCTCAGACTGCTCCAGCAAATGTAACTGTTTCGGAAGCGTCTTAACATCATCAGATAAGAACCGCTATTTCCTGGTTAGACAGGGAGTGGCGGTTTTTCTTTGTAAAGTGGCTGCGGTGGAGAGAAGAATATTTCCAGTCTAGGCTCCAGGCTCCGTCCCTCGGGATGTTTGGACTGCCCGCTCCGAAGGGATTCGCGGGGAAACGCAAAAGTGGTAGCCGCTTCGTAGCTTGGGCACGGTTGCGTTTCTGTTGCCCGCGAATCCCTTCTCCGCTCGGTAGGACTGTACAAGTCGCTACGTCTGGAAATATTCTTCTCTTGCGTAGCTGATTACATTCTTCAATCTAGTAAGGCTTTTTAAAACCCTCTTATCGGGGAAGCTTGTAGAGGAAACAGGAGAAAACAGCGAAGATCTTTGGGACACCGACCGAGGCGCAATGAAAAAAAGAGAAACAAGCTTTTAGCGTCCACCTCTGAGATGCCTCCTGAATAGACCACTTTGGACGCGGGTTTCGCTTTTTTTCATGGAGCCGGGCAGTCCATCCCACAGGGGGTGGCCCAAGAAGCTGGAGCGTTTTCTCCTGTTTCCTCCCACCACGACAGCTCGAACAAGAGGTTTTTAAAAAAGGCTTCCCCACTATGACAAGCGTCCAACAGTGCTGGCCAAGTTTTACATACGATGACCATGTAAAGCAAACTTACCTGCAGAAAGGAAGGGGTGCCATGGCAACCTTTCAGGAAGCGCTCCTGGCCAAGAAGCATTTGCTCAAAAGATGGAAGCGAATGCCGGGCGTAATTGGCATCGGGATTGGCTACGCAAATGGAAAAAACAAAAAAGGCGGCGCTTGCATTGTGATGTATACCGTTAATGCAAGTGCTGCTGTGAAGAAGAGATGCCCGAGCTGCGTCCTTGTCAAAAGACAGACGGCGACAGCACATGTATCCGTTCCTGTTCGAACCGTCATCTCTGGACGGTGCCATTGTCATCCTGCTGTACGACCCTCTGCAACGAATTATCGCAGCAGAATCAGACCTGTGATCGCTGGATACAGCATCGGCCACCCAGGGGGGTCCGGAACGGCTGGGTTAATCGTTGCGCGAGGAGGCCAACGGTACGTGTTGAGCAACAATCACGTCCTGAATCGTAACAATACGAGCGGCTATACCGAGACCATCCAGCCTGGTGGAGCAGACGGTGGTCGTTCAGGGAGAGATCGAGTCGGACGCTTGTATCGGTATGTTCGGCTTCGGAGAAATGCAGTGAATCGAATAGATGCGGCGATTAGTATCCCCACTTCAAATCGACTTCTTGCCCCTCGTTATGCAACGGTAGGGAGAGTACCAGGTGTTATTCGTTCGTATGGCATCGGGCGCAGATTGAAAAAAGTGGGCCGTTCATCAGGGCTGACATGGGGAACGGTTGAATCGATCCACACCGATATTGATGTCAGCTACGGGAACTACGGAGGACTGGGGACTATCCGTTTTCGGAATCAGACGGTCATCAGAAGTACGGTTCCCATCTCCTTGCCTGGAGATTCCGGCTCTGTTTGGCTGACTGCGGGCAACTACGCTGCAGCTGTGAATTTTGCCGGTTCAGCCAATGGCAGGCTCTCGATTTCGTATCCGGTTGTCTGGGCCTTGCAAGCGTTTGGCGTCGGGATAGCAAGATCAGCAGGGAGAGTCGGCAGGTCAGTTGCCAAAGCAAAAAGAGTCAAGCGCAACACCGCTCGAACCAGACCGCTATCTCCCGCAGAGTTAAAACGTGTCCAAACAAAAAAAGCTGCCTCCAAAAGGCAGCCGGGCAAGAAAAAGACGAATAGATAATAGCTTTAGGAAACTTCTTTGGCTAACTGATCCAGCAGGTGGAGAATGTGTTGTGAGATATCTTCTAGCGCATCAAAAGCAGCTTTTGCTTCCTCTAGTTTTCCTTGCTTGACCAAGTGGTAAATCCGCCGAACAGTTTCGTGGAACTGTCGATGAGGCGCAACTAATTGCTTGAAAGAGGGCAAGGTGCTCACGGATGGATTGTTCAGGGCCTCGTCATACCAAGTCCCCAAGCGGCATTGATGATGGTCGACGAGTTCTTTTTCATCAATGTGGTGATACCCAAGCATGAAGTTGTACAGCCACCATTTCCATAAGAGATGGTCGGTTTTGACGATTCGCAAGTAATGCTTAGTCTTTAAGTGGCTCGTTTGCGTGATGCTCAGCTTGTGCAGGCTGTTTATGCCGGCGCCAACATCATAGACGTTTTTACCTGCATTCGAGACGTGCGAAGAGACCTGCTCCATATTCGTCAGGACTTGCGATATGCGCATCGAAATATCATCTGTGGCAGCCGACTGCTCTTGTGCCAATGCTGCGATATGTCCAGTAGAATGCCCGACAGTCTCAATATTTTGCACAATCTCTCCTAATATTCCAATCGCATCACGTGTCTGAGTCACTTTATCGTTAAAATGGTCACTCATGAGAGTGGCCGTTTCTTTTACTTGGACAGCTTCATTCTGGACATTGTTCATTGTGGCTGTAATGCTTTGAACGGATTGTTTGGTCTGTTCAGCGAGCTTTCGCACTTCATCTGCCACGATAGCAAAGCCACGCCCGTGTTCATTGGCACGTGCTGCCTCAATCGATGCGTTCAATGCAAGAAGATTGGTTTGATCGGCAATATTGCGTATGACTTGAACAACCTGGGAAACTTCTGCAATGGACGCCATTAACTGAGAGGTTTTTGTTTGCATCTCTTGGAATTCATCTGCCATGGAAAGAAAGCTGGTCAACGACTCTTGGATAATATCTTTGCCCATCGTCGCTTGCTCGATTGTAGTGGAAGCACTCTCTGCGACAGAGACGGCTGATTGAGCCACTTTTTGCACAGATTCGCTTAATTGCTCGGCGGCAGATCCCACATTGCCAGCTTCCTCTGTCGTACCTTCAAGCGTGTCCAGCACATGCTTGAATTTATCGATCTGAATCACTAACTCCAGAACTTCGCCCAGGCGATCGATGACTTTGTAATCATTGTCCTCCTGATACGATTGGAGGACGATTTGCGAATCAAGCGTGATAATCTTGATGAGTGCCAACAGGACGGAAGATAATTCTTGCGGACGTTTCGAATAGGTGTTGACGATTGCTGGAATCAAATATTCATAGACCCGCAAGTAAGAGCCCGTATACCATTCGGGCGCAAGTCCAATTTTGCTGTGGACCTCTCCGATTTTTTGGCGCCCGGCTACATAGGCGTCGTCTAGCTTGGCATGTGGAAGCGATTGCAAATAGTGACGAAAGGATACGGTCAATCGATCAACCGTCGTATGCGTTTCGATGATCTGCATAAGATGGGAGTATTGGCGGAGCATGTGGTAATGACGCTCTGTAATAGCCTCTAGGTGTTCTGATAGGAGTGGTTCAATTTGTTTCAACCGATCAAGGTCTGTCTGATTCATTTGCAAAAAATGAACTTTCGCCTGTAGCTGATCGGGTATTTGGACATCGCTTTTTTGAATTGAGGCGGTAACGGTTTGAGCGCCACGCTTACCAAACATAAAATCCCTCCATATTTTTACGGAAAACGGGCCTATTCATAGGAAGAATAGGCCATAAGTGCTTTTTAGATTATAGCATTTACGAATGTAGTTGAATCCTTGGAACTATTGTGAATTTGTGAAAAGTATATTAAGAATTGGGCAACACCACTCATCATTCAAAAAAGGTCATATGATGCTTTTCGTCCCGATAATAGGCAAGACGGTCCTGGAGCGTCCCTGTATGTAATTCAAACTTATGCCCATCAGGGTCTGTGAAATAAATGGAGCGCTTATCCCGCTCCGAACGATCCCGTCCATTCAAAATGGTAACGCCATGCTTTTCCAAATGAGCGTACCACTCATCAAATGACTCTTCTGTGATAGTGAAGGCCATGTGTGTATAAGAGTGAGCAATTTCATTGCGTGGGATGTCTGATTCCTCATTCAGCGCTAACCAGTAGCCATTCAAGTCAAAGTAAGCCAGCTTGCGACCTCGTACAAGTGGTTTGGCATGCAGTACATCCCGGTAAAAACAAAAAGATTTTTCCAGATCAGAAACAGAGAAAAGCAAATGATTCAATCCTTGGAGTTGCGGCAATACGTTCCCCACCTTTTTAGCAATAATCTTCAACTATTGCTATTGTATGGGGAAAACAGGCAAACCACCAGTATAGTGCGGGTCTGCCTGCATTTCGTTTAAGATTTGCTTTGTTGAGCTTGCGCTTGGGTTTGCAGCGTGGATTGCACTTGGGACACCATCGTTTGCGCTTGGGCAATTTCCTGAGAGGCTTGCTTCAAGGCTTCTTCGGCGAGCTGTGGATTAGCTGCAGATTGCTCGATCGCTTGCGTAATCATATTTTTTGCCAGCGTGGTGGATACCTCTGCTTTTTTAAGCGAGTCGGTGTTAATTGGGCTAGGCATGGTCTACCTCCTGCGGGTTTTGATGATCCGAACACCGTCTTAATTTGCCCTGTCCGCAACAGATTATGTATATGGATACGCGTCCAACCGTTTTCCTCCCGTGATGCATAGTCTGACAGGGGGAGGGACGTCAGATGAAAAAGCAATGGGTGCAGGTCATTCGATCGGCAGAGCAAGCTTTCTTTACGATTATCTTTTCCGCCCATAAGCGGGTAGAGGATCGCGGAATCATTTTGCCAAAGCGGTTCAATTCCAAGTTAAAAATTCGCCGCTTCCTGCAAAAATTCATGACTCCTTGCCTGGCAAATCGAGTGATCGGCAATCTTGATTTGCGGCGAATAAACGGACGGCTTGCGATCCCTGTAGGTGATACGATAGGGGCGCCACCGATTGTAAAATCAAAGGTCCTGTCTTCGGGCAGCAGGTGTGCGACGCTTGTGGTATGGTTTGCCTTCGATGCAAGTGATCGATTCTTCCGTGTGTACCAGTTGAAAAAGCTTCCGAATGGACGCTGGATCGTTGTAGGGCGTCATCCACTGGACTATCCGTTTAACCTTCCGCAGGATTTCCTGAAACGACAAATACCATGTGGAAAAATCTGTACACCATGGAGAGGGAAGTTAAAAAATAGGAAAAAATGACTATATTCCAAAAAAATCCGGTATTGATATTGGTTCGATTTGCCTGTATAGTATGTAAGTGTTGCAATACTTATCGGAAATTGTCGAATGAGAGAATGTCCGATATTGCTGGAAATCGGGAAGTAGCTCAGCTTGGTAGAGTACTTGGCTTGGGACCAAGGGGTCGCAGGTTCGAATCCTGTCTTCCCGACCATGTTTTATTTTGAATAGGCCGGTATGGCGGAATTGGCAGACGCGCGCGACTCAAAATCGTGAGGGAAACCGTGGGGGTTCAAGTCCCTCTACCGGCACCAGCAATCTATACATATGGTTTTCGTTATAAGGTGGGGAACAGTGAGTAGGCCTGTTTCTCACTTTTTTTCTTACAATCATCTTCCATGATACGGGTCCTACATACACCTATGAATTCAACTTATACTGTCTTTCATTTATTTAAAAAACTCAATACACGTCCATTAACGTATTCTGGCTGTTCCATCGACAAAACGTGGCCCGCATTTTTTACGATTTCCGCTTCGATACCGGGAACAAAAGCCGAAGCACGATGTAAGGCAGATTGCGGGTCATAAATGACTTCGTGCTCGCTAAGTAATAAGAGAATCGGAACTTTTACTGATTTTAATTCGTCGTCAGTGAAAACATACGGGAATCCATCAGCTTTAGGTTTTTGATTTCTTACTTCATCCTGCCACATAACTCCTGCATGAAACTGTTTTGCAAAATTTGGATGTAACACGTAACGATCTCCCATCATCCACTTTAAAAAATTCCCAACTCCGTTAGGGACAAAAAGGCCAAGTGCGTATTTGTAGAAATTTGGATGAAATGATACGAAAGTTTCCGCAGGACTAAGTAAAACTGCCTTTTCTACTCTCTCGACCGCACGCAAAGCAAAATTCATAACATGAAGCCCACCAAGCGAAAGTCCAACCAAATACGCCTTTTTGATACCCAGATTATCAAACACTTCAAGAAGCCAATCAGCGTAACCCGTTCTCGTACCGTTTACATCTACAGGGATACTTTTGTTCTTATCACCCATGATATCAATTGCATATGTTCGGTATTTGCTGCTCCATTCGGCAATATTTGGATACCACATGGTGGAACTAAACAATGCTCCGTGCAGCAATACAAGTGGTGGTGCATTCTTTGGTCCACTTGCAATGATATGCGTTTGACCAAAACGGGTAGGTACATAAAATGTTTCGTGATGAACTGGCCAAAGAACAAGGCTTTCTTCATAGGTTTGATAATAGTGAATGCCGCTATCACTTAGTGATGGAATGATCGGTGCATGGTTAGACATACAAATCTTCCTTCCAATCGAGTTTAAATTGATGGGTAAATACGTGAGGGAAATCTGAGTTTCATCTGAAACAGCTTTCAATAAAAATATAAT
Organism: Brevibacillus brevis; assembly: GCF_900637055.1. Lineage (NCBI taxonomy): Bacteria > Bacillati > Bacillota > Bacilli > Caryophanales > Paenibacillaceae > Brevibacillus > Brevibacillus brevis. Next base: position 1,551,263 of record NZ_LR134338.1, read on the forward strand.
ACAGCATTTTTTCATCGTCAATCGTTCTATATAGAACAATGGAATAAATCGATTATAACAGGATTTTAAAAATAGTATAACAGTGTGTTCTCTTTGCTTTGCTTCATTCCTTTAGCTTGATAAAACACGTTTTTACATCCATAGGGGAGCAAGCGTCCCGCTTGTTTGCCGATCTCTGCGCGGATGTTGCCATCTTTGAAATGGGAAAAGGGACCAAAGTTGCCATGTACATACCTACTCCCGAGGGGATGCATGCTTGATCCATGTACCTGCTGTCTTTTCCTTTTGTACCTGCTACAATAGCGTAGTATAGAAGGAAAAGGAGGCGAGAACGTTGAGACTTGCGGGAAAACAAGTAGTTTGCTTCGTCGAAAGTGAATTTGAGGATCTCGAGCTCTGGTATCCGGTAATGAGACTGCGAGAGGAAGGCGCTATCGTCCATTTCGTCGGCCCGAAGGCGAATCACGTCTATATAGGGAAGTACGGTGTACCGTGCGAGGCTGACAAAGCGATGGCAGAGGTCAATCCTGCCGACTATGCAGGTGTACTCGTTCCAGGAGGGTGGGCACCGGACAAGCTGCGCCGCTATCCGGAGGTGCTGTCGTTTGTAGTTGCGATGCACGAGGCGAAAAAACCGATTGGACATATTTGCCATGCGGGTTGGGTGCTGGCTTCCGCAAAAATTTTGCGCGGGGTAACTACAACATCGACACCGGGCATTAAAGATGATATGGAGAATGCAGGAGCGATCTGGGTGGATGAAGAGGTCGTGGTAGACGGTCACATTGTCGGTTCCCGTAGACCGCCTGATCTCCCGGCTTATGCCAAAGCGTTTGCTGATTTGCTGGCACAACAATAGGAAGAGGAAGAAAGGGCTTGCTCGCATAGACGGGTTCGCTCTTTTTCTTATTGATTCATTTTTTCTGTCTGCCTTGTTACAATATAAGGAAGAATCTTCATTCTATTAGGGGATGATAAGGTGTTCAAAAATCAGGATCATGTCCCAGTAGTAAATGACATGGCTAGCAACGCACATCTACCTGAAAATACGCTTCTCCCACCAAATTCCCACCGAAATATGCCACCCGTTTTACAACTCGCCAAAAAAGTAGGAAACAAGGCAATGACGAAGCTGCTGCAAAATCAAAAGCAATCTTCAATGCCTGTCATCCAAAGGAAACTCAATCAAGACAATCTCAATAAAATGAAAGCGGACAAGCCGGATACATACGAAAAAGATGATTTCGAAAATGCCGTCGGAGATGACGGGAAATTTACGGATGTGAAAGCAGATAAAGGACTTCCCACCTTTTGGGGGCTATTAAAGGAGGTATACGGGGAAGGAAATTTGAATCAATCGTTTTTCCATTTTACAAAAGAATTAGGCGATACATGCGACCGGCCACATTCCGTTACCGCTGAGATCACTAAAAAAGGCTGGAATTCTGACCGTGATGCGTCAGCACTTGTGACGGCTATCGGCAATCTTGGTTATGAAGAATCGCTCATACGTGATGGGAATGATAAGCACCGAGTAGCCAGTTATAATGGGGGTCATTTGGTCGGCTATCAGATTCTACGGGGAGAAAAAGCAGATCAGCAATGGAATGTTGCTCCACAAGATAAGAAAAATAATCAACAATCGTATAATAATACAATCGAGGCAATGCTTCGAGAGGCAGACGTCGGAACAAAGTATGAGTACACCGTTGAATTGCAATACGATCAATATAACTTTTCCGTGGATCAGGATCAATTGAAGAAACGGGGCATATTGAAAGAAATAGACTCGGATAAACCGTGGGAAATTCAGCTTCCTGTAAGAATTCCGTTTAAATGGGATGCCACTGCGCTGATGATCAATGATGGACAATTTGGTTCTCCGACAGACGGATCATCTTCTTATGATCAGTATTCGCAAACCATGGACGAAGCGAATTTGGATTATACAAAAGAAGACACCACTGCCAGATACAATCTATGGCTAGCAGACGATACAGGCGATAAAAAACTTTTTGATAAAGGTTCCGAAGACTTCGATGATATCGAATGGGTGAAAAATATTCACTTTTCCATGCATCAAGCACTACCGATTGATCGAAAGAAAAATAAGAATCCGATCAATTGGAAGGGAGAGGAAGGAAAGAAAGTAGCCCACTATGGTGATGTTCAAAAAGGAAGGGCCGCAAAGTCCGCCAACGGTTTAGGAAAGGCAGAAAAAATGCTGGAGCAAATCAAACAGCTTATCCATGAGATTGAAGCCATTGAAGACGTAAAAAAACCAGCAAAATTTGAGCTTCTTCCCAAAAAACAAATCAATCAACACATTCATGGCCAAATAAAAGGCTTTTTTATCACGCGGTTAAATGAATGTCAGATCAAAAACGATTATCAAAAGCTACGTGATGCGAATGAAGATTGGCTAGATTTGTTTTCCGTTCAACAGGAAGAATTGGAAATCTTTCGGTTGGGAAAGGAAACATGGAACGACCTAGCCACGAAAATAAATGAACAAGCAAGTCCGGTACAGATCGAAGAACATATAAAATCGCTTACGGAACTGAAGCGGACCTTATTAAAAATAAAAGATCATCGAGAAAGTCGTCGGTTATATACGGGAGTAGTAGATACAACCTATCCTGAGTATGCAAGGAAACTAGTGGAGTGCGTAACAGATTCAAAACAAGATTATCTGCGTTTGATCAATCTAAAAAGGAGAGTTGGGGAGCTTAGAGAGGAAGAGGAGGAATTGGATGAACAAATAGAAAGCTCCAAAAAGAAAGTGAAAAGAGAGGAGATCACGTCGAAGACGCACGCAAAAGAACGCATGCAAGTACTCATAAAACAAATCTATGAACTCGAAAATGAAATCCAAGGTCTCGAAAGTCGGCAAAATAATTATAACCGTGTATCGTATGAAGAATTTTTAAATAGCAAGTGAACAAAGAAAGTAAGCAAGGACTTACTCGGAATGCTGAGTAAGCCCTTGTTTTGATGGTGATAGAGTCTTTGTTACGAATTGGAGTTATTCCTTTTTTTCCACGGCGGATCGCCCAGCTCGTGAATTTTATTGTTGATTTTATAAAAAAGATAGGGAATCAAAAACGACAAGACCGTCCCTGCTAAGGTCAAATACGGAGGGACGACGCCTAAAAATTTGAACATGGGATCACCTGTTGTTTTGGCGTTCGGTACGGTTAATTGCACCGATATTGCGCAGATAGACCTTTGCTTGAACGGTTATCTCACTTTTTTCATACAGACGCTGCCCTGTTTCCCAATCCTGCCGAATCTTTTTCCATAGCGAAAAATGATGCTGCTTGAGATAGCTGCCAAGCTTGATGACATCCACTTTCATCTGGTTATGGACCTTTCTGATGGTGTCATTGCTCATTCGCTGGATTTCTTCGGCAAACACTTGTTCAAGCTTCTCCATCGCCATGTGATTCAAGTAATCCATTGTAGCGTAAGACTCGGCTAATGTGCCTTCACATTCGATTATGATCGTGAATTTCATGCGCTGCCGATCTCGCAAATCTGCTTCTATGCTATGCTTAATCCCTTGAATGTTCATCGAGACGAGGTTGTTTTTCATCTTGCCTTTTAGCATACCTCCGCTAATATTTCCCGTGAGAAAATTCAGTCCCTCCGTCTCTTCCTCCCCGAGAAAACCCATCAACTGATTGTCATGAGCAAAAACGGCCGCACCTGCTAATTTTACCTCTTGCTCTTCGGGTCTGATTCGTGGAACCACAAAACTGTAGGGGCTAAGAAGCTCCTCGTGGACATCGCCCAATCGGACATCTGGAAGCATGCGGGAATTTTTATCGTCATTCTCCGCGACAGAGTTAACGTAAATGGCTGGCAGCTTTTCTGTTTTCGGTTTGACTTCCAGTACTTCTTTGGCAAGACCTTTTGAGATAAAGACCTTGCTGCTTCGTCTTGAGTCTGGATCACGCAGATAGAAATCGAGTGCCCTGGCAAAACCGTCTTTGGTACGGGCGACATCCTCAGAAACGATCAGGATCTTCATATGCTGATAAAACGGGGATCGGCTGGTTCGGGTAGCCAATTCGCGGGAAATCTCAAAAAGGGAATCCCCTTCAGATACGAGATTGTGAAAAGCCTCATTGGCTGTGTTTTGACCGCCTCCGCTTCCTTGACCGCCTGAGACCAACCCACCGGGCACGACGAATTGATGTGTGGCGAGAAAGCGTTCTTTAACGGGAGGTTTGTCGGGAGCCTCTTGCTTGGCTTGCTGCTCGGTTTCTTTCGTGCGAGGCATATCAATCCCTACGCCCACGACAAATCCTCGTTCCTCAATTTGAACCTGATCCCAGCAGCCAGCCAGCAACGTCGAGAGAAGCAGGTATATACAGAAGGCAGTGAGCTTTCTATTCATGACCCTTTACACCTCGTATGACAGCGATGAGGAGCAGCAAAATCGGACATAAATAGACGACGATCATTCCGAAATAGGTGATGCTGTCTGCAAACGTGAAGAAATCAACCAGGTTTTGCGGGAGCATCGCGACAAAATAAATGATGGGAGAAAGAATGAGCACCCAAACCGTTTTGGGCACCTTGTGGAACATGGACTGCAAGTTGAGCACCGTAATATCGAGCCACATCGCACAGGTGTTGAAGATCGTCATGATCCAGATGGTAAAGAAGATGGATTCCACCCGTTCAAAGAAGCCGCCAGGGATTTCTACCTCTTTTGCCAGCTCGATGGTTGGATAGGTCAAGTTCGTTGCTACGTCAGCAGAGAAGACCCCGATGACAAACATGTAGATGGTCATGTAGAGCAGAATGGGAATCGAGAGCCCTAACGTTACGGCTTTTGCCCCTTCCTTCGGGTTTTTCATCAGCATGGTGTAAAACAGGATAATCTCGAAGCCTGAATAAGACAGTCCGACCGCTCTTGTTCCTTCCATGAGTGCGGGCCAGTCTGAAGAAAAGAAGGGCCGGATATTTTCTACCTCGAACAGCTGGGTCGTAAAGAGCAAGACGATGAGCATGACGAGGAGAACGACAGGGAGAAAGAGCAAGTTGAGCCGCAGCATGGAAACGCGCGTTCCGACTACGGCGTATTGAACGATCAACAGAAAGGAGAGTGTGATCATCTCAACCGGTGTATTGTAAAACAAGTATTGCTTGGCAATATTTCCGATCGCCCGGATTTCAAACGAGACGAAAAGCATGGTGTAAATACAGACGACCAAGGTCAGGATGTAGGCGATTGGTTTGGTTGCGATGATCGAGGTGAATTCAAAGAAGCTTTGTCTGGGAAAGCGAGCCGCCAGCTTGGCAAGCAGCCAGCCAATCACACACGCGCAGAAACCGCTCAAAACAACCGAAATCCATCCGTCGAAAGCCCCTGTTGCTTTGGCTAGGGAGCGGGGAAAGGTCAGGATGCCAACGCCGATTGTGACTGAGGCGATGCTGATCCCCATATGATTTTTGCTGATCATTTTCTCCGCCAAGGTTTGTGCGCTCACTTACGACCCTCCTGTATTCATTCGATTTTCGTCTTTCGGGTGAAGAGCATCTGGGCGGATCTTCAAGAAGGTAACAGGTGCCCGCAAAATCATATCCTTCCAGTCCCTTGGCATCTGTGGAGCAAGAGGTGCCAAATAAGGGTACCCGATGCTGGTCAGATTGGACAAATGAATCATGATGGCGATAAAGCTTAACACCACGCCATAAATTCCAAAAATGGCTGCCATAAACATCGCAAAAAAACGGATCATCCGAAAGGCGATGGCGAGGTGATAAGCAGGTATGGCGAACGAAGCGATAGCAGTAAGGGCAACAACGATGACCATGACCGGACTGACGATGCCCGCAGATACCGCAGCGTCACCGATGACGAGACCGCCGACGATCCCGACTGTCTGGCCGATCGGCTTTGGCAATCGTAATCCGGCTTCCTGCAACAGCTCCATCGTCGTCACCATCATGATCGCTTCTACGAATGCGGGAAAAGGAACCCCATCACGTGTGGCTGCAATCGAGAAGGCGAGATCAGACGGGATCAAGCCGGGATGAAAGGTGACGAGAGCAATATAAAAAGCAGGTGAATAGACGGCCAGAAAAGCTGCCAAATACCGCAAAAGTCTTGCCAAAGTACCTACAATCCAACGCTCGTAGTAATCCTCTGGCGAATGCAGGAGCAAACCAATCGTCACAGGCAAAATAAGCACCATCGGAGTTCCGTCGAGCAAAATCGCAACACGGCCTTGAAACAGCGCAGCGCTCACTTTATCGGGACGCTCCGTGTTGTGAACCTGAGGAAAGGGAGACAAAAAATCATCTTCAATCCATTGCTCGATAAAACCGGACTCTTCTACCTCGTCGATATCGATCGTGGAGATTCGCCGCCGCACTTCATTCAGTAATTCTGGATCAACGATGTTTTCAATGTAGGCGATGATCAGATCTGTCCTGCTTCGTCTCCCTACGATGGACCCTTCAAAGCGCAAGCTCGGGTCTTTGACACGTCTGCGAATATGAACGGTGTTGTCCCGGATACTCTCTGAAAAGCCATCCCGGGGACCTCGCACCAGCCCTTCCGAGACCGGCTCCTCGACGGAACGGGTTTTCCATCCCTTGCTGTCGATAATAATGACTTCGGCCGTTCCATCTACGAAAAGGGCTGTATCCCCAGAAAGAATGCTTTCGAGTGTTTTTGTGAAGTCCGTTGCTTTCGATATTTCGACGACAGAAAGGATTTCCTCATAGAGCATCTGGACAATCTCATCGGGTTCAGTCGGCACCACTTTGGAAGCAGTCGAGATCATCAACTGGATATGTCCGAGTACTTGCGTATCCAGCATATCGCAGTTCGCCAATCCATCAATCGCAATAACACCACAGCGATGATTGGTGTTGCCGATAAAAAAGGAACGAATCAATAAATCGTGTGGGCTGCCCAACACGGTCTTAAACGTCTCCATGTTTTGCTGCAAACTGGTCGATAGTGTCTGTGTAGGATCATTTCGCTGCTGCAAACGCTGCGTGATAAGAGAGGAAGTTTTCTTTTTGCGACGATGGGATAAAAATCTGCGCATCATTTGAAGTTCCTCCCGTTCAGAATGCGAATATCATGTTAGTGCGATTTTTTCCAGATGAGAGGAAAATTATGCGGAAGAATAGGCGAATGCTAAATCTTTCATAGTTTTGAATTGAACTCATCTGTGACCTATGTTACATTCGGCATGGTAGAATAGAGAGTAGTAAAAAGGAAGTTCAAAAAATCGTCTTTTGTCTTTTGATCATGAAGTAGTCATGAAAGCTTATTCGACATCGAAAATGGCGTTCACCATCGAAGTCCGGTGCTCATGTAGGTCCCCTACACTCCGCTCCTCCTTCTTCAGGTTCTCGCCATTTTCTCGATGCTGAAAAGACGACTTTTTGAACAGGCACAAGTAGAGAGAGTAGGAATGATGGAGAAGGGTGGAATAGAAGTGCTTGACAGTCAAGTATTGATCCGGGAAACGGACTTTTCCCGACTGGCACATACATGGGAAGAACTCGCGGAAGTAATGAAATCGCAGGGAGACGAAACCACGCCACACAAGCTCATTCAACTGGCCGCGAAAACAAAGCGCGCTGAGCTGAACATTGCGTTTTGCGGACATTTTTCCGCAGGAAAATCAACGATGATTAACACGCTTTTGGGTGTCAATTTGCTACCGTCCAATCCGATTCCGACCAGTGCGAATGTCGTCAAGATTCGCGGCGGAGAAAAAGCGGCTCGCGTCTTCACGATGAACAGCGGAGTCCTTACATTTGATCCAGATACGGAGATGGAGAAGCTCAAGCAGTTTGCTGTTGACGGAGATACGGTTGAATCCGTAGAGGTCTCCTATCCGGGAACATTCCTTGACGAATACGCCAGCTTGCTCGATACACCGGGCATTGACTCAACGGATGCAGCACACAAAATCGCTACGGAATCCGCGCTGCATTTGGCTGACGTCGTCATTTACATGATGGATTATAACCATGTTCAAGCCGAAGAGAACTTCAACTTTACGAAGACGTTGAAGGATCGTGGCAAGCCAGTCTATCTGGTTGTGAACATGATCGATAAACATATTGATTTCGAATTGGATTTCGATAGCTATAAGGAAAGTGTCGAGGAGGCATTCGCGACCTGGAATATACATCCAGATGGTATTTTTTACACGTCGCTTGCGGAACCAGATCACTCTGAGAACATGTATGAAGAATTTAAGGGCATGCTTGCTCAGTTGATCGCTGATCGTGAAAAGCTGGTTGGCACGAGCGTTCGCAGTGCTGCCGAGCATTTGATCGACGAACACATCCAAGTAGTAAGAACAAGCCAGGCAGACCAACGCCAGCAGTGGGAATCCCAGCTGGATGGTCTGGAAGTGGAAGGCATCGACAGTCGTAATGCTGCGGCTGTGCAGGAAGCGCTTGAGCAGGAGGAAGCGACAGCAGCGGCTCTAGAGCAGCGTGCTGAGGATGCCCGAATGCAGATGGAAAAAGAGCTGAGCGTACTTTTGGACAATGCTCGTTTGACTTATTTCAGCACGAACGAAGCAGCACGAAGCTACTTGGAGAGCCGCAAGCCGGGCTTCAAGGTAGGGCTGTTGTTTGCAGGCAAGAAGACAGAGGAAGAACGCGCACGTCGCGAAGAAGCCCTTCTCGTTGAGTTCCGCGAAAAAGTGGCGGGAAATCTCGACTTCCACTTCAAAGAATGGCTCGGCAAGCAGCCGCAAGTGTTTGATTTGCGGAGCGAAGAATATCACGCCAGCGTTCACGCAACCAAGATGGAGATAACGGGCGAGTTCTTGAGCAAGCACATCAAAGAGGGTGCTGCTTCGAGTGAGTACGTCCTGAACTACTGTGCGGATATTTCCAACGGGATGAAGCTGGAGTACAGACGAGTGGGTCTCTCCTTCATTGCACAAGTGGTTGAGATGATCAAGGAGCAGGTGCGTGTAGAAAGTGCGGCTCAAGTCGAGCGTCTTGGCGTATTGCGTGAGTTGGCAGCGCTGCATCAAAAGCTGGCAGGACTGGCAGCGAGAGAAGAAGAAACCAAGGGTCGTCTGTTGGCGATTATGCGTGGAGGAGAACAAGTAGCATGAATCAACTACGAGACAAACTAATTGCGGCAGCAGAGCGTCTGCGGCGCGCAAGTGAAGAAGTCGTTTCTGTACCAGGGATGCAAGCACAGGCACAGGCGATGCTGGATCGAGCAGATCGCCTGACTGCCAATCGTTTTACTGTCGCACTTTTTGGTGCATTCAGTGCAGGGAAATCGTCTTTTGCGAACGCTTTGATGGGCGATCTTGTGCTGCCTGTATCGCCGAATCCGACGACAGCAGCGATCAACAAAATTATGCCGCCTACAGATGAACGCCCGCATGGAACTGTGCGTGTCGTCTTGAAGGAGCGCGAAGCAATCGAGCAGGATGTTATCCGTTCACTCGCTGTGTTTGGACTGGTTGCATCTGATCTGGATGGGGCATTGGCTGAGCTCGGCAAGATCGATGTCGCCCAAATCCCGCCTACAGCAAAACCTCACTACACCTTTTTGAAAGCTGTTACAAAAGGCTTGCCAGAAATGGCTGCTCATCTGGGTGGAGAATTGCTGGTGGATATGCAGGCTTTCAAAGGCTTTGTAGCCAAGGAAGAAAAAGCTTGTTTTGCGGAATACATCGAGCTGTTCTATTCCTGCCCGCTGACAGACCAGGGCATCGTTCTCGTCGATACGCCTGGTGCGGATTCCATCAATGCGCGTCACACAGGTGTGGCGTTTGAATACATGAAAAACGCGGATGCCGTGCTGTTTGTCACATATTACAACCACGCCTTTTCACAGGCAGACCGCGAGTTTTTGCTGCAAATGGGACGGGTCAAGGATACGTTCGAAATGGACAAAATGTTCTTTATCGTCAATGCTTGTGACCTCGCAGCAAACGATGAGGAATTGCAGGGCGTGATTACCCACGTAGAGAAAAACCTCCTCTCGTGCGGAATTCGCCTTCCGCGTATTTATCCGGTGTCGAGCCAGACTGCTCTGTTGGCACGGATGCATGAAAAAGGCAAGCTGGCAGCTTCTGCGGAGAAAGTATACCGTCAGCGCACGAATACGGCTGAAGGCGAGCCGCTGATGCCGGCAGATGAAGCCTTCAAGTTCTCGGGAATGGCTTCGTTTGAAGCAGAGTTCCTCCGTTTTACGATTGAAGAGCTGACGCAAATTGCTGTGAATGCTGCAATCGGTGAAATCCGTCGCGCCCATGATACCTTGACAGAATTCATGCGTATGGCGCAGTCCGGCGAAGACGAGCGTCTGTTGCGCAAAGAAGCAGCAAGCAATGCCAAGACACAGGCTCTGTCAGCTGTTGAAGCACTGTCTACCGCTTCGTTCGAGCGCGACCTGGCAAAAGAGCGCGAGGAACTGCTCTACTACGTTCGCCAGCGCTTGTTCTTCCGCTTCAACGAGCTGTTCAATCTTGCTTTTAACCCGGCTGTCATCAAGGACGATGGACGGAACATGAAGCAAGCACTGCAAGGATGCTTGACTGATCTTCTGCGTTCGATCAGCTACGACTTGGCGCAAGAGCTGCGTGCCACAACCCTTCGCTTGGAGAAGTTCACGAACAAGCAGGGGACAACACTTGTTGCGGCGTGGCAAAAGGATGCACAAGGCTACGCGGCAGGCTTGACCTTGGCACCTTATCAGCAGCGACAGGTGGAAACACTGTCCTTTGCGAACGAACTGCCAGTAGCCGAATCTGCATTTGCATCCGCGATTTCCTTGTTCAAAAACACCAAAGACTTTTTCGAGCAGGATGGCAAAGCAAAAATGCGTGAAGAACTGGAGAAGCGCATGCAAGAACCAGTGAGCGCGTATGTAGAAATCGGAAACAAGCAGCTGGATGAGCAATTCAGCGCGCTGTTCCAAGAGCTGGTGGCGAGTGAACGCAATCGCGTCATCGACCAGATCAACGAGTATTTCACAGGTCTGTTTGCGGCTCTTGAGATGAACGTCGATCTTGACGAGCTGGCGGCAAAAGTAAGTCGTGTGGCGGCTGAGTTGGAGTAGTCCCGGTTTGGTAGGAAAATGAATAGGGCAGTTCCCGGGTCTTGAAGAGATGAGGGGAATGCCCTTTTTTCTGTTGTTAGGTGGCTCTTGTCATATAATTAATAGGTGTAGGAGCTACCAAATTGTTTTAAATTGATTCTGCTAATTGAGTCCTTGCAATATTGTGCAAATGTTTTGGATTGAGAATTGCTAATCAGAATTCATGAAAACTTTTAATCAGGGCTTATCAAGCATTTGCCTACTAATTCATCTGCCTCAAAGTCATCTGGCTGGAGATTCAATGAAATCGTATCTTTAATTTTTTCAGGATTCTTGTATTTCATATGAACAACGTTATTGACAACAAATTTTTTGGCAAGGTTATTCGCGTCAACTAGAACATTACCTGTTAACTGCCCTTGATATTTGCCAGTTATTACAACAACATTTGCGGACTGAAGATACATTGCAAATTCAACATTTACTTTAAACAAATCTACCACCTCCGTTTTTGCTCATCTAATTGTTTCCTATAATCCCTAAGATGCTGAATTGTTTCTCTGGTTTCGACATTTGGTATGCCATATGCTTTTCTATGCTTGATTAGCTTTTCTTTTGCTTCAATCTCCATCTCTAAAATATTTGAACCGGTAGCTCTTCCTGTTCTATACTGAGTGGCATGAATAAACTCCTCAAATACAGCCGAAGCAGACGGGTTTGGTCTAAACGCAATTGTCTTATCATTTAATGTTGATGCTTCTGTACCATGCCAATTTAATAGTGGTACCGCTTCATATTCAGGAACAAGAAGCCCCCCTTGCTTCTCAAAAGCATTTTTCATTCGATTAAACTTTTCTGGATCCATTGGAATATGACCGGAACCATTGTCAATCCTATTAAGTGTCTTACCCCACTTCCTATTCCCTTTACTAGTAGCCTCTACGATATTTTTAACGTTTTTGCTTCTTCCAAGCGTAAGTGCATGTAAGGCAATCCCACCGATTGCAAGTCCATCCGCGAGATTGATTTTATCATCCCGTAACGTATTCAAGTCCTCCTGCATCGGCTCAATATAGCCTTCCCTCACAAACACATTAACGCCCTTAGGTAAATCCTCTGCCGCCTTCTGCAAACCTTTTGGCAAATCATTTGCAGCTTTTTCTAGTGCCCCAGGCAGTTCACTTGCCGCTTTTTGCATCGCAGCAGGAACATCTCCAAGCTTCGATATTCCTTTGATGAAATGGTCCAACATACTTGGCTTTTCCTGCGGTTTCTCGCAAGCAGGTCCTCGCCCAAAAACGGCATCTGACGACCCACTATTTGTTGAGGACTGATTACCTATCGTCACACCACCCAAATCCTGCCCGTCATCTTCAATCTTAATGAGTCCGCAATGGAAACATATATTTGTGGATTTGTTCAACAATGCGGGGTGTCCGCCGACTATTTTGTCCAGTTTGCCATCGATCCATGGCATGGTCATCACAGGTGTGCACGGCACCGGTGTTAGTACACCATTGTTTGCTGCGGTAGCAGAAGCGACAGTGGGATTCTTCAAGTTGTTGCACTGACCAAATGGCATGATATTGACGTTGGGAACAAAGTCCATGATGTTCATTTGTGGCTTGCCTTTTACAAAAACACCATGACTGAACGGCATTTTTAGCCGACTTAACTGGCTTCCGCTACTGCATGATAATATGGCACCAACAACCACATAACTCTTGCGTTCAGCATTCGACTTTTGGACGGTGATATCTTCAATATGAGGCATTCAGTCTCCTCCTCACTGGCAGTTTCCTATACAGATGGAAGATGCTCATGGTGATAAAAAGACGAATGATATCCAATCTATATATAAAAAGGGAATAATACCCACATACTGAGGTATCGGTTTGGGATTGGTCGCTAGTTATAGATAGAAAGTTGTGAATAAACGATGTGCAAATAGGTATTAAGTTCTATTCATGTATTCCTGTTATTTTTATTTCCGATTCTCCCATTCCTCGCGCAAAATCCCCATTTTAATCGCATCATAATATTCACCGCGAACTATCCTTGCTTTGCGTACCCGGGCTTCTTCCACCATTCCCATGTGAGCAGCCAGCTTGATCATCCGTTCGTTGCCGGACCACGTACCGATGCCTAAACGGACTGTATCCATGTGGGTAAACAAGTAGTCGATCCACATCCGAAACGCTTCCCGGCCATAGCCATTCTGCCAGTAGCGGGAGTCATAAATAACGATTCCGATTTCGCACCAGTTCGTCTCCTCGGATACCCAGTAGCGGCCGACACTGCCTTTTAGCTGGCCGTCAATCTCAATCATCAGCTCGGTTCTTGGTGCATCTGTCCCGACGAGAGAAAGAGACTCCTGGTGACGCGGGAGGGCACGATACTCTTCTTTTGTGTACGGATCAAGCGGTTTGTAGGGGCCATTCCAATTGAGATGTTCACGATCCTCTGCTTCGTATTTCCAATAGTAGATCGTATCGATATCTTCTGCTCGAATATCTCGCAGAACGACCTTTTCTCCTTGTAAATGAATACGCATGACTTGCTCTCCTTTCGTGTGGGTGAATCTGGTACAATCATTGTAAAATAGAACTGCTCCTATACACAGTGACAGTTTGAGAGAGTTGGATGGGAACAGATTGGAGGGTCGCTGATGGAGTACATGCCGATCATGGATGCACACAGCAAAGAACCTTTGTATCAGCAGCTGTACAAGCAATTAAGCAAACGGATTGCATCAGGAGAGATACCGTCCGGAACCAAGATGCCATCGATCCGTCAGTTGATGAAAGCAAGCGGCGTCGGAAAAAATACGATTGAGGCAGCCTATCAGCAACTGCTCGCAGAAGGCTACATCGTGAGCCGGGAGCGGAGCGGCTTTTTTGCTGCTGAGATCGAGAGATGGTCAGAGCCAGTGGATCAGGATGGGGAGATTGCCTTGTATTCATCCATCTTAAAAAAGAAAAAAGGGGAGCATCTCATCTGTCGCTACAACTTTCACGGATCTGTCATCGATACGAAGTCTTTTCCTTATGCTGCATGGCGCTCTTGCATGCTGGAAGCGCTGGATGTTTATCCGGAGGACTTTTCTTTTTACGGGGATGATCAAGGCGAGTGGGAGCTGAGAGAGGAGCTGAGTAAATATTTGCGCAGAGCACGTACGCTCATTTGTCGGCCTGAGCAAATCATCATCGGCACCGGATTACAGCAGGCTCTCAGCTTTTTATGTCTGCTCTTGGCGGATCGGCATCATGTGGTTGCGATTGAGGAGCCTGGGTATGCAGATGCTCGAATCGTTTTTTCGCATCACGGGTACGAGGTCGTGTCGATACCACTGGAAGAAGAGGGGCTGTCCATTGAAGCCTTAGAGAAAAGCAACGCAACTGTCATATACACAACCCCGGCTCATCAATATCCGTATGGGATGGTCATGCCAGTCAGCAAACGTCAGCAATTGCTGCAATGGGCAAAGAGAACGAACGGAATCATCATCGAAAATGATTACGATGGCGAATTCCGCTACAATGTACACCCTACGCCATCTCTGCAAGGAATGGATCGGGATGGATGTGTGGTTTATATCGGCAATTTTTCCAAAGCATTTTCTCCGGCACTTCGCTTGGATTACACGGTACTTCCGAGGCAATTGCTCGGGAGATATTTGGAAGCATTCCAGGCGTATCCTTCTCCGGTTTCCCGCCATTTGCAACGAAGCATGCAGTTGTTCATGCAAAAGGGATACTGGGAGAAGCATGTCCGAAAAATGCGCACCGTCTATCACCGCAAGCACGATGCACTGCTTCGGGCGATACAGACCTACATGCCCCGGGAAATCCGAGTATTGGGACAGTCAGCAGGGCTGCATATTTTGCTGGAGGTGGATACTTCCCGAACGGAGAAGGAGCTGATCGAGCTGGCGCGTGCGGCCGATGTTCGCGTTTATCCGAGCGGCCATAACTGGGCCAATGATCCGACGAATGCACGGCCGCGAATTATTGTTGGATTTGGTGGAGTGGAGGAACAAGACATTGCGGTAGGGATCAGGCGTTTGGCAGAAGCTTGGTTTTCGCTATGATCTGCGCTTTTGCCGAATCTTCTCGTTCTTATCCTTGTCGTCACCTTCCTCTTCCGCCGATTCTTTTTTCTCGATCTTTTGCTCATGGAATTCAACTGGTGTTTGCCCGAACACGCGATCTAGCGGGGTGTAGTAGTGCTCGACCGGTTTCTTTTGGATAAAAAAGCGGTAGCAAGCCATCCCGAGCATGCCAAAAATCAAAAGGGATACGCCAATAATCAAGCCGGACATCATCATCATTTTTTGTCCCTCCTTTTTGTGAGGTTATGGATGATTTACGATGAGGGTTCCAATTAGTTTCAACAGAAAAAAGCAGCCTATGACGTGGGACAGAGTAGTTGTCCAGCGCATAGGCTGCTTGGCTTTTATCGGCAAGGATTATTTCATGCTTTTTTGGTACTCATCAAACTGAGCGGTTACCTCATTCGAAGGCTTGCTGGTCAAATGGCTGACAACCACGATGGCGAGCAGGCTAATGGCAAAGCCGGGAACCATCTCGTAGAGGAAGTCCTTCAGCACATCAAAACGAGTCCAAATGATAACGGTAAGCGCGCCAGCGATCATACCCGCGAGAGCACCCCATTTGTTCATGCGCTTCCAATAGAGAGAGAGCAGAATGACAGGCCCAAACGAAGCGCCGAATCCAGCCCACGCATATCCGACGAGATCGAGGATCGTGTCATTTTTATTCAAGGCGAGCAAAAAGGCGACGACAGATACGAGCAATACGGACAGACGGCCAAAGGTGACCAGTTCTTTGTCGGTTGCAGAACGCTTGAAAAAGGTTTTGTAAATGTCCTCGGTCAAGGAGCTGGATGTGACGAGCAGCTGAGAGGAAATCGTACTCATGATCGCTGCCAAAATCGCCGCCAGCAAAAAGCCGGTAATGATTGGATGGAACAGAATCGTACCCAGCTGGATGAAGATCGTCTCAGGATCGCTCAACGTCCAGCCTTGCTTGGAGTACAGGGCGATACCGACCAGACCTGTCAACATGGCGCCAGCGACGGAGAAAATCATCCAGCCCATACCGATGCTGCGTGCTTTTTTGATCTCACTCGTGGACGTGATCGCCATAAAGCGAACGATAATGTGCGGTTGTCCGAAATAGCCGAGTCCCCATGCAAACAAGGAAATGATGCCGAGCAGGCTCGTCCCTTTAAAAATATCAAGCAAAGAGGGATCGACAGTGTGGATCTGGGTAAATGTTTCTCCCAATCCGCCTGTTGTAAGAACGGTCACGAGCGGAACGAGAATGAGCGCGATGACCATAATGAGTCCTTGTACAGCGTCCGTCCAGCTTACAGCGAGGAAGCCGCCAAACAATGTATAGGCAATGGTGACCAATCCGACAATCCACAGTCCCGTTTGATAACTCAGGTGGAAGGTGTTTTCAAACAACACGCCTCCAGAAACGAGACCAGATGAGACGTAAAAGGTAAAAAAGATCATAATAACAAGAGCCGAGACAAGACGAAGCATCCGAGACCCATCCCCGAAACGATTTTCCAAAAAAGCAGGAATCGTAATCGAGTTATTGGCAACCTCCGTGTACGAACGAAGGCGGGGAGCGACATACAGCCAGTTGGCATAAGCGCCGAGAGTCAGACCGATGGCGATCCAGGATGCACTAAGACCTTGGGCAAACATGGCACCTGGCAAACCCATCATCAACCAACCGCTCATGTCGGATGCACCCGCACTGAGAGCGGTTACAGTTGGACCGAGAGATCGACCCCCGAGCATGTAGTCGGTCAGATTGGAGGTACGTTTATAGGCATAATAGCCGATTAACAGCATACCTGCCATGTACACAATAATAGACACGAGCAGCATATTCATTGGCAGCACCCCTTGCTATGTTTAGTATTTATGAAATTTATATGAACATCTTACACGTTATCATGCCCAATAATAAAAATCTATAAGGAAACACAGAAAATTTTGTAGAAACTCAATAAAAAGTTTTTTAATAACACGAAAAAGCCCGCGATGATTGATCGCAGGCTTTTCTTGAAATGTTTTCCAAATTACTGAACCTGAATCTGACCGTTTCCGTCGAGTGTTACTTTGAATTCCTTTACGACAGTAGGCTCCGCACCTTGATTGTTCAAATCGTGCTTAAGCACTTTGAAAGTACCGTCGGCAGAGAGCGTGCCTGTATATTCAACACCGAACATGTCAGATTTGTAAAAGCTGAAGTTCGCTAGCTCGGTCTTTTGCAATTCTTCTACGAGCAATTGACCATCTCCGCTGAACATCGCATTACGCAAGGCTTCAGAGGATTCGTATTTTTGCTGGAGGTATGTTTGCAGCTGTTGGGCAACCTCAGACTCCGCCAGCTGCTTGCCTGCTTCCAGAACTTGCTGACCGGCTTCGACAGCCTGTTTGCCTGCCTCAATGGCTTGCTGTCCTGTTTCTACTGCTTGCTGGGCGGTTTGGACCCCTTCGGATATTTCGGAGCAGGCAGTGAGCAGCAGCGCGCATGCAATAATCAATGCTTTTTTCATGTGGTTCACTCCTTTCTGGCGTGACGATTCTTACTTTATTTATTTTACCGTATATCCACTGACTTCGCATCCGCATATGATGAGGTAAGCGTAAGAGCTGCACTGATTACAGGGAGGAAACACAATGATTCAAGGGAAAGTAAAATGGTTCAGCAAAGAAAAGGGCTATGGGTTTATTGAGCGCGATGGCGGACCTGATGTATTCGTACACTATTCTGCGATTACGGGGTCTGGTTACCGCAATTTGGAAGAAGGCGAGCAGGTGGTCTTTGAGATCGTAAATGGACAGCGTGGGCTGCAAGCCGCCAATGTAGCGAGGAAAATCGTGTAAAAGAGGTAACATCTTCCAAAAACACAAGACGAAGGACTTCCTTCGATTCAAAAACGCCGTCATACCTGTACAAGGCAGACGGCGTCTTATTTATGTCACGTAACGTTCGGGATTGATCAAAGGTTGTTGTAGAGAAAGACTGACAATGCAATGACCAGGGCGATCGTAATGATGCCGTAAATGATCAACAGATTGCGGGAGCGTTGTTTAAAGCCCCGCACTTTGGATTCGGATGGGTTAATTCCGATTTTTATTGTAACGACGAGACCTATAAGAACAAGAACAATAATAGCAATAATGAAAGGCAAAATACTCATAACAGCCAGTCCTTTCTGTATGGCACAGTCATCCTGCTGGATATACACGAGGATGCATACGGTAGCTTACTTCGATCATATACCGACCGCACAAAAATGTTGCCATCCACTTGGGGATTATTTTGCCCATCCACTTGCCACGAATGCATCCGCTAAGCGCGAGACTGCCTCCGGGATCTGATCCAAGGTAGCTCTGCCAAAGGTGAAGCGGACATATCCTTGCTCTGCGCCGAAAAGGTGTCCAGGTACGAAGACAACTCCCCGTTTGACTGATTCTGTGAGAAGACATTCGCCGCTCCATTCCCCTTTAAATTTGCACCACAGGTGAATGCCTCCTTCTGAACCGACCATTTCTACTTGATCACCGAACTTGTCTTGAAGCGAGGAGACAAGCTGATCGTGCCGCAAGGATAGCTCTGTTCGTAAAAGATCGATGTGACTCGCAAACTGAGGCGATCCGAGAAAACGATTCGCTAACCATTGCGGAAAAATGCTGTGTCCAAAATCAAACTGTTGTTTCGCATCTGCCAGTCTTTCCATGACAGTAGGGGGCCCGACGATCCAGCCGATCCGCAGACCTGAGGCGACGATCTTGGTCAAAGAGCTGATGTAGAGTACAGTTCCATGTTGGTCCAGTGATTTTAAGGTTGGGACGGGCTCTCTCGAAAAACTGGTCAAGCTGTATGGATCATCCTCGATGATCGGAATCCCATTTTCATAGGAGAACGCGAGCAATTCCTGGCGCCGCTCCAATGAAAGCAGTGTCCCTGTCGGGTTTTGATAATTCGGATTGAGAAAAACCATTTTGATGCGGTGCTGGCGGTGCAGCTGGGCCAAGTGCTTCGGGTCGATTCCGTCCCGGTCGACAGGCAGCGAGAACGAACGCAAGCCAGCGGAATGAAAAAGCGGCAAGGA
This sequence comes from Brevibacillus brevis, assembly GCF_900637055.1. Lineage (NCBI taxonomy): Bacteria > Bacillati > Bacillota > Bacilli > Caryophanales > Paenibacillaceae > Brevibacillus > Brevibacillus brevis. The sequence goes on from NZ_LR134338.1 coordinate 1,570,488, forward strand.
ATAACAATAAGACGGCTCTTCAATAGCTACCGCATCCCCTGGCTTTAACAAGCATTGAACGACGAGATGAAGGGCCTGCTGCGCTCCTGACGTAATCATGATCGAGGTAGCAGGTGCTTCGATGCTTCGCCATGCTTTCATATGGAGACTCAATGTCTCTCGCAATGCCCAATTGCCCTGCGGATGCTCATAGCCGAGATGGGCCGGGAAGTCATCGGAGGTCATGAGCTGTTGGAGTGCTTGATTGGGGACGAGATCGGTCGAGAGCTCGCCACTCGCCAAATCGATCAAGTCATTTTCCTGTGTTTCACGACGGATTTTGCGAATCAACGGTAAATTCGGGCGAAACGACCCTGACTCCGTCAAATGACGCCAGTTCGGAACGCGGGTCCGTGCCAGTCCCCAAATATCTTGGCTGACGATGGTGCCGCTTCCTTGTATGCGCTCGATCATGCCTGCTGCTTGCAACTCATCGTACGCCGCGACGACGGTCGAACGGTTGACGTTCAGTTCCTTGGCCAGCGTGCGCTCCGAGGGTAAATAGCTGCCAGGACCGAATTCACCACTGCTGATTCTTTGCTCGATTTGCTCTGCTATTTGTTTATATAAGGGCTTGGTAGCCACAGAAGGTATGCCATCCATCACGAATCCCGCTTTCTACATTTATCCATTTATTATATCATGACATTCCGATCTTTCCTTTTCGTCTGGGTCAGGTAAAATAGATGAGATGGAAGGAGAGATGGACGATGAAACAATACCTGGATTTGTGCCAGCGCATTTTAGATGAAGGTGTCACAAAAGAGGATCGGACAGGCACCGGAACGACCAGTGTTTTTGGGCATCAGATGCGTTTTGACCTGAGTGAAGGCTTTCCCATGGTCACGACGAAAAAGCTGCATATGAAATCGATCATCCACGAATTGCTCTGGTTTTTATCAGGCGATACCAATATCCGCTACTTGCAGGAAAACGGCGTGCGGATTTGGAACGAATGGGCGGATGAAAACGGAGATTTGGGCCCGGTTTACGGAAGCCAATGGCGTTCCTTTACTGGACGCGACGGCAAAACAGTGGACCAGATTCAATGGGTCATTGATGAGATCAAACGCAATCCGGACTCTCGCCGCTTGATCGTTAGCGCGTGGAATCCGGCTGAATTGGACAAGATGGCTTTGCCGCCTTGTCACCTGCTGTTCCAGTTTTACGTAGCGAATGGCAAGTTGTCCTGCCAGCTGTATCAACGCAGTGGCGACACATTTTTGGGGGTGCCGTTTAATATCGCTTCCTACGCTTTGCTGACGCATATGGTGGCGCATGTCACCGGGCTTGAAGTGGGCGATTTTGTTCATACAATCGGAGATGCTCATCTGTATCTCAACCATATCGAGCAGGTCAAGCTCCAGCTCACTCGTGAGCCGAAACCGCTGCCGAAGCTTGTGCTCAATCCAGAAGTGACTTCGATTTTTGACTTCAAATACGAAGATATTGAAATCGTCGGCTACGAATCCCATCCGCATATCAAAGGCGAGGTGGCCGTATGATCAGCCTGATTGTTGCCTATGCCCGCAACCAAGTCATCGGAAAAGATGGCGACATGCCGTGGCACCTTCCTGCCGACTTGAAAAATGTGAAGGAATTAACGACAGGCAAAACGATCGTAATGGGACGCAAAACGTTCGAGTCGATCGGCAAGCCGCTGCCTAACCGAAAGAATGTCGTCCTGACACGTAGTCAGGACTTTCACCCTGAAGGCGTAGATGTCGTCCATACGAAGAAAGAAGTGCTCGCTATGGGCGATGTCATTATCTTTGGCGGCTCGGAAATTTATCGCCAGTTTCTCGATGTCGTTGATCGACTGTACATTACGGAGATCGATTTGGAAACAGAGGGAGATACGTTTTTCCCAGCATGGGATCGTGATGCTTACACCTTGGTGGACAAACGTGAGGGTATCGTGGATGAGAATAACGTGCATCCGCATGCGTTTTACGTGTATGAGCGAAAAAATTAGCTGTTAATCGAAAATGCCTCGTTGCTGAGGCATTTTTTTGTTCTTTTTGGTTGGTACATCAGGTGAGAGCATCCCTCTAACATAAGAGTCAGCAGGAAGTTTGATCAAGAGCTTTGTAACACTTTCTTCTTCTCTGACAATAAGCCTTCAAACCGGCGTGAGCACTGACCGATATTAGTAGAACAGTAAAGAAATTCGTTGAAAACAAGAAGCTTAGATGAAAGAAAACCGCTTCGACATTGAAAAAGTACTAACCGTAACGTTCCCTCATTATTGAACTGCTAGAAGCCTCGAATGGTGTCAATTTTGTGATATGGTTTCCAATGCTCAGGTTAGTATGAGAGGTTACATAATTTAGTTGATTCTGCTGAAAAAACGGAACCAAAAAATAAATTCTAAGAAAACGTGTTAGATAACGCGGCTTTTTAGTTTATTAAGTGTAATCAATAGATGGAAGGATAATACCAGATTTTGTCGAATTTGGTATCGTGTAAACTAGCTAGTTACGATAAACAATGTGATATTTTTGAGTTATCGACATCTTTTAGAGTTTTAAAAGAGCACAGAGGTGAATGTAGTGATCAAGACTCGTCATGGCGAATACAATGGTGATAGTTGGGAAGAATTTTGTCAATTGCTTTTGAAGAAAAGGTATGATTCCGAAGGTTATCAGGAGATGCCTGCTCATACAAAAGGTGATTTGGGCATTGAAGGTTTTACTCGTACAGGTATTGTATTTCAATGTTATTGCCCTGATGAAGAATATGATACACAGCGTTTATATGAGGCTCAACGAGACAAAGTGACAAAAGACTTGGGGAAATTACAAAAAAACAAGAATGAATTAATCCGTTATTTAGGGGATATAAAAATTCGGAGATGGATCTTTCTGACACCATTGATTACTAATAAAGAAATAGTTGCACATTGTCAAAAGAAAGCATCGGAATTCAGGGAACTTCTAGATATGAAGGATTTACTCGAGGACGATTTTGATGTTCTAGTAAAAGATGAAGGTTTTTACATGCAGGAAATCTTTTTTGTAAGAATGATATTAGAACAAAAGATTGATATAAACATAGAGGCACCAACTGAAATCGAAATAATTGATTGGAAAGAATGCCAAAGTGTTGCAATTCAGAGGCTATTCGGTAAAATTTCGAAACTTTTTGAAGGTAACCCACGACAAGAAGAGATTACAAATAAATACGTTGATCTTATGGTTCGGAATTTTATAAAGGGGCAAAAAATTTTAGACGAGCTTAAGGTAAATCAACCTATTTTATTAGAAAAGTTATTAAGAATAAAAAATAGTATGGAAGAACATATAGAGCAAGAACTTCTTTTAACCGAATTAGATCCGAAAGCTTTTATAAAAGAAACTCAAACAAAATACAAAGTTGCTCTAGAATCTGAGAACTTTCATAAATTATTTTCATTCAGTCTGACAGAGGACTTATCAAAAGAGGCAGAGGCTGACTGGCTAGTTAGATGCCCTTTAGATTTTGGAGGTATCTGATATGGATTTACCTTATGAGTTAGCTCATAAGATCATCTTTAAACGAAGAAAGGTTTCCGTAGCCGCAGACTATAGACCAATTACTAAAATTGCACAAATATTACTGATGTTATATTTATCTTCTAGAAATAAAAGTGCTAATCTCTTTAAATTACAGTTACTAAACTGGGCTTTTAAATCTAAAGATCGTGATCAGGTTATTTTATCCCTGATACAAGATCCGTTAAGTAATTATCCTTTGGTGAGTATGGATCCAGCGGTAAACAGGGCGTTGCAGTTTGCTATTGCTGATAAGTTGATAGCTTTTAGTCCAAATACTGGTAAGTTTACACTTCTTAAAAAAGGTGAAGAATTTGCTAAATCAATTATAGAAAGCAAAGATATCCTTGAAGATGAGAAAGAACTGTTGGGAAAAATAGGAACAAGACTTACGGATAAAATAATTTCGTTAGTTTTTAAAGTGAGGTAACTGTATGGCTAAATTAAAAATTGATGCAACTAAATTAAATATTTTTACCACTAACGGGTTATTTAGTACCTCGGCTAATTTTACAGATGGTTTAAATATATTGAGAGCAAAAAATTCAACAGGGAAAAGTTCTTTTATGAATGCCATCTTATATGCATTAGGGATTGAAGAACTACTTGGAGGTACAAACGGGAAAACGATGAAACCCGTGCTTCGCGAAGAGGTGGCTTTCGAAGGAAATAAATATAAAGTTATTGAATCAAACGTCCAATTACAAATTTCCAATTCAAAGGGTAAAACTATTACTGTTACAAGATGGATTACAACATCTACAAGGGATGAGAAACTTGTTGAGGTTCAATTTGGACCAACACTTACTGAAAATGGTCTTTATGAGTCGAAAGATTATTATGTTCACATGCCAGGTTCTGCTTCAAATGAAGCTGGATTCCATTTATTCTTAGCTGATTTTATTGATTGGGAATTACCTCTGGTGCCTGCATTTGAGGGGAAAGATCGAATATTATATATTCAAAGTTTATTCCCGTTATTTTTTGTAGAACAGATCAAAGGATGGAGTTCTTTTTATGCTCCTCCATCAACTAATTACGGAATCAGGGATATATCAACAAGAGCAATCGAGTTTTTACTTGGACTGGATGTTTTACAAAATAGTAAATTGAAAGAAGAAATGAAAATAAAGAAATTGTTAATTACTCAGGAATGGGCTAGCTTAGTAAATTCGATTAAAGAAAAAGCAAATTCTGTTGGAGCAACCATTCAAAATCTTTCTGAAAAACCTGAGATACTCTCAACTTTTCATGTGCTTGTTTATAATGATGATCAGAATCTTGTCAGTATTTCGTCCAGAATTTTAATGCTTAAGGAGCATTTATATGGAAAGGCCAATATTATTAAAAGCATACAAGAAGTCGAAAGAGAACATGAGATAAGAATTAATGAGGTCGAAGAAAGAGTTTTATTTCTACAAAACGAATCAAATGTTATCAGAAGAGAAATACATTCAGAACAAATAAATAAGGAAGCACTTGAATATAATATTATTCAATTAAAGCATGATTTAAAAACTAATCAAGATGCGCAACGTTTATATAATCTTGGCTCAAGTCAAAACTCCTTGATTGCAAGAAAGGTATGCCCTACATGTAATCAAAGCATACATGATACTCTGCTACCTCAAGACATTGACTTACAACCAATGAGCTTAGAAGAAAATATAAGCTATATTAAAGAGCAATTGGCTGCTTTAGAATTTGGAATAAGTCAATCTAGAAGTGTGATTGAATCAAAAAATAAAAAGCTCCTGGTCATTAATGGTCATCTTGAGGAAGAAAGACGGAAACTGAGAACCTTGAAACATGAACTAAGAGAAGATCCAAGGATGTTATCTAACGTTGATGTTGAAGAGACCTTAAATCTCAAATGGAAGATTAGGCAGCTAGAAGAAGTTGAGGTAAGTATAGAAAATTTATCTGCAAAACTTGATGAGTTAAAGAACGATTGGCAACAATATTGCACTAAATTAAATAAAATTCCAGAAGAGTTCTTTTCAGAATTGGATAAATCAAAATTGATCACGCTAGAAAAGCAATTCATATATTACTTGTCTGAATTTGGATATAGCAGCACTTCGCTAACTGATATTTCCATATCCAGAGATAAATATACACCTGTAGTAAAGGGTTTTGATATTAAATTTGATTCATCTGCAAGTGATTATGTAAGATTAATTTGGGCTTTTACTCTTGCGCTTGAATATGTAACTCATCAACATGGTGGAAATCATCCGAACCTAATTTTAATGGATGAGCCTGGACAGCAGCAAATGAATTATGCAAGCATAGGGAAATTGTTTGAATCATTATCTAAACTTGGTGGGCAAAGTATAATAGCATCTTCACTATCGACTGAAGAGATAAACACATTAACAAAAAATATAAATAAAAGAGTTATTGATCTTGGTAATGACTATATCATTAAGCCTGTCGGTTCAAAAGAATAGATGTAACTGAGTGAACAAGTAATTATAGCCAAGTTCGAAATTGGGTAATTAACTGGTTTATGTCACACTACACATTAAAACTCGACTAAGGTAACAACAAGAGCCAGCTATCAGATAGCCGGTTTTTTGTTTTTTAAGTAAGTTAAAATAGGAGAGATTGTAGTTTATGACTCATGAACGCTCAGCAGATGCATGCAACGATACCTTCATCCTTGCTACTAACAAGATTGTGAACTATTCTTTTGAAACATGTATGATGCCACCTCCTCTTTTATATTCCCGATGAAGTAAGTATGCACGCTACAAATAGGAATTTGGTCTGTTATTACCCGACATATGTATGGAACCAAACGCATATATAACGATAGAAAATAGCAGGGACGAACCCAAGGAGGTGATCGGGATGAAGGTAGACTTTCACGTTCATCTGGAGGAAGGGCCGTATTCGCTGGACTGGTTGCTCAGGCAAGCGGAATCATTGCGCCCCCTTGTGGAGCATGCCGAAGTGAAGGGGAGCCGAAAATGGGTAAGTATACTGACCAATGGGTTGGCAGAACGTCTTCAACAAGGCCCGTATTCACGGGATTGGCTTGAGTTGTATCGATTACGTGCCAAACAGGCGGGGATTCAGCAAGTTTGCGTGGTCGAGCACTTATACCGTTTTCTTGAGTATCGGTCGTACTACGAACAGCATGTGCACATCGGCTCTGATCGCTTGGGGACAGCGCAGCGCAGATGGCTGAGTCAGGTCGCAAACGACTCCCTGGACAGCTTTGTTATTTTCCTGCAAAAAGAGCGGCTTCGTTGGGCGGAGGATGGAATGGAGCTGCGTGTCGGGATTGAACTGGATTATTTTTCAGGTGGAGAAGAGACATTGCGGCATGTCATCAATCAATATCCTTGGGATGTGTGCATAGGGTCCGTGCATTTTCTGGAAGGCTGGGGCTATCCGATCCAGGATGCACGAGAACGCTTTGGAAGACAGGAGTTAATCGGATTGTACAGCCTTTATTTTGATACGCTGGAGCAGGCGATCGAATCGCAACTATTCGATGTCATTGCTCATATCGATGGCATCAAAGCGTTTGGTGTGCGACCGGAAGAAACTGCACTATTGCCATATTATCAGCGTGTGGCCCGAGCTCTTGGACGCAGGGGGATTGCGACGGAAATCAATACAGGCTACGGCCTGGCGAGTCAGCTCCGGGAATTTTCGCCCAGCTATCGTTTTCTGGAAATTCTGTTCCAGAATGAGGTGCCCATCACCTTGGCGTCTAGCGCTAATGCACCTGATCAAGTCGGTCAGCAGTTGGACGAGGCTCGAGCGCAGTTGAAACGGGCAGGCTATACGAGCTTTGCCGTTTTTGAAAAACGAAGCCGCAGCATGCTCGCTCTGGATTAGTCAAGCTCCCCATTTGGCCCATGATTCTGCTATGATGGGAAAAGAATGGTGCATCCAGGGGAGGAGTAAGAACCATGGCCTTGCAGGAACAATTAAAAGAGCTACTAAAAGAGATGGAACCGCAAATGATTAGCTGGAGGCGTCATCTGCACCAGCATCCCGAGCTTTCCTTTCAAGAGGAGAAGACTCCGGCCCTCATTGCCGAAATATTGAGAGGACTTCACTTCGATGAGGTTCGCACAGGAGTTGGCGGTAGAGGAGTCATCGGCGTTTTGCGCGGAGGGCGCCCGGGTAAGGTCGTTGCGTTGCGTGCGGATTTTGACGCGCTGCCGATTCAAGATCAAAAAGAAGTGCCGTATAAATCTACCGTACCTGGCGTCATGCATGCGTGTGGACATGATGCGCACACTTCCCAGCTACTAGGACTCGCTTCTGTTTTGGCAGCACATCGTGAGCAGTTTGCCGGTGAAATTCGCTTTGTCTTTCAGCATGCGGAAGAGGAAAATCCAGGCGGAGCTACCCAAATGGTTCAGGATGGTGCTGTAGATGGCGTCGATGCGATCTTTGGCGTTCATCTTTGGTCGATGTTCCCAGTAGGGAAGGTATACATTAGTGCAGGTCCGCTCATGGCGAATACGGACGACTTTTCTATCGAGATCAAAGGAAGAGGGGGACACGGCGCTGTTCCAGAAGAAACCGTCGACTCCATTGTGATCGGTTCCCAAATCGTCGGTCATCTGCAAACGATTGCCAGCCGCAACGTCAGCCCGTTGGAAAGTGTGGTCGTGACCGTGGGGACGTTCCACGGCGGAGATAGTACGAACATCATCGCAGATAGCTGTCGTTTGACAGGGACTGTCCGCACCTTTTTGCCAGACGTCCGCGATCGTGCGGAGCAGCGCCTGGCAGAAATTGCGGAGGGGACAGCTGCCATGATGGGAGGCAGCGCTACAGTTGTCTACGATCGAGGGTATCCAGCCGTCATTAACCATGAAAAAGAAACAGCGATCGCACAGGAAGCAGCCCTTGCCGCATTTGGAGCTGGTCGTGTGGAATCGATGAAGCCGTTGATGGGTGGCGAGGACTTTTCTTATTACTTGGAAAAGGTGCCCGGCGCTTACTTGTTCGTAGGGGCAGGCAATCCGGAAAAACTGGCGACATATCCCCATCATCATCCCCGTTTTGATATCGACGAGGATGCCATGCTGATCGCAGGCGAGCTCTTGGGACGAACAGCGCTGCACTATTTGGAAACACAGTAACGATAAGAAAACGCATGAAAGATGCGCTTTTGCCTACAAAGGACAAAGGCGCTTTTTTTGTTTTCAACCATAAGCTATACGAGGCTAGCTAGAAAATCGAACAAGGGAGGGAGTGGCCTTTCGGTGAGAAAACGGATAGGCGTACTGACCTACCGAGGAGAATCAGGCTTTGTCGAGCCCGGCTATTTGCGAAGGCTGGTTAAGGAAGGAAGAGAAATGGGGGCAGAGGTTTTTTTATTTACCCCACAAGATGTCCGTTTTGAAGAAAAGCGGATCAACGGTTATGTACCAGATGGCACGAAGTGGAGACGAGAGCGTTTTTCCTGGCCCGACATCGTCATTGATCGTTATCGCTACTATCCATTGCCCAAGCATCGTGCCTATTTGCCATTTCGCAAACAAGACTGGTTTCGTTATGCGAATAACCGCTTCTCGAACAAATATGTCGTTCATCAGATTTTGATACAAGATCCGGAGCTACAGCGCTGGCTTCCCGAAACACTCCCCTACGAGAGAAAAACGCTTGCCTCTATGCTTGCCAATCATCGTCAGGTTTATCTCAAGCCGACAAACGGCACAGGAGGCAGAAGCATACTGCGTGTGGAGAAACGAGCAGGTCGCTACCTTTTGCATGGCAGGACCAAGCAGCAAGCCAAAAGCTGCGAAAAACTGGCGACGCTCACAGAGGTGTGCGATCGGCTTGAGCATTGGATGAAGAATGAGAAGAGCGGAAACGAGCAGTTTTTTCTTCAGCAGGGGCTTCGGTTGTCACTGGTTCCCAAACGAACAGTAGATGCTCGGCTACTCGTGCAAAAGGACGGGACGGGTCAATGGTGTTTGACCGGGATGGGCATTCGTGTTGGGCCGATACAATCGTCCACCTCGAATTTGCATGGGGGAGGAACAGCTTTGCCTGCTGTTTCCTTTTTGGTCAAACGATTTGGTCAGGAAGTGGCAGAGCGGATCGTGCTGGAATGCAAGGAGCTCGCGATCAAGACTGTCACACGCATTGAAGAGCATTTTGGACTGATGATGGAGTTTGGTTTTGACCTGGGGATTGATGTTCACGGGAAGGTTTGGATTATCGAAATCAATCCGAAGCCAGGCAGAGAAATTTTCAAGCAAATGCGTCAGCACAAGCGCTATGCGATGGCGGTTAGACGGCCGCTGGAGTACGCGCTGTATCTCGTTAATAAAAATAATTCACCTGACTAAAGTGGATCTTCCATAGAGGAAGGTCTCTTTTTTTGGTATTTTCGTTTCTTTTAAGAGGGGGACACGGCATAATAATAAAAAAATGCACAAGAGGTGATAGGTACATGCAAAAGCAATCATTTTCCATCGCACTCGACGAGGAGTTGACGCTGCGCGGAGACATTCATTCAGAGGAAGCAGCAGGTTCAGCGCAGCCGCTGCTGCTATTTTGCCATGGCTTCAAAGGCTTCAAGGATTGGGGAAGCTTTCCGTACGTAGCCGATGAGCTGGCCAAGCAAGGCATTACCACGATTCGCTTTAATTTTAGCTGCAATGGCGTAGGGGAGAGCTTGACGGAGTTCGACGAGCTGGAGAAATTCGGACGCAATACGTATGCCCGCGAACTTGCCGATCTGCAAGCCTTGACGGAACGGATTTTGTCAGGTGAGCTTCCTGTCCCCGATTATGTGGACAAAACGAAGCTGTATGTATTGGGACACAGCAAGGGCGGCGGTGACGCGATTTTATTCGGAGCAAACAACCCGCATGTGGCAGGGATTGTGACCTGGAACGGAATCGCTCATGTCGATTTGTTCGACGAGAGGCTGCGCCGACAAATAGAAGAGACAGGCGTTGGATACATAGCGAATGCACGAACCGGTCAAGATATGCCAATCACGAGAGTCGTGATCGAGGACGTGGACAACAATCGCCAAAAATACGATATTTTGGAACTTGTTTCTACGATGGAGCAACCACTGTGCATCATCACAGGAGAAAAAGATTATGTCCGTCTGGTAGAGGGTGCAAAAAGAATTCATGAGGTCGCCAAAAACAGCGAGCTGCACTGGATAGAAGGCGGCGATCATACATTTAACACGCGTCATCCGTTTGCGGGAACATCGGCTCCGCTCGAAGATGCGATCAAGCAAACCGTCGCATTTGTCCGCACCCCACGGACATAGAAAAAACCTCGATTTTCCTGCGTTTTCAATCCATTTGGGCTGTGGTATACTGAGAAACGTCTAACGGTTAGAATGATGTGATTATTCAGAAAAATAACAGAACAGGTGGAGAAGAAACATGAATAGCAAGGTGTATCTGTATGATACGACCCTGCGAGATGGTACGCAGGGAGAGGGGATCAGCCTGTCGGTAGAAGACAAGATAAAGATCGCACTGCGGCTGGATCAGTTTGGTATCGATTTTATTGAAGGCGGTTGGCCGGGCAGCAATCCGAAGGACATGGCTTTTTTTGAGCGTATCCGGGAAATTTCGCTGCAACATGCAAAGGTAACGGCTTTTGGCAGTACCTGTAGACCGAATGTAGCAGCGCGGGATGATGACAATCTGCAAGCGTTGATCTTAAGCGGAGCTTCGGCGGCGGCGATCTTCGGGAAATCGTGGGACTTGCACGTGACGGATGCTCTCAAGACGACATTGGAAGAAAACGTGCGCATGGTCGCTGATTCGGTCGCATTTTTAAAAGAAAACGGACTGACGACTCTCTTTTTGGCCGAGCATTTCTTCGATGGGTACAAGGCGAATCCGCGCTACGCATTGCGGGTGCTGGAAGCGGCAGAAGAAGCTGGAGCTGACTGGATTGTTCTCTGTGATACAAACGGCGGGACACTGCCGCATGAAGTTTATGATATTGTCAAAACGACTGTGGGCCATCTGCGGACGCCTGTAGGCATTCATCCGCATAATGACAGCGGAGTGGCGGTTGCCAATGCGTTAGCTGCCATTCAGGCTGGCGCAAAGCAAGTTCAAGGAACCATTAATGGAATCGGCGAGCGCTGCGGAAACGTCAACCTGATTTCTGTAGTTCCGAATTTGCAGCTCAAGCTGGGCTATCAATGTGTGAGGACTGATCAATTGCAGGAGCTGACACAGCTGTCGCGCTATGTCGCGGAAATTGCCAACATGACGATGCCGAACAACCAGCCGTTTGTCGGGTATAGTGCTTTTGCTCACAAGGGCGGTATTCACGTAAGCGCCGTTATGCGCGACCCGAAAACGTACGAGCACATCGAGCCGGAAAACATCGGCAACAAACGTCGCGTACTCGTCTCAGAGCTCGCTGGTCAAAGCAATCTGCTCGCCAAAATGGAAGAGCTCGAGATCGATCTGTCGCTGGATCGGGAAAAGGCGAGAGAAATCATTACACACATCAAAGAGCGCGAATTCCAAGGCTATCAATACGAGGGAGCAGAGGCTTCGCTCACGCTGATGCTCTTAGAAGCCTCCGGCAAGCTGAAAAACCTGTTCAAGCTCGACTCCTTCAAGATCATGCTGGAAAAGGCAGCCGTCCAATCGATCACGTCGGAGGCGACTGTAAAGCTGCGTGTGAACGGGGAGTCTGTCCATACGGCGGCTGATGGCAATGGTCCGGTCAACGCGCTGGACAATGCGATGCGAAAAGCGCTGGAAGGCTACTACCCATGCATTGCAAAAATGCAGCTGGAAGATTACAAAGTGCGTGTCTTGGATGAAAACGGCGCGACTGCCGCAAAAGTACGTGTCCTAATCGAATCCTCGAGCAACGGCGAAAAGTGGAGCACAGTCGGCGTCTCCACCAACGTCATCGAGGCGAGCTGGGAAGCGCTGGCGGACAGTATCCGTTACTTGCTGTGGAAAGAAGGCTGCGAGGAAGTCGGAAGTCTTGCTTCCTCAGGGACGCGCGTAGGGATTGTGAATCATTAGCAAAGTGAACCAGCCCAGGCTGATGCCGTCGGGCTGGTTTTCTGTTACCTTTCTATATTTACATAATCTTCGTTATTGGAAGTGAAATGAGCTTACACATCCAAGCTGTTGATGATAGCTAATATTTGATGATCTGTCCATTTGCCATTAATCTTTAGATTTTCTTTAGCTATACCTTCTTTTTTAAATCCTACTTTTTCCAATACACGAATAGATGCTATATTGTCAGGCATAGCCCCTGCTTCAATTCTATGTAGTTTTAATTCTCTAAAAGCAAAGTCTACAACAAGTTGAAGAGCTTCTGTTGTATAGCCCTTTGCATTATACTCCTTATCTAATGAAAATCCCGTAGTGCAGCTTTGGACGTTTCCCCTAGCAATTTGAGTTAATGAAATGTCTCCGATAAGTTTATCAGTTGCTTTTAAAAAGATTCCGAAAGCATATACTTGCCCTTCATCTGTCTTTTTTAATACCTGTTCAATGCGTATTTTTTGATGTTCTTCTGTATAAAAGGCTTCTGGGAGTAATGGGCAAACTCGTTGAAAAAAATCGCGATTTCTAGTATGTAAGTTAGCTAACTCGCTGGCGTCAGAAATCTTGTAGAGTCGAAGATATATTTGTTGCCCTACTAGTTTCATAAAACCCCTCCGATATCCTTTTCATAAAATTTTATCATGGTTAATGAATGAAAAGATTGATCAATATCGTATTCATTTCAAGTTAACATAACGTCAGCTCGATGGTCCCCTTTTTGCAGTGGAGACGGGCAGTGAATCCCCCAAGCTGGCGTGTCAGAGTCGAAGAGAACTGTGCTTTTTCTTCTCCTCCAGCATGTTGACTCAAACCCCAAAGGCCTTCGGTCACGGTTGTGCAGAAGTGGCCGGCCTATCAATCAGCTGCCGCAGCTTTGTCTCCGTGGCAGAATTCGGGTCAGGTGTGTAAATGCTGCATCGCAAATCCGCGCTCCCGGAAACTTGCAGCGAAGTCAGATGAAAGAGCATTTTCCCTGCCTTGGCATGACGGAATTCCAGTAGAACCTCCGGGGCTGAGCTGACGCGGCTCTGCTCCCAAAGGTCGTGAAAGTCGGGATGAACCTGCCGCATTTCGCTTAAAAACTGCTCGTACCACTCGTCCTCTACATACTGACCGTAATTGGCGCGAAATATCGCGAGAAAGCCGCTGACAAAATGCTCCCAGTTGACGGCCAGCCGTCGTAATTCCTTTCGTGTAAACACCAGGCGGATCAAATTCCGCTCTTCATAAGGGATTTGATCAAAATCGAGAAAGACATGCGCGGCTGCCTCGTTCCAACCGACAATATGACTGCGCCGATCTGATATGATGGCGGGACACGAGCGCAGTTCTTTCAAGATTCGCTTGAGGGCAGGATTGATCTGCGGCGGTTCATCTTTTTGCACGCCTTGCCCGACTCCCGTGCCTGTCTCCAGTGCCAGCGCATACAAATATTTGCGCTCATCGACGGTAAGCTGCAAGGCTCTCGCTACCGAATCCAGAACGGAGGGCGACACCTTGATATCGCGGCCTTGTTCCAGCCATGTATACCAGGTGGAGCTAACCCCCGCGAGCTGAGCAACTTCTTCTCTTCGTAGTCCGGGGGTTCTTCTGCGCGTCCCAGGAGCCAGCCCGACCGATTGTGGCAGGATTTTAGCGCGCTGCGCTTTCAAAAAAGCAGACAGTGCCTGCAAACGCGTTTGCTGATTCATGGTACACTCTCCATCTCCTCAACTGGTTATGTTTGTTAGACTAGTACTCATTATACTAGGATAAACAACAACTTGTAATAGGATAACCCGTGTGACAAGATGATTTCCATAAGGCACTCAATAGGAGGCTCATCATGGAAAAAGTCGTTGTCACAGGTATGGGAGTCATCTCCCCGATAGGGAATACAGTGAATCAGTTTTGGAACAGTCTCGTGCAAGGGAAGTCTGGGATATCGCCTATTGATACTTTTGATACAGCACGCAATAAAACGAAAATTGCAGGCTTGGTGCGAGATTTTGATCCGGTGGAGCGTTTTGGGCGCAAAGAGGCGCGACGAATGGATCGCTTTTGCCAGTTTGCCCTTGCTGCTGTAGAAGAAGCGCTTGAGGATGCACAGCTTCGGCTGGAAGAGTTGGACCCCGAGCGAATCGGGGTATATGTAGGCTCTGGCATTGGTGGGGTAGCGACACTGCTTGAGCAGCATGATGTCCTGCGTGAGCGTGGTCCAGAGCGGGTCAGCCCGACGCTGGTTCCGATGCTCATCTCCAACATGGCAGCAGCGATGATCAGCATCAAGTACGGTCTGTACGGGCCGACGATGTCACCTGTTACTGCTTGTTCGATTGGGAATACATCCATCGGAGAGGCTTTTCGGCTCATTCGCTCAGGCGGAGCGGATGTCGTCATCGCAGGGGGTTCTGAGGCCGCTGTGACGGACATATCTCTCGCCAGCTTTAGCAATGCGACGGCATTGTCAACGAGAAATGATGATCCAGCAGGCGCGAGTCGGCCATTTGATTCCCAGCGGGATGGGTTTGTCATGGCAGAAGGTGCCGGGATTGTGATTTTGGAATCAGAATCACACGCCAAGAAAAGAAATGCCCGCATGTATGCCGAGGTGATCGGCTACGGGGCAAGCTCTGATGCCTATCATATGGTGGCGACACATCCAGAAGGAATCGGCCCCTATCGGGCGATGAAATGGGCCCTCCAGGAAGCAGGGGTGCAAACGACACACGTCGATGTCATTAGTGCCCACGCAACCAGCACAGAAATCGGAGACCGCTCTGAGACACTGGCGATCAAAAAGCTGTTTGGCGAGCATGCGTACCGTGTACCGATCACCGCCAACAAATCGATGACGGGTCATATGTTTGGTGCAGCAGGAGGGGCGGAGGCGATCGCCCTGATTAAGAGTCTGCAGGAAGGGATCATTCCCCCGACGATCAATCAGGAGGAACAAGACCCGGACTGCGATCTGGACTATGTGCCAAATACAGCCCGCAGAGCCACGCTAGACATCGGCATGTCCAATTCCTTTGGCTTTGGCGGTCACAACGCAGTCATCGTACTGAAAAAAATGTAACGGATACAGCCTGTTCCCGTAGTCTCAGGTAGACTGTGGGAGCAGGTTTTTTTTATGTCGATAGAAAAAAATGAAACGTTTTGTAGCCCTGATTTCTCTAACAGGGGAGAAAAGGAGGGGGAACAGGTTGAACATAAAACTTGGTCTCGTTGCTCGTGCCAAGGCTGGTGATTCAGACGCATTCCAAATGCTTATTCACCAAGAAAAAGCAAATCTGTACAAGATGGCTTTTGTGTACACGCGTAACGAAGACGATGCGCTGGAGGTTTTTCAGGAAACGGTCTATAAGGCTCTGATTTCGATTTCAACCCTTAAAGACGATCAATACGTTACGACATGGCTGACGCGGGTTTTGATCAACACGAGTGTACAGCACAGGGGCAGCGGTCTTAGCTTTAGGGGTCTTGTTTAGCTCAGCAGTAGTTTCCCCCGCGATACGTGGGTGGCCATGCGATTACGGTCAATGAAGTTTACTACGATGGCACGCGATTTACGATTGGTTATACATTAGAAACAAAGCAGGCAGTCGGAGAGCATTATTTAGGCTCCTCGCCAGATCTGACGGCAAATGGGAAAGCATTTGGATACACAGGAAGCAGCAAGCATACACAAATCACGCCGACACTTGCGACCGGGATTGTTGAAATTGACGCGATCAATGGCTTGCCTAAGGAGTTCAAGCTTGGATTGAGCTTCCATGGGGAGGACGGCAAGGAGTGGAGCTTCTCCTTGCCAATCAGTTCCCGTACAGACACGAAGCGCATTCCAATCCATCACCAGCAACAAGCTGGAAGCATTGACCTGACTGTTTCCGATATAACCATGGGTCGTGTTGAGATAGGGGACCAGGGGGAGGAATCCGTAATCAAACCAGCAATGGAAACGATGAAAAAGCTGGGGAAAGACATCGAGTTCAAAACGTTTACGGTTACGTTAAAAAAATAAAGATCACGCAAAAAAGCGTCACTCCATGTACAGGAGCGACGCTTTTTTCTTTCTTTGTTGGGGCAAAAACTAGGATTGTTTTCTCATCGCACCCAGCTCTTCAACGATGGCGGTCATTTCATTGATGCCAAACGCCGCTTTTTTCTGCACCATGTTGTACAAGTACAGCAAATCCTCGTAATGAACGAGATCGAAATCCTCCGGGCGCATCACCGCCGTATTCGCCATGTTCAGCTTTGCTTTGATGCCTTCAATGATAATAGCGAGGTTTTCAACAGAAGGTTGATTCAGGTCAGCCATATTTTCTCTCTCCTCTCTACAAAGCTGGTGCTTATTTTGTCAGTTGCCCACGTGTGACGCCCAATTGGTTGGTTGCCTTCAGGGTACGCCATACGTGTGTACCGCTAACTTCTCCGCGCAATGCCTTGCGATACAGACTGATTACTTCTTTCACGCGCTCTGGTTCTTCTTCCAAAAACTCGATGCGGTAGCTGCCGACATTGAGAGAGCGGAACTCACTCAAGTACTCAGCGCCGGACTGGTCAATCGCGTTATAAACGGTATTGCGGCAACCGGTATCCACACGTACAGGGTGAGAGAAACCGACGCGGTCTTTCAAAGAAATGCGGGAGGTCTCACATGGAGTTCCGCAGTTTGTATGGTCAGTACCTTCACTCATGAATGTGCAGTATACGCAGTGCTCGGTGTGGAACATCGGCATGTGCTGGTGGATGACCAGCTCCATGTTCGCAGCGTTCGAGCGGCTGAGCAGATCGACCATCTGCTGGATGTTCAGATCGTACGATGGCGTGACGCGCTCAAGACCTGTTGCAAGGAACAGCTCAACTGCCTTGTGGTTCGCGACATTCAAGGAGAAATCGCCAATCAATGGAATGTCGATTTCATCACGACGGGACAAGTAGTAATAGAGTGCTCCCGTATTGCGTACCAGAATAGCGTCTGGCTTGCTTTTCGCGATCAGGGCAAGGACACCGTTTTCATCCGGCATATGAATGCGCATGGTAGCAATCCCGATCTTTTTCCCGTACTTATGGGCCAGCTTGACGCCCTCTGGATACTGCTTGACGAATTCAAAGTCAGCGTAGAGGAAGTCCACATCTGTTTGCGCAGCTGCTTCCAATTGCTCAAGCGAGCGGCAGAGAGCTGTCAGGAGTGGCTTTTCCACTGGTTTTCTCGTTGGTACGTCTGCGTATACATTGATATCGTGATGATGGTAAATCGGCGGCTTGGAACGCAGGAACACGAGCTGTTCGACTGCGTCACGGCGCATCCGGTTCAACTCGCTGACAGGTACGATGAGATCCCCTTCGAGATCGACAGTCAGATCGTGAGCTTCCAGGTGGAAAATGGTTCCGCCCAGACGGCTTAGTTGATCGTGCAGCAACTCCTTCGTCAGAGGACGCTTCAAAGCAGTCTCCAGCAGCACCTCGGAAGGAACACTGACAGCGTGATTCGCCTGTTTATCCACCCAAGTGACGCTGAGCTTTTCACCCAGCTTGCCGCTTACGTGAACGGACAGCGGGAAGGTGCGATAAGGCTTTTCCGTCTCAAACGTTTTGCGCAGGCGACGATCCAGCTCAGGATCGCTTGTCTTCCATACGCGGTCACCGACGTGAAGACGTTTCAGATTCACGTCATTGCGTCCCATGACGATTTCGTACATGCCTTTGGAAACTTCGCCTTCTACTTTTTTACTGCGGCTCAAAATATCATAGATGCGTCCGCCTTCTTCTTTTTGCGTGGGATCACCCGCGTCGAACACGATTCCGTCTCCGCGTTTGACAGGAGCAGTGATGTCCACCAAAACGCCTGTAGGAAGCAGTTTTTTCACGGTTCCCAAAAACACTCCGCGGCTTTTCGGGAACGATCCATCTACGAGCTGCTTGTTGTTTGTCCCGGTCAAAAATCCGTGTGTAAACCCGCGAGAGAAGCTTTGTTGCAGCTCGCGTACTTCTACCTCGGATGGTCCCGTATCTTGTCCGGCAAAATAACGCTCAATGGCGGCATTGTATTTGCTCACGACGTTTGCAACGTATTCTGGTGTTTTCAGGCGGCCTTCAATTTTAAAGGAAGTCACGCCAGCCTCGATCAACTCAGGAACCAAATCGATGGCAGCCAAGTCCTTCGGGGACAGCACGTAAGCGATATTCCCCATGTCCTTCTGCACACCGTCTACCATCAGGTCATACGGCAAGCGACAGGCTTGGGCACACTCTCCGCGGTTTGCCGAGCGTCCCCCCCACATTTCCGAGGTCAGACATTGTCCCGAATAAGAAACACACAAGGCACCGTGGACGAATACTTCCATCGGCAGCTTTGCTTTTTCTCCGATCTTTTTGATCTCTTTTAATGAATTTTCACGACCGAGTACGACGCGTTCCATATCAAACGGCTTCGTGAACTCCACCGCTTCCGGCGAAGTAATCGTCATTTGGGTAGAGCCGTGAATCGGGAAGTCTGGAGAAATCTCGCGGATCATCTTTACAAGACCGAGGTCTTGCACGATCACAGCGTCTACTCCAGCGTGAATACAAGCGTCAATCAGCTCGCGTGCATCCTCCAGTTCATTTTCAAATACGAGAATATTAAAGGTAAGGAAGCCCTTTACCCCGTACATGTGCAAATAAGCCATAATCTCAGGCAGTTCAGCCATTTGGAAGTTCTCAGCACGAGCTCGCGCGTTGAACTTTTCTACCCCAAAAAAGATGGCATTGGCTCCGTTGGCCACAGCTGCCTTCAAACAGTCCCAGTTACCAGCAGGTGCCAACAGCTCGATATCTTCACGCTTTATACCATTTCGCATGTGTATGTCATTACCTCCAAGGTCTTCAAACAAGCTCTTCTTCATCATAGGGAAATGTGCTGGTCACCGCAACAAAAACATCCTTTCTGCCAGATGTTGAAAATGTGCCTTCCAGAAAGATACCTAGTGATGTTATTCTGTAAGAAAAATCGAAATATTCTACAAGCCAGGGGAACCGATATATGTTAATCATCAAAGACATTTTGCTACAGTTACTGTTCGTTATCGTCCCTGTTTTGCTGTATAGAAACGTTTGGCTGGGGCGATCAACCTCGAACAAGATGAGCGTCAAGTCATCAATGGTTATCGTTTGTAGCTCGATCAGTGTCATTCTTGCCATGAGCTTTCCAGTACAACTCAGTAATGGTATGGAGTACGATTTACGCTCGATACCGATCATTATTACCATTTTGTACGCTGGGTATATCCCGGGCATTTTAACGATTTTGGTTATGTTTGTCGTACGGATCGTTCTGGGTGGCGATGGTGTCCAAATGACGCTTCTCGAAACGATGGTTTACGTGATTATCCCGTTTCTGTTAGTCAATCGATGGTACGGGTATTCTTTGCGAAAAAAACTGACGGTCGTTCTCTTAATCGGATGCTTGAAGCAGCTATCCATCATCAGTGGAGGGATGGTTGTTTTGATCTGGAGAGGGTTCCCGTTGTCCATCATTAACGATTATCTGGAGCCGCTATTGGAAATCGGTTATCTCGGTTTGATCGTGCAAGGTGGAGCCGTTTATTTCATTGAGTTTATTCGAGAATCTCATATTATCCGCAAGCAGGTCGAACGCTCGGAAAAGCTGAACCTGATCAGCGAGCTGGCAGCCAGTGTCGCCCATGAAGTGCGCAACCCACTCACGGTGGTACGAGGCTTTGTCCAATTGTTGCGTGAGGAGACGAATCCGAAAAACATTGAATACATCCGATTGGTCTTAAATGAACTCGATCGGGCTGAATTTATTATTTCCGACTATTTAAATCTGGCCAAGCCTCATTCTGAGACGCTGGAGCGACTGGAGATTGCACATACAGTAAAAGAAGTGACCGCCATCATGTCCTCTTACAGTGTCATGAACCGAGTGGAAATCGCCTGTAAGACCGAGCCGGGCCTATTCGTAGAGAGCAACGCCGTTAAGCTCAAGCAAGCATTGATGAATCTGATGAAAAACGGTATCGAATCGATGGGACAAGGTGGCGTACTTCACGTCACCGTACAAGCAGCCGGGAACCATCATGTGATTTCCATCAGGGATGAGGGAGAGGGGATGACGCCGGAGCAGATTGAACAGATTGGTCTTCCTTTTTATTCCACAAAAGAAAAAGGGACGGGTCTCGGCTTGATGGTAACCTGTCGGATCATCGAGGCAATGCAAGGGACGATCCACTTTCAGAGTGAACGAGGGCATGGAACGCAGGTGACGATTCAACTGCCTGCTGTGCATACGACCGGAAAAGGAGGCGAACATGGACAAAGATCAAGAGGTGTGGGAGCGACTCTTTCATGAGTTGGCTGTAATCAGAAGCGAATTAAAAGCGTTCAAGCTCGAAACACGTGCAGAGCTCTATCAAATCAAAAGCGAGCTGAAAGAATGGCAGCAGCGTGAAGAACAGCAAAGGCTCCCAAACGAAGGGGAATAGACATGAGACGTACCGCAAACCGATGGTGGCAAAAAACAGGAAAAGCTGTTTTCGCAGCAGGCTTGGCTTTAGCGCTTGCTGCATGCGGACAACCACAGGAAGCAGCAAAGCCTGCCACACAACCAAGGACAGAAACTACGCCAGCTAATGCATCTGCGCAACCCGAACAGATACTCAGGCTGAATAACTTTACAGAACCGCTTTCTCTTCATCCCGGACTTATTTCAGATGTTTGGTCATCCAATGTTATTTTTCAGACGTTTGAGGGGCTGACTCGCATTGACGACAAGGGCGTTCCACAGCCCGCCATGGCCCAGGAAATCAAGGCATCAGACGATTTGTTGACGTACACCTTCACGATTCGCGACAATGCGAAGTGGTCGAATGGCGATCCCGTAACTGCGCACGATTTTGAAAACGCCTGGAAATGGGCACTCGATTCCAAAAACGGTTCCCAGTATGCCTATCAGCTGTTTTATGTAAAAAATGCAGAGGCGGCCTTTGCTGGCAAAGCGAAGCCCGAAGAGATCGGGGTAAAGGCAACAGATGACAATACATTGGTCGTCCAATTGGAAAACCCGACGCCGTTTTTTCTGGAGCTGACGGCATTTTACAGCTACTTTCCGCTGAATACCAAAGTGGTGAAAGACAATCCGGACTGGGCGAAGGAAGCAGGACCAGCCTACACCTCGAATGGACCGTTTAAACTCGCTGCGTGGGAGCATAAAACCAAGCTGACGCTTACGAAAAACGAGCATTATTGGGACGCAGACGCTGTCAAGCTGACCAAAATCGAAATGAATATGATCAATGACGCGAATACAGAGCTGTCAATGCTGGAGGGCGGCGATCTCGATTGGGCAGGTGCCCCGACTGGCAATCTTCCGCTCGACGCGATGCCGACCTTGAAGGAAAAAGGATTGCTGGTGATCACGCCAAAAGCCGGGACGTATTGGTATGAATTTAACACAGAGCAAAAGCCTTTCCACAACAAAAAAATTCGCCAAGCCTTTTCATACGCAATCAACCGGAAAGACATTGTGGAGAACATCACGCAGGGAGGAGAATTGGTTGCGACTGCCGTAGTGCCGCCTACGATGTTTGCTGAGAACGAGCAAGGCTTGTTTACAGACAATGACATGGAAAAAGCCAAGCAATTGTTGGCGGAAGGCATGAAGGAAGAAGGGTACGCCAGCGTCGACCAGCTCCCGCCGATTACACTGTCCTATAATACGGAGGAAGCACAGACCAAAATCGCGCAAGCTGTACAGGACATGTGGCAAAAAAACTTGGGTGTGCACGTCAAGCTGGAGAATCAGGAATGGAATGTCTACTATGAAAACGTGAAAAACGGGAAGTACCAAGTAGCGCGGATGGGGTGGACGGGGGATTTCAACGATCCAATCAACTTCCTTGAAATATTCCGAACGAAGGAAGGCAACAACCATACTCGTTGGGAGAATCGTCAATATGCCGATCTATTGGCGGCTTCTGCCAAAGAGAAGGATGCTGCCAAACGAAAAGCGATCTTGCAAGAGGCGGAGAAAATCTTGGTGGACGAAATGCCAGTCATTCCGTTTTACTTTAAGTCTACGGTGTATGCCCAGAACCCCAAGTTGAAAGGCGTAGTCATTTCAGGTCTGGGATACGCGCAGTACAAATGGGCATATTTCGAATAAATCATAAGTAGTCACATTCGAAGGGCTGGTCAGTCGGATTATTCCACGACCAGCCCTTCGAATACGATAGAGACCTTCTCTTCCATGATTTCTTCGAGTGCCCAGGCTCCCTCGCTGCGTACCCAATCATAAAGAGCGTTGTAGTAAATGTTTTCCAGCATATTTGCAGCGACAAGAGGGTTGAATTTGCTTTTCAATTGATTCTTTTCTTGCGCTTCTTCAATCAGGTCAGCGAACAGTTGACGCAATTCAAAGTACATGTTCTTTTCGTTCTCAAGCACTTTCCGATGTTTCATCGAGGATTCTACGACGACTTTAATGAAATCGAAATTGGTGATGGTGACTTCATTCATGATCTTGTAGATCCGCAGCACCTTCGACTTGCAGTCGTTCCCATAATCCCACTCTTCCCGGCGCTCCTCGATTTCATGCAGACGCTCATATCCCCAGTTGGCGAGAATGGCTTCCTTTGAAGTGAAATGCAAAAAGATCGTACCGCGTGCAACATCCGCTTCTTCGGAAATCATGTCGATAGTGGTTGCTTCAAAGCCGTGCGTTTTGAAAAGCTTGATGGCAGCATTGAAGATTTTTTCGCGGGTTTCGCGCTTTTTCCGTTCCCGTCTCGTCGTCAAGTATGTAGCACCTCCTTAAGAACTCGTACGCTTGATTATAACACAATCGTTACCTAACAAAAGAATAGTTCATGCAATTAAGCATAAATTAGGTGAAAAAAGGATAGACTTCTGCGATGCTCGAATGTATATTTATATACTATAATGAATAAATATTAAATCATACCAGGCTCGTTATGCATGGGGTGGAGGAGAGTAAAATGGGTGTTGCAAAGGCTTTGGCAGTACGTCAGGCTACGATGAAAGACGTGGATGCCATGTTGGAGATCGTTAATGAATATGCACAGCAAGGCTTGATGCTGCCACGTACAAAGCTGTCTTTCTTGGAAAACTTGCAATCCTTTATTGTCGCTCATGATGGAGATTCGGTCGTAGGTGTCGCGGGCCTACATATTTTGTGGGAGGACCTGGCGGAGATCCGTTCCTTGGCTATCTCGGAAAAAGCGAAGGGGATGGGCGTTGGGAAACATCTGGTTCTTCATTTGGTTGAGCAATGCCGCCTTTTGGGAATTAAGCGTGTACTGGCGCTGACCTATCAACAAGTGTTTTTTGAAAAGTGCGGATTTTGGGTGGTTGCCAAGGAAACACTGCCGCAAAAAGCTTGGAAGGATTGCATTAACTGCTCCAAGCTGCCGATGTGCGACGAAATTGCTATGATTTTCGAAACAGCCTGATACATTTGGTCTAGCCTTCCTTTTTTCTTTTCTGGTACTATATTCATATAAAAAGTAGAAATATAAACAATATTCTATTAGTATATCAGAAAAAGAGACTGGTAAAAATGGGGGGCTTTTCCATGAAGTTAGGCGCTCGTATACTGCTCGTGCTACTTCTGGCAGGAAGTGTACCGTTGACGGCAGCGGGAGTGTTTGCTTATCAGGAATCCAAGCAGGAATTGTTGAACGGAAGTGCCGCTACACTGGAAGCGCTGCGTCACAGCAACAAAGAACAGGTGGAAAATTACTTTCGCGAGCGAGCCAGGAACGTGGATACGTTGGCTGCATCGGGAACAGTAATGTCTGCCCTTTCTTCGTTTGAGGAAGTGTGGCGGCAAGGCCTGGAATCGCCTGCTTATGAAGAAGTGCAAGCGAGGTATACGAACGAATTGAAGATGGAGGTCGCTCGCTACGGCTTCGTGAATGCCTTTCTGTTGAATGCACAAGGGGACATCGTGTACGAGACAAAGCCGCAGGCCGATTTTGGTACCAACCTCCTGACAGGCCCACACGCTGACTCTGTACTTGGCCAGACTGTGCAGCAAGTCCAGAAAACCCAAAGCGCAGAAATGTCAGATCTAGGCATTTACGAACCATCTGGAGGGGTGCCAGGGGTATACATTGCAGCTCCGATCTACGACCGAGGCTACATCATCGGGCAAATCGCAGTCGAAGTATCCATGGATTATATTTCTAGAATATTCAATCAACGAGAAGGGCTGGGGGAAACCGGGAAGATTTACTTGGTTGGTGGTCCGGACAAGCTCATGCGCTCGCAACTGGGCAGTGGGCCAAATACGTTGTTACAGCAAAAAGTAGATACGCCCATCGTTGATCAAGTGTTGCTCACCCAACAATCCGAAGGTACGGTCGAAAGCATGGATTACTTAGGACAGCAAGTGCTCGTATCCTACGATCAGGTCAAGGTGGGGAAGAAGACATGGGCGATTTTGGCAGAGATGAATATGACCGAAATATTGGAGGGTCCAACCCGCATTCGGGATGCCATGATTGCCTTTAATGGTGCCGTCCTCTTGCTCATCGTCATCATCTCTTTATTTACAGCAAACTGGCTTCGCCGCTCGTTTCGCGGCATGCTTGCTGTCGCAGAGCGGATTGGGCATGGGGATTTTTCGCGTGAGATTCCTGACAAGCTATTAAAACGAAAAGATGAATTAGGGGAGCTGGCAGGGTCTCTCGTCACGATGCAGAAGCAACTGCGCAAAATCTTGTTTCAGATTCAGCAGGCAGCCGCTTCCGTTTCCGGGGCGGTGCGAAATATTCAGGGAAACACGAATGAGATTGCTGCTTCCAGCCAGCAAATTGTCCTCGTCGTCGATCAAGTGGCTGCCTCTGCTGACAGCCAGGTGGAAAAAATGGGACAAACCTTGAATCTGGCTGTTGATTTGACGAAGGATGTGGCGGTGGTAACGGAAAATGTAGAGCGTGTGACCGTATCTGCGGAAGAAATGAAACAGCACGCACACGCTGGGAGACGCGCGATCGCAGATGTAATGGACAGCATGGACGAAATCAATCGTTCGGTTGAAGCTGCAACGGATGTCATTCATGTATTGGAAGGGCGATCGAAGGACATTTCGAGAATTATCTCTGTTATTACAGAGATTGCCCGACAGACCAATCTGCTAGCCTTGAATGCTGCGATCGAAGCGGCCAGAGCAGGAGAGCATGGCAAGGGGTTTGCCGTCGTCGCAGGAGAAGTGCGCAAGCTGGCAGAGGATACCAACAGTGCTGCCCAGCAGATCGTAGGCATGATTGGAGACGTACAAAAGGATACGAAGGAAGCAGTCGCCAGAATGGTCGAGGGTGCCCAAACAACCGCCCGTGGCATGAAGACAGCAAACCAATCGCAAGAGATGTTTCAGCACATCGAGGAAAACATTCTCGGAGTGTCGCAAGAAATTAACGGTGTCAGTGAAGCCTTCAAGCGAATGGCGCCAGATGCCCAACAGGTAGCCGTTGTCGCTGGGGAAGTATCGTCCGCATCGATGCAAGCAGCTGCTGGTGTCCAAAGCATCTCGGCAGCGGTAGAGGAGCAGAGTGCAGCGATGGAGCTCATCGCAGATGCTGCAAATCAGCTAGCTATTCTAGCAGAAGAGCTGAGAAGCTCACTTGCAACCTTTGTTTCGCGCGAAAATTAAGAAAAAAGGGACGGAGCAAAAGCCGGCTACATCTGCCTTTTCTCCCGTCTCTTTTTGTATTTTGGAAGGATATCTCACACAAAATGTTGAATGATAAGGACGATGGAGAGTTTCAGGCCGGAGGGACGTAAGCGTGCACAAACTAGATTGGGAACTATATCTGCTACCGTTCGAACAAGCTGTAGAAGAAATCAAAGTAAAAATTAAAAATATCCGTAACGAACTGCGCAAACGCAAGGAGCATTCACCGATTGAGTTTGCGGTGGGCAGGGTCAAATCGATCCCGAGTATTTACAACAAGGCAAACCGCTTGCAGTTTCCGATTGATGAGAATATCTGCTGGGAAATTCGCGATATCGCGGGCATCCGCGTCATCGCGGGCATCCGCGTCATTTGCCAGTTTATTGATGATATACCGGCAGTCGTAGAGATGATCCGCAACCGCGGAGATATGCGTGTGTATTTGGAAAAGGATTATGTCTCTACCCCAAAAGAAAGCGGATATCGGGGCTATCACCTTGCCGTAGAGTATCCGATCATGATGGCGGGTGGGCAAGTGACTATTCCGGTAGAAATTCAGATTCGCACATTGGGAATGAATTTTTGGGCGACGATTGAGCACTCGCTGAATTATAAATACGAGGGAATTATCCCATCCAATATAAGGCAAAGATTGTTCGAGGTTGCCAAGGCATCCTACAAGCTGGATAGCGAAATGAACAATATCCGGGACGAAATTAAAGACGCCCAAGCAGAATTTACGAAAAAAGAAGTGCCGATGGAGTCATTATTATCGTTGGTTGAGCTGGATCTGGACGTCGATGCGGCAATGGACGAAGGCAGTATGAATGAGAGGACTGAAGAAGAGAATGACAAGCGTTAATTGGCTGGAGGAAACAAATAAACGCAAGGAAGAACTGATTGCGACGACGCAACAATTTTTGCAGATTAAAAGCGTATTGGACCCCGAGTCAGTACGGGAAGGGGCCCCTTTCGGAGAAGGGATTCGGCAAGCGCTTGACTTTGCGCTAGGCGTGTGTGAAAAAGCAGGCATGACAACCAAAGACGTCCGCGGCTATGCAGGGCACGCTGAATTCGGGCAGGGCGAGGAATTGATCGGCATTCTGAGCCATGTCGATGTCGTACCGGAAGGCGATGGCTGGAGTACGCCACCGTATGCAGCCGAGATCGTGGATGGGCGCATCGTGGCCCGTGGAGCGATTGATGACAAGGGACCGACGATGGCGGCCATTTTCGCAGCGAAGATCGTGATGGAGCTTGGATTGCCGCTGTCGAAGCGCGTGCGCTTTATTTTCGGTACGGATGAAGAATCGAGCTGGCAGTGTGTGAACACGTATTTTGAAACGGAAGAAATGCCGACGATGGGCTTTACCCCAGATGCAGACTTCCCGCTGATCTATGCAGAAAAAGGCTTGACCGATCTGTCGTTGCGCCAGACGCTTGCATCCTTCCAAAGTCTCGGAATACCTGCTGCGGAAAATATGGAGGCAAAGCTCGTTTCCTTACAGGCTGGCTTGCGGATGAACATGGTTCCAGACAAAGCAGTAGCAACGCTTGCGCCAATCGGCTTGAATAGTGAGGCAATTGCACAAAGTTATCGCCAGCACTTGGACGAGACTGGCTTGAAAGGCAAAGTGGAGGAGCAGGACGGTCTTGTAGTGCTGCATATGGAGGGCGTCTCGGTTCACGGAATGGACCCGAGCAAAGGCGTCAACGCGGGCACCGAGCTCATTCACTTTTTGCACACCTTGTCCTTGGATGAACGCGGAGCTGTATTTGTAAATTTGGCTGATCGTTATTTACACAAGCAGCATTATGGTGAAGCGCTTGGCATCGCGCATGATGATGCAGAAATGGGTGCGCTCACCCTGAACACAGGTGTGATCGAGTACAACGAAAAGCAGGATGCGCTTTTCCGTCTGAATATCCGTTACCCACATTCTGTTGCCTTCGAAAAATGGTCGGCCGTTCTTGCTGAACGCTTCAGTGGAGGGGCATTTACGCTCGAAGTGGCTGAGCATCTGACACCCCATCGCGTTGATCCGAATCATCCATTAGTAACGACGCTGCAACGCGTGTATACGGAACAAACGGGCGAGGAAGCTGGCATTATTGCAATTGGTGGCGCTACCTACGGCCGTTCATTGGATGTTGGGGTAGCATTCGGACCGCTTTTCCCAGGGCGTCCTGACAGTGCTCACCAGCGGGATGAATATATTTTCGTGGATGATCTGATCAAAGCGACAGCGATTTACGCGCAAGCGATCTATGAATTAGCGAAGTAGAACATAGCAACGGCTGGACATAAGCGCCAGCCGTTTTTATTTTTTCTGAATCAGGCGAGACAAAAAACTTTGCAAATGCTGGAAGTCAATACTATAATGCAAGTAACGATTGATCGATTAATCATTCATTGGCAAGGAGCCTGTAGAGCATGCCACTTTCGGAAGAACAAGTGCTAAAAATGAAGCAAAAGCGGGAAACGATTCTCCAGCAGGCAATTCTCCTGTTTGCCGAGCACGGTTATAACGATACTACCATTGCAAAAGTCGCGAAGGCATCAGGAGTGAGCTTTGGCAGTGTTTTCACGTACTTTGAAAACAAGGATCAGCTCTTTCATGCAGCGGTCACGGAGCCATTGCAAGAGCATTCCGTTAAACTGCTTGATTTTGATCCCAAAGCATCTGAGCCATTATTGGAATTAGAGAGAATGGTGACCAATCACATCAAGGTCTTCGCCGCGTTCGATTCGTACTTGCGACTGGTCGTACAAGTAGTCGGCTACTACAATCGTTTTGCCCATTCTTTTGCTGAGCTAGATGCGTTTCACAACACCTTTCGTACGAAAATTGCCGAGCTTTTGATCAATGGACAAGAGAAAGGACTCTTGCATGTCCAAGATCCCAAATACGTGGCGACAGCATATATGAGCCTGTTAATTGGTCTGCGTGTGAATTTGACCGATGAACCACAAAGCAACATGTGGGAAAAATTCGTTCCGTTTGCCATGCAGCTTTTTGGACCGAAGAATCGCTAGCATTCTCCCTCGGTCTCTTTTTTGGAGTACAAATGATTGATTAATCAATCGTTATAAGAGATAGGAGTGGTCACCATGCGTTTTTGGAAGTTCGACAGCAACATCCGGATCAGACTGATGTTACAATTTTTGACGACGATGGCGAGCATGACTGTGACCCCGTACTTGATTGTTTTTTTCTCCAAGCAATTGGGGACGGTTGTAACGGGCTTTATGTTTTTAGGGGTGATGGCAGCGAGTGTCGCAGGCTCTTTTGCAGGGGGATATGTGGCGGATAGGATCGGGCGAAAAAAAGTCATCGTTGTATGTGAGGCGGTCATCTTCCTCAGTTTTCTTGGTGTTGCCTTCGTCAACTCGCCCTGGCTCCAGCTGCCCTATATCACTTTTATCGTGTTTTTGTTCAATAACTTTAGTATGGGGGCGTCGGGTCCTGCTTACCAAGCACTCATTATTGATGTAAGTCATCCCGAGAACAGGCGAGCGATTTTTACTGCATCCTATTGGTTGAATAATCTGGCGGTAGCGATAGGCGGATTGGTGGGTGCTTTTTTGTTCGACGAGCATTACTTTGTCCTATTTCTCGGTGTGGCTGCAAGCATCGCGATCTCGCTCGCGATTACGATCCTGTTTATCAAAGAAACGTATGTGCCAGAAAATCTTCCGCGTTCGGCGTCTCGCAAACAAAGACAAAAAGATTCGAGTTTTATGGCAGATGTCATGGGAGCTTATAAAGAAGTGCTCAAGCATCGGATTTTCCTGCTGTTTACCATAGCGAATCTGCTCATCATAGCTGTAGAGGAGCAATTGACCAATGTCATCGGCCTTCGTTTAGTGAAAGAAATCCCAGAGCCTGAGCAGTTGTTTTCGTTTCTTGCCATTCAGGTGGATGGGATGAACTTGTTAGGCCTATTAAAAACAGAAAATACGTTGCTGGTTGTTTGCTTGACTGTTTTGGTCTCCTACGTGGTGAAGAGCTGCAGAGATAGGGCGGTGCTCCTGTCAGGCTTGGTCCTGTACTTTTGCGGGTATGCATGGATTAGCTTCAGCAACTCTCCCGCTGTCTTGCTCATTGCCATGTTCTTTGCGACCCTGGGTGAAGTGATACATATTCCGGTAAAACAAGCGTTACTCGCCAATATGGTGCCGGATCACGCGCGGAGCACGTATATGGCTGTTCATTCTCTGTTTGGCATTGTGGGGGTCAGCAGTGCAGGTGTGTTTATTCTTGTCAGCGCGTGGGTTCCCAACATTGCGATCACCGGAATGTTTGTAGGGATGGGACTGATTTGCCTCGTGCTATTTCATCGGATCACGAAAAAAGTTGGGCTAGAACAAGAAACCGCTGCGAAGGCAACCCACTCAAATGTGACAGCATGAGGACGTACTCAAGCGCATTCGGGGCATTGGTTGGGGAAACAATAACAAATAGGGTCTAGGCAATTTGGAAATAAAAGGATTATGTAAGCGATTTCTCGAAATCATAATGGAATATGTCAGTATCGAAAAGGAGATAAAAGATGGACGATCTCACGAAATTGATCAAGGATTTGACGGAAGCGGACGGAGTACCTGGGCACGAACGCGAAGTCAGGGTGAAGATGGAGGAGTACTTACAGCCTCTCAGTGACGAGTTGGTAAAGGATCGGCTGGGTGGGGTACTCGGGAAGAAGACGGGTGCTGAAAACGGTCCGAAAATTTTGCTCGCGGGACATTTGGATGAAGTGGGTTTCATGGTGACGCATATCACGCCAAAAGGGTACTTGCGTTTTATCCAGCTTGGCGGATGGTGGACGCACAATATCCTCTCACAGCGTGTGAAGGTCAAGACACGCAAAGGGGAGTATCTGGGGCTCATTGGTTCGAAGGCACCACACGCACTGGAAAAAGAAGAGCGGGAAAAAGTCATGAAGCTCAAGGATTTGTACATTGACATCGGGGCGAAAGATGAAGCAGATGCGAAGGAAATGGGTGTTCGCCCTGGTGATTGGATTGTCCCTGACAGTGATTTTGCGACGATGCGCGACGGAGAGCTGTGGGTTGCAAAAGCGCTCGATAATCGAGCGGGGTGTGCACTGGCAATCGAGGTGCTGAAACGATTGCAGACGGAAGAGCATCCGAATGTGGTATACGCCGGTGCAACCGTGCAGGAAGAAGTCGGGACTCGGGGTGCTGGCACAGTAGCGAATTTGGTTGAACCAGATATTGCTTTTGCTGTTGATGTTGGACTCGCATATGACACACCTGGAAATGAATCGTACCCGATGACCTGCAATGTGGGGGACGGTCCGCTCGTCATGTTATTTGATGCCACGATGATTCCGCATACCGGATTGCGCGATCTCGTATTCGACACAGCAGAGGAGCTCGACATCAATATCCAGGTGGATGCACTCGCAGGAGGCGGGACAGACGCAGCGAAATTCCATACAAGCGGCATTGGCTGCCCGTCAATTGTCGTCGGCTTTGCGACACGGTATATCCACAGCCATAATGCGATTATGTCCAAAAGCGATTTCGAGCAGGCTGCCCAGCTGCTGACAGCTGTCATCAAGAAGCTCGATAAGGAAACGGTACAACAATTGATCGACAGATAAGGAAAGGAAAGCAAAAGCCTCCCCATGCAAGATGTGATTGCATTGGGGAGGCTTTTTCGTTTTGTTACTTGTTCTGCTCGGGGAGGTCTACCTTTATTTCCAGACCCTTAATAAACTGATCGTCTGCGACTGTTTCAGTGGAATGATCTTTTACGACAAAAGGCTTGATGATGAAATACTTCGGCTGTCCTTGTGCAGAAGCATAGCGAGCGTCAAATGTGAGAGTGTTATCCTTAAGCTCTCCTTCTCCGTGGAGGGACGTCAGTTGACGACCTTGGTCGTCAAACAGGGCAGCTCTGATGAACTTATTTGATGTCTTGTCATCCAGTTTGAGCGAATACAACAAGCGCGTCGTCACTGGCGTCACATTGACCTCGGATACTTCGAAAGAAATCCCATCGATTGATTGAACAACATTCGGTTTAAGTTGGATGGTGTCGTTCGTTGTTTTTTGGAAGGGAATGTCCAGCTTGAAGGCTTGATCAATTCCAGCAAGCTTAACAACCACTTCCGCATGGAAAGAATCTGGAATCTTGCTCGTTGAATTGTGGTCAGGTGTCTTCAAAATTTCTTCGAAGACAAGCAAGTTTGGGTGCGATTCGCCAGCTGAGGAGAAAAAACCACCGCCTGCTACCAAACTACTTGGGTCATCTTGACCTTTTCCATCGATGGTAAAAGTGACATTTTCGATAGCGTCACTAAGTTTGATAACCTCTTTTCCCGTATCAAATATGCCGTCTTTCAGGTTTGGAGCCGTTACACTGAGTAGGTAGACAGCGCGTGTTCCGTCGAAGACCGTCTCCGTTACCTCGAGCTTCATGTCCTGATGAGAAATACTCCTGTTCACCTTGGAAGAAAGACCTTGTTCGCCTGCAGCTCGTAAGCCGAGGTCCGCTTCGATCAAGGTAAAGAGACTCCCAACGAATGGAATCTGCTTAATGGACTGGGCCATGACCGGCGAGATAAATCCGGAGGTGAAAACAGTTGCACCTAGAATGACTGCGGCGGCCGCTACATAGGGTGCTTTACGTAATCGTCGAACTTTTCGTTCGCGAGACATTTCTGGGAGAGAGGCGTATGTTTCATCCAGTCGAGCCCGCACCAATGGTGACATCGTCGTATCCTTTGTACGATTGTACTCTTTTAGTTCTAAATCGAATTTAGATTGATCCATAATGTATCTTCCCTTCCCGAAATGTGTTTAATTTCTCCATCAAATTGTTCCGTGCCCGACTGAGCCGCATTTTTGCGGCACTCTCCGAAATGTCCAGTATCTCTGCTACTTGTCTTAAAGGCATGTCTTCAAAATAATGAAGCACAATAACAAGGCGCTGCTGCTCATCCAATCTCTCA
The DNA here is from genome assembly GCF_900637055.1 of Brevibacillus brevis. Taxonomy (NCBI): domain Bacteria; kingdom Bacillati; phylum Bacillota; class Bacilli; order Caryophanales; family Paenibacillaceae; genus Brevibacillus; species Brevibacillus brevis. The sequence continues at coordinate 1,603,775 of NZ_LR134338.1, forward strand.
ACGGCGTCCCGCAGGTCAATATGTTCGTCGTTAGCTGAGAGTGACAATTGGACAGGGAAATCATCCATTGGAATGTTACGGGAGCGATTGGCTAACATCTTATTGCATTCATTGATCAAAATTCGGAACATCCATGTTTTGAAAAATTGGGGCTCACGAAGCGAATGCAGAGATTTATAAGCTTTCAAAATGGTTTCCTGGAGAGCGTCCGCTATATCTTCCTCCTTTTTCAGGATGGATTTAGCCGTATGGTACAAGGAGCTCTCAACGTGTTTGACAACAGTGATAAAAGCTTCGCGATCTCCTTGCTTTGCCAGGAGAACCTGTTCTCTTAGTTCCACCTTTTTCACTCCTTTCTGTGTTGGTTTTTCACATTGACAGTAATTAGATCAGCGAAATCGATACATGGTCACATCATGTAAGCAAAAATTTCAGCTTGGCTTGCTTCGTCGTCGCGAATCACGAAGAAAAATACCCGGAGTTGAACGGTTTAGTTGTTTTTTCGAGAGTACTCCTTTAGTATAGGTAGGATAGGATTTCGCAAGGGCAACAACCTGCCTGGGATGAATTTTGATTGATGAGAGCCGGTTTTATCGCATCCACTGTCCATGCAGTCATGGTGTGGCGAATCGGATCGCTTGTGAAAGGAAGTGGAAGTTATGGCAAAATCGTTTGCGTCTTTTGGTTTTCGTCCGGAGTTGATGCAAGGGATTCAAGACCTGTATTATAAAGAACCGACACAAATTCAAGAGGAAGCCATTCCTCTCATTATGGAAGGCAAAGATCTGATCGGACAAGCTCAGACCGGTACGGGAAAAACAGCTGCCTTCATGCTGCCGATCCTCAACGCTTTGGAAGAAGGAAAACGCGACATTCAAGCGCTCATCCTTACCCCGACACGTGAGCTTTCCATTCAGATTGCAAAAGAAGTAGAAAAACTGGGCAAACACCTGAATGTGAATGTACTCTCCCTGCACGGTGGAACGGATATCGACAAGCAGCTGAGCAAGCTAAAAGAAACGGTTCATATAGTTGTAGGTACACCAGGACGCGTGTTGGATCATATGAAGCGCGGCTCGCTCCATTTCGGACGCATTTCCACGCTCGTGCTGGATGAAGCAGATAAAATGATGGAAATGGGCTTCCTGGAGGACGTGGAACAAGTAATCGTCCACACGCCTTCTCAACGTCAGGTGCTGCTGTTCTCGGCAACGATGCCTGATCTGGTGAAAAAACTCGCGCACCGTTTCATGAAGCAGCCTCCTCATATCAAAATTGAAGGCAAGCAGAAAACGGTTGAGCGTATTGAACAATTTTACTATGTAGTGAACCAGAGCGATAAAACGGACGCACTGGTCGATGTGCTGGAGCAAGAGCAGCCGTACTTGACCATCGTGTTTGCGAATACGCAAGTACGTGTGCAACAGCTTACTGCTCGTTTGCAGGAAAATGGCCTGTCGGCGAAAGCCCTGTACGGCGATTTGTCCCAAAACAAGCGGGAACAGCTGATGAAGCAATTCCGCGAGATCCGCTTCCAATACTTGATTGCCACAGATATCGCGGCGCGCGGACTCGACGTAGAAGGAGTAACGCATGTCATCAACTACGATTTGCCGAATGACGTGGACAGCTACATCCACCGCGTTGGACGTACGGGACGTGCGGGACAAAAAGGGAAAGCGATCTCCCTCATTTCTCCGCGTCAGAAAAACCTGTTGGCTCGTTTTGCCAAAACCACGAAGGCTTCTATCGAAGAAAGAATTTTGCAGGCAGGACGCCATCTGGATGCTGGACGCCGTCAGCGCGCAGAAGAACGGGAAGCTCATTTCATCGAGCTGCGTGCGCAACAGGCGAAGGAGCAGCTAAAGGAAAAAGATAAAGAGTTCGCCCCTGTACGTGAAGCCTTGAAGAAAAAGACGAAGGTAAAGCCAGGCTACAAAAAGAAGATGGCGCGTGAGCTAGGTGAACTGCAAACGCAGTACGAGAAAAACCGCAAGAAGGCTGAAGCAATTGCGGCACGCAAAGCGGGTAAGTCTGCGAAGCCAGCCGATGCCAAAAAAGCAGGAAAAGGTGGAGCCGCTCGTTCTGCCAAGGGTGGAAGACCGTTTAATCAATCTGCCGGGAAATCAAGAGGAAGATAAGAAATGAAGAGGCTGCCCAGATTCGAAAAGGATCTGGGCGTTTTTTTTGTAGAAACGCCTTTGGTGTATGAAAGGAAGTTCTTGACTTTATACCCAACTAGAAGGTTTATACTCAGATCGAAGTAATGGGAGAGAAGGTGTGGAATTGTTCAAAATCAGCGAGTTTTCCCGACTGAGTAGAATACCGTTGCAGACGTTGCGCTATTATGATCAGATTGGGATTCTAAAACCAGCAAAAATCGATGATACGACCGGGTACCGATATTACTGTGCCGAACAGCTTTTGCAGATCAATCGAATTGTCATCTTCAAAGAATTAGGGTTCTCATTGCAGCAGATTGCGCAATTGCTTCACGAGAATATACCAGCCGAACAAATTCGGGGCATGCTGAGACTCAAAGAAAATGAAATCCAATCCCTGCTGGAGATGGAAATGTCAAAGCTTGCCCGTATTAAGGAACGGGTGCAGCTTGTTGAACGGGAGGGAAGGATCGAGAAGGAGCATGAGGTCGTTTTGAAGCAGGTAGATGGCATGCACTTGATTTCCTATTCAGCACTGGGTGCTGCTGAAGATATTCCTTGCCTGTTTCAACTATTCGACAGTTTGCTTGATGCCAGCCTGAAATCATCCTTGACTGGCCCCAAAACAGTGCTATGGAAGGAAACCGGAACGAAGGACCAGCTTTTCGAATTTGGGGTGGGCTACGCCATGAAAACAGAATCTGTCAAACTGCCTGAGCAAATGGAACAAAGCTTCTTGCCTGCCGAGACAATGGCTACGCTACTATTCCGTTCGGATTCGACCTTTAAAGAATCAGCTTGCCTTGACCTGGCTACGTGGATTGAACAGCATGGTTACTGTATTCGAAGCGAGCAGCCCGGCAGAGAAATCTATGTTCCCTTATCAGAAGAACCTGGGGTTGAGCTCATAGAAATCCAGATTCCAATTGAAGCAAGGGGGCAAAGTGAGCGTGGGAAATAAATGGGTTGTCTATATTCTCGCTTTGGCCGTTTTCCTGATTGGGACGGTGGAGTATCTGATAAGCGGCATCATTCAAATGGTGGCAGCTGATCTGGGTGTCACGACGTCGTCTGCCGGATTGCTTGTCACTGCATTTGCCCTTTCTGCGGCAGTAGGGGCTCCCATTGTCATCGCTGCTACGATCCATCTTGACCGAAAAAAATTATTGCTCATGATGCTTGGCATTTTTATTTTGAGCAACTGGCTGGTCTATGTGAGTCCTTCATTTGAGATGATGCTGGTCACACGCATGATCCAAGGACTCAGTGGAGGAGTTGCTACTGTTGTTGCGATGGCGGTATCTACACGGCTTGTTGAAGAAGGCAATCGTGGGCGAGCAATCGGCATCATTTTGATGGGATTGAGCAGCTCGCTTGTACTTGGCCTCCCGGTTGGCACTTTTTTAAGTGAAGCGATTGGCTGGAGGCTGCTGTTTATTTTTATTGGACTGCTGAGCTTGGTTCCGCTGTTTGTCATTTATAAAAAAGTCCGGCCTATAAAAGCGCAGGAGGCTGTAACACCGCGGGCACAGTTGGCTGTCATAAAAAATAAAAAGATTCTGGCAGCGGTTGTTATCACGCTGTTGTACATCGGCGCTTATTCCACATTGTTTACCTATATTGCGCCTTTCCTGCTAACCCAGGCAGAGCTTTCGGCATCCGAGATTTCCGGGATTCTGTTTCTTGCAGGCATTTGCAGTTTTATGGGGTCAAAAATTGGGGGAGTTATCGCAGATCGCAAGGGGCCGAAATTTACGATTTATGTTGGCCTCTCCCTTCAGGCAAGTATGCTGCTTTTGCTTTCGGTCATGGATGGAGTGATAACTGCCCATATCGTGATCATCATGCTATGGATGCTCGCCACATGGGCAACGTCTCCGGCCCAACAGCTATATCTGGTTACCCAGGTGCCCCGTTCGCCGGATATCGCGCTTAGCATCAATACATCCTTTATTCAATTTGGCTTCGCTTTGGGATCATGGGTTGGGGGACTGGTGATCAGCAACTCCTCTGTGGAGCATCTAGGCTGGTACGGATTTGTTATTGCGTTGCTGTCACTGTTGCTCGCGATCCGTTTGTTTACTCTAAAGAAGGAGCAGCTATCAGCGTAGAAAGATGGCGTATGATGCCTTCCCGTCTCTCTCGGCAGCATTATTTTAGGAAAACGCCCCAAGATCATTCGCGCTACAGAAAAAACAAAGGTTAATCTGCATTGTTTCTTTAAAAATTACCGTAATGGTGTCAAATTCCTTTTTATTCTAAAGAAATTGGTATAATTATGATAAAAAGGAGGGGCACCACTATGGATCGGATTGACGAACAAATCCTCCGCTTATTGCGGGAAAATGCCCGAATCACCAGCTCAGACATCAGCAAGCAGGTTCATTTGTCCGTGCCTGCGGTCTCCGAACGAATACGCAAGCTGGAGGATACAGGACTCATCAAACAGTTCACGGTGAAGCTGGATCGGGAACAGCTAGGGCTTCACCTGATTGCCTTTGTGATGGTGCAAATCGAGAAAACGGAGCATATCGCTGGCTTCCGTGAAACGGTCATGCAGGCAGACTGTGTGCTGGAATGCCATCATATTGCGGGAGCTTACGATTATGTCCTGAAGGTTGCCGTAAAAGGGACGGCCGATCTGGAACGATTCATCTCGGAAACTTTGAAGCAAGTAGAAGGTGTAAGCAAGACGAATACGATGATCGTCCTGTCTTCCATGAAAGAGGAGATGTGAACCTGATGGCGATCTGGAACGGTCTATTATTCGGGATGATGCTTCAGCTATCCGTTGGTCCGGTTTGTCTGGCAGTGTTGCATCGCTCGATGACTCGGCGATTGGGAGAGGCACTCATGATGGTACTGGGAGTTGCACTCGCAGATGCGGTTTATATGGTGGGGGCGATCGGGGGACTATCGCTGCTGTTGCAAATCCAATGGGTCAAACAGATGGTTTTGATAATGGGAGCCCTGATTCTGACTTGGTTTGGGATTCAAACTTTGCGTGCCATAAAGGGCAGAGGAGAACATAAACAAGCACCAGTCCAGCATGCTCCATCGGGTCGAAACAACTTTTGGCAAGGCGTGCTTCTGACGCTCGCGAATCCTCTGACCGTTCTGTTTTGGGCGGGTGTATTTGGCTCACTATTGGCATCTGGCAGTCTTATTCAATCAACGGAGTTGTTCTTGTTTGCTACAGGCTGTCTGTTATCGACTTTATTGTTCCTGGGGCTGGTAGCTTTGTTGGCATCATATTTGGCTCGATTTTTTCGCCCAGGATGGCTCAACGTTTTTCATGGGCTCAGTGGTGTCTTTCTGATTGGGTTTGCGATTGTCCTTTTGCAAAAAGCTGTCTGATGCCGTCATACTGGCATTTTAAAGGAGTTTGGATTGACTGCATCGAATTTTAATAGAATACAAGAATTGCGATAGAAATTAGTGTTTTCCTCCCGTTTGATTTGGGTAATAGATAGGAAGATAGAACCCTTTCTTGTGAAAGTACCTTAGTACAGGGTGTGAGGAGAACCAGTGATGACAACGGATACGTGCTTGAAATGCGGCAGTCCGATGGGCCGGGGAGAGTACAGTTGCCAGGTTTGCGGAGAAAACGAAATACAAGACTACCAGATGATTCGCAATTACGTGAGAACTTATCCGAATTCGAATGCGATGCAAATTGCCAATGCAACAGGGATATCTGTTTCAAAAATATTGCGTTATATAAGAAATGGCTCTTTGACCGTAGTAGACAATCCGTCCCGCAGAGGGCGATCATGAGAAAAAAGAGAAAAGCCCACAAGCAGTCACGAATGCATTTCGTGTAGCTTTGTGAGCTTTTTTTATTTTTGATGCATTTTACAACCAGCGTAGACCTTTTGGATAATGATTTTTGAGTTGCCCCTCTGATTGCTTGCCCCAACCGATGGAGAATCCACCTACAGTAACCAGCGTCCAGCCGCTGTCACCATCACGCGTGAGCGCTTCTCCCTTTAAGTACCGCAACATTTCAGGATCGTCTGCGCTATACGAAGCGACACGGGCTGCCTCCGCACGAGAGAGGGCGA